>NZ_SOBS01000003.1:0-468606 GCF_004365035.1 Arthrobacter sp. JUb115 | reverse complement strand
GTTGTTTATCTTTGTCTACTAGACGTCTGCTTGCAGGGTTTCCCATTGCTAGATCTCTTTCTGCTGAGATGTCTAACTTTTGGGGGGCACTTCACTGAAAACCTGATCCTGCCCCGGACAGCCGGGGCAGGATCAAGGTTCACATGGGTATTGAATCCATAAGTGTGAAGCTTACTGGACAATCCCATACTTGTATTATCTGTCATTCCCGACTGAAGAAAAACGGAACCACCTCCAAAGGAACCCAGCGCTGGCGCTGCATCACCTGCAATGCCAGCACCGTTTTCAAACGCGAAGACACCACCGCCCGCAACCAACTCACCGGCTTCGTCACCTGGCTGATGAGCAAACATTCCCAAGCCGAATTCGGCGGCGGAACCGGCCGCACCTTCCGGCATCAGACCGCTTGGTGCTGGAACGTGCACCCCTACCTGCATCACACCGGCGAAGTCTTCGACGAGATCCAAGTCGACGGCATCTATCTGCGCCAAGGCTGGTGCCTGCTGATCGCCATCGCTCACGGACGTGTCATCGGATGGCAGTGGTGCGACCGCGAAAAAGCCGAGGCCTGGACCGTGTTGCTGCAGCATTTCCCCGAACCAAAAGTCGTGGTGACCGACGGCGGATCAGGCCTGATGAAAGCGCTCAAAGAGTTCTGGCCGAACGTGAAAATTCAACGCTGCTTGGTGCATATCCAGCGCAACGTGCGCACCTACCTGACCCTGAATCCGCGTTTGCCTGCAGGGAAGTCATTACGTCGATTGAGCCTGAAACTCACGAAAATCCGGACCCAGGAAGCTGCGGCAGAATGGCTTGCCGCCTTCGCTGCGTGGCATGCCGAAAACCACGAGCTGATCAATGAACGCACCTACGCTGCTGACTGGTCCGGTGCCTGGCCGCGGGGCCTGCGACAAAACCGCAAGTGGTGGTACACCCACGATCGGCTACGCAGCGCCTACGAGTCCATGAATAACGCCCTGCGACGCGGGCACCTGTTCACCTACCTGGACAAGGACCTGAACGGCTTGGGGATCAACGCGACGACGAACATGATTGAAGGTGCGGTGAACTCCGGCATCCGGGCCATGATTTTCTATCACCGAGGGATGCCCATTGAGCATCGCCGGCGGGCGTGCGAGTGGTTCTGCTGGACGCATGCGGATGAAGGGAACCACCCGGCCTTGCGGACACTGTTGCGCCCGGAGCATTACACTCCCGAAGCGAAGAAGAAGGCGCAGCACATAGTTGATGAAGCACCAATCGGCCCGGAGCTTTATGGCACCGGCCCCAGCGCTGAGGATGGGCAATTCATTCGCAGTGAGTGGATGAGGAATATCTACTAGAGCAGGGTTTTAAGGTTGTCTGGCCCGGGAACACGCCCGGGCCAGACACACTTTATTGCCTATAGCCCAAAATAAACGCCACGGTCGCCCATTGGCGCAGGCCTGAGAAGTCCGGTTAAACCAAAAACGGAGACCCTTCCGGATCTCCGTTTCCACTTTCGTGGCGGGGAGAGGATTTGAACCTCTGACCTCCGGGTTATGAGCCCGGCGAGCTACCGAACTGCTCCACCCCGCGTCGGTAAATACAACATTACCAACTGGTGAACTCAATAGCGAATCGAAAAGAGTGTCCTTAATCGCACTACGCCTAAATGTCCGACCTGATCCGAATTATCCTTTGGTTATATCCAGATGCCTTGGCCCGGCGTTACCCGGGTTTCAAAGACCCCAGGGGTCTTCCGCCGCATGATTGCACACTCCGGCGGGTAGCCCGTCGCCACAAGGTGCCTGAGAGTCTGCTGCGATCACCCTAGCCCGCTCAGGGGAAGATTCTCGGGCCTTCCAGCGCCCGGGGCCCTGCGGTAGGCCTGGAACTGCGTCAGCCTTCGGCCCCAACTTACACATATGCCGGCGACCGCCCCCTTCCCGTACATGGGTTGACGGCAGTTCCCGCATCAATTCACGGGTACTGATCCGGCAACGGGCAACTTGCAGATTAACGCAAAATGGAGATCCGTTAGGATCTCCATTTTGCCATTCGTGGCGGGGGCAAGATTTGAACTTGCGACCTCCGGGTTATGAGCCCGGCGAGCTACCGAACTGCTCCACCCCGCGATGACTAGATAATTCTTGCATCATCGCGGAGTGAAAGCAAATCGGTCAGCTGATGCTAGTGCTTAGCCTTCAGCACCGTCCTGGGGTGCTGGCGATTGGGCTGCGTCCTGATTTTGTCCGTCGTCCAGTTTCACATCCCCGTCAACCTCGGTGCCGTTGATGGCCGCATCTGCGTCCATCGCGCGGGTCAAGGCATCCTCCAACTGCTTCTGCGATTCGCCGTAGGCTCCGAAGTCGCTCTTGGCCAGCGCTTCCTGGCCATTCTTGATGGCTTCATTCGCATCAGCCAGAGCTTCGGAGAGCTTCTGGGTATCAGTCTTGGTTGGTTCCTTCTCGCCCTTTGGATCATCCTCTGGCGTAACGCCTTCGGTCTCACCAGTCACTGCACCGGACTCACCGCCGAAGACCTCATCCAGTGCTTCAGCCAAGGTATCGGCGAAGCCAACCTTGTCGCCGAAGGAAACCAGGACCTTACGCAAGGTCGGGTAGCTGGTCTGTCCCGAGGACTGAACGTAGACCGGCTGAACGTAGAGGATACCGCCGCCAACTGGCAGCGACAGCAGGTTGCCGTTCTTGACCTCCGAAGCACCCTGACGCAGCAGGTTCAATTCAGTGGTCACGCGTGTGTTGGTATCGAAGTTCTGCTGTGCTTGGCCTGGGCCAGGAACCGCAGTATCTCGTGGCAGCTCGAGCAGGCGCAGCTTGCCGTAGTCTTCGGCCTTCGCCCCAGGTTCGGAGCCGGCATCGGCGTTGGCCGAAAGGAAGCCGAAGAGCACGTTGCGCTGCTGGCCGTTGGCCGCGGCAGCAGGGATAAACGTCGAGGTCAGCGAGAACGACGCTTCATCCTGGGTCGGCATCTTCAAGGACATGAAGTATGGCGGCTGCTTCACGCCAGCGGCGGATGAGGTCGGATCATCCGGCACAGCCCACGCGTCGTTGGACTCGTAGAACGCGTCCGGGTTGTCCACGTGGTAGGTGGTTAGCACTTCGCGCTGCACCTTGAACATGTCCTCAGGGTAACGTACGTGCTCCATCAACTCAGCCGACATGTCATCCAACGGGTTCAATGCCGTAGGGAAGACCTTCTGCCAGGACTGCAGGATCGGGTCTTCGGTGTCCCAGGCGTAAAGCTTGACCGTTCCGTCATAGGCGTCGACGGTGGCCTTCACCGAGTTGCGCAGGTAGTTCACGCGGCCGGTCAAAGACAGGTCCTGCGCATTAGTCAGCGAGTCGGTCACTGCCGAGTCCAATTGCTGCTGCTGCGAATACGGGAAGTCGTTGGAGGTGGTGTAGCCATCGATGATCCACTGCACGCGGCCATCAATGATGGCAGGGTAAGCCTGGGAATCCAGCGTCAGGTACGGAGCAACCTTGCTCACGCGATCGCGAGGATCACGATCGTAGAGGATCTGCGATTCGCTATTGACGTTCTGTGAGAGCAAGAGGTCAGTGGAGGCGAACTTCAGTGCGTAGACCAAGCGGTTGAACATGTTGCCAACGTTCGGACCGCCATCGCCCTGGAAGGTATAGCGGGTGTCTTGGTTCTCGCCACCGGTACCTGGACGGTCAAGTTCCTGGTCGGTCCATCCCTCATCCGGCCCGCCGACAATGGAGTAGGACGGAGAATTCTCACCGAAGTAGATCCGCGGCTCGTAATCCTCGTCGGTAATCAAATCACCGGAGGTCGGGATGCCACCGAGCATGAAGTCCGGACGACCACCGGCAGCCACGCGGTTACCGTAGGCAGCCACCAGGCCGTAGCCATGGGTGTAGTTGATGTGCTGGTTCACCCACGTGTCGGTTGGGTCCACGTTCACTTCACGGGCCGCAATAACGGTATCTTCCACCTTGCCGTCGATCTCGTAACGGTCGACGTTAAGGGTCTCGGCGAAGGTGTAGTAGCCGCGGAACTGCTGCAGCTGCGCGAAAGCAGCCGAAACCAGGTTTGGATCCAGCAGGCGGATATTCGCGGTGGTTGAGGTTTCCTCGGCCAGCGCATTCTTCTCAGTCGAGATCTTCGCATCGTAGTCAGTAACTTCGACATCGTCGAGACCGAAAGCCAAGCGCGTCATTTCGATGTTGCGCTCAATATAGTCGCTCTCCAACGCCCTTTGGGAAGGGACCACCTTGTACTGCTGGATCAGGAACGGGTAGACGCCGCTGG
This sequence comes from Arthrobacter sp. JUb115, assembly GCF_004365035.1. Lineage (NCBI taxonomy): Bacteria > Bacillati > Actinomycetota > Actinomycetes > Micrococcales > Micrococcaceae > Arthrobacter > Arthrobacter sp. JUb115. Next base: position 464,325 of record NZ_SOBS01000003.1, on the reverse strand, counting down.
CAACGATCATCGTTGCTACCAGCATGGCGGTGCCGATCAATGGCAAACGCCAGCGACCGTTGATTGCCGCAATCACGAAGGTGATGGCGATAAGGACTGCCACAATGGCCAGAATCATCTGTGCAGGGATGACAGCGTGGACATCCTTGTACAGTGCACCGGCGACACGGCCGGACTGGTCGGTGAGGGTCTCGTACTGGCCGATCCAGAAGTTCACAGCCTGGAAGATCAAGAAGACTCCGACAACAACTGCGGTGTGCACCCGAGCGGCCTTGCCAACGGTTATGCCGCCACGCTCTTCAACGCGGATTCCGCCGTAGAGGTAGTGGGTCAGCAGACCAGCCACGCCGCTGAGCAGCACGACCGAGATCAGGAAGCCGTTGACCAGTGCGATGAATGGAAGGGAGAAAACGAAGAAGCCCAGATCCATGTTGAACTGGGGGTCAGTGCTACCGAAACCGACCTGGTTGAAGAACAGCAAGATGGTCTGCCACTGTCCGGCCACGGCAACGGCAGCGAAAATGCCGATCACCAATGGAATGCCAACCATCAGGAATCGGCGGACTGGTTCCAGCTGGGCCTGGTAGCGCGACATGGAATCAGGTCGGGTCGAGTTTGGCGCATAGACAGGGCGGTGCTTGTAGGCACTGCGCATCGAGAACCACATTGGAACCGCCATCAGCACCAAAGCGATCAGGAAGATCACTAATTTGGAGATCCGCTCAGTCCAGTAGACCTCGGAGAAACCCAGCTGGTTGAACCAGAGGATATCAGCGTAGAAATTCGACAAGAAAACGAAGACTGCGACGAGAATGACCACCGCGAAGATGGTCAGGGTCAGCGGCGAGGCTTTCTTGCCCGAAGGGTTGGAAGGTCGTTGTGGTTCTTGGGGCCGCGGCGGACCCCCGAACGGACTATCCGATCCGAAAGACACTATCTATTCCTTACTTTGGGTTCTTCCCGTTGTTCCCAACAAGAGAACTCGTGTACCTAATTCTTGTACGGGCGTTGTGTACGAGACTGGTTTCCTTGCATCACATTCTTCCCTTGATGCCCGGCTAAATCTATTCGCATGTCGTGAAAGTCGCCGGGTCTTCACCTGCGGCGATCTTCTCCAATGCCTGGCGAGCTTCTGACAGGGTTGCAACCTTGATGACATCCAGTCCGGCAGGAATACGCCCTATGGCTTCAGCGCAGTTGTCGGCTGGGGCCAAGAAGACGGTTGCTCCGGCATTCTTCGCCGCCACCATCTTCTGGGCGATTCCACCGATTGGACCGACCTTGCCATCGGCTGAAATCTCACCGGTACCTGCGATGTGGTGGTCTCCCGCCAATGAGCCTTCCGTCAGGCGGTCAATGATCGCCAAGGCAAACATCATGCCGGCGCTGGGACCGCCAACATTTTCCAACCCGAAGCTCACATCGATAGGGAACTCGTATTCGTTGCCCAGGAAGACACCCAACTGGCGTTCGCCATTCTCGGCTTCCTTGGTGTTCACAGTGACATCTACGTCGCTGTAGACGCCATGCTTATCCGGTCTGCCAACGGTCAAGATTGCTGGTTCTGCACCGCGGGAATTCAGTTCTTCCTTCAGCTGTTCCAGCGAAGTGATCTGCTCTCCTTCGAATTTCAGAAGGCGATCCTTGGGCTCAAGCACTTTTTCATTCGTGCCGGTGGAGAACTCAGCGACCGTAAGCCACTCGGTAAAGCCCTGATCCAGCTCGGCCAAAGCCGCTGCCACAGCCAAGTCCTGCGATGAAGTCATCATGAAATCATTTTGTTCATTCTTCTCTTCCGAAGAGACACCACGAGAAATGATGGTTTCTTCAGGAACTAGATCCTTGGCCGAATTGACCAATGCTTCAAGTACGACAGGTATGGTGATTCGGTTCTGCCCGCCACCCTGGACGTAAATGGTCAACAGATCCAAGACGCTCTCCGAAGGGTATGACTGGGCTCCCTTGATGGAGACCACATCGTGCCCGTTGTCCTCGCCAAGAGTGTTAAACACTGGGCCAGGCGACCGGATCATGAAATTCGTCGGGAGAAACATCATGACGCCGATCAGGAGGAGCGCAACGACGCCGGAGCTGGTGCGTTTCATGGTTTTGGAACCTCGCGGAGTGCGGCTGGAATCGCCTGGCTCCAAAGTCGAGTCTTGTGGTTCCTGTACGTGCACTGATCCTGCTCCCGCCAACTGTCAAAAAATACGCGGATCCGTCCTTGCAGACATCCCCACCCTTAGCCTACTGAAGCCCTGGGTTTAAAAGCATCAGCATCAAGGCGTATTCGATGTGCCGAAAGCGAACTGAAGCCCAGATTCATGGGAACTATCAGCTACTCGCGGTAGTTTTAAAGGCATGGCACAGAACCCCCCGAATAACCGCCCTAACGGCGATGACGACGAAAACAATCCGCAGGACCCATTTTCTGCAATGTTTGGTCAGCTCTTCGGTGGCGGATTCGACCCGAATGACCTCCCGCCGCAGCTTCGTGATGCCCTTGGTGCTCAAGGCGATCCGGCTGCGATGCAGAAAATGATGCAGCAGGCCCAGGCCATGATGTCCGCGATGATGAGCAATAACGCGTCTTCCGGTCCGGTGAACTGGAAGCTTGCATCCGACACCGCTTTGCAGGCATATGCCAGCGATGATCCGGCGGTATCGGACGCGCGCAACAACGCCATCAGCGATGCGTCAAACCTTTCTGAACTGTGGCTGAACAACGCTACGGTGTTCGAGTCGAACGGCCGCTCGACCGAGGCATGGACTCGTAAACGATGGTATGACAAGACCCTGGCCACCTGGAAGCAGGTCACCGAGCCTGTTGCCGAGTCGGTAGCTAACGCAATCACCACCGCGATGAAGGATCAGATCCCCGAAGAGATGAAGGGCATGCTCGGCAATTCCGATGGCATGTTCCGCAATCTCGGAGCCAGCATGTTCGGCATGCAGCTGGGCACTGCACTGGGCGGCTTGGCAACCGATGTGCTTGGCGGCACCGATATCGGCCTGCCTTTGGCAGGAACCACTCCAGGCATTATCGCGGCCAACGTCAGCAAGTTCGGCGATGGCCTTGAAATCCCAGAGCAGGAAGTCCTGCTGTATGTGATTCTGCGGGAGAACGCACACGCACGATTGTTCAACCGGGTCCCTTGGCTAAGCTCCAAGTTGATTGGTGCCGTGGAATCCTATGCTCGGGGCATCCATATCGACATGTCGCGCATTGAAGAAGCAGTACGCGGTATCGATCCGTCCAACCCTGAAGCGCTGCAGTCGATGCTGGGTGAAGGATTGTTCACCCCGCAGCGCACCCCCGCTCAGGAGAAGGCTCTAGAAAACCTAGAACTGACGTTGGCATTGATCGAGGGCTGGGTTGATCATGTGGTCTCCTTGGCCGCCCAGAACCTTCCATTTGCTGGTCACCTGCGCGAGACGATGCGTCGCCGCCGAGCTTCGGGTGGCCCAGCTGAGACTGCCTTCGCATCTCTGGTTGGCCTTGAATTGCGCCCACGCAAGCTGCGCGAAGCGGCTGCCCTGTGGGAGCACTTGTACGACGAACGTGGAATCGAGGGCCGTGATGCCGTATGGGATCACCCAGATCTGATGCCTACCGCGGAAGACCTCACCGATCCCAAGGGCTTCACGCATCGCCGTGAAGTTGCCGCGACCGAGTTCGACGACTTTGACGCAGCACTGGGTAAGCTTCTGGACGGCGGCTTCGACAACGCTGAACCCGAAGCCGAAGGCGATGACGGTTCAGGGAATCCAGAGGATCCGAAGAACTGATTAGATCGAAACCTCGAAGGAGGGATGTGCACGAGTGCACATCCCTCCTTCGTGCATTGAGCTACTGTTCCTCGTCATGGCCGAAACCCGAAAGTTCATCCTGGGCCCGGCCCAATTCCTTGGCGTGAGCGTTGTAGCCTGCGTGGAATGCCTCCAAGAAAATATCCGCCTGCGCTCGGCGTTCGAACCGGTTCAGCAAAGCCTGGAACCTAGGTCCGTGGCCGGCCCGCGGGACCACCAGATGCGCAAGCTCGTGGACTAGAACATAGTCCTGCACCCAGCTGGGCATATGCTGCAACGTGACCGATAAGCGGATACTGCGCTGCCGATATGAAGCCGAACCCCAACGCTTATTTTGGTTGGCTACCCAACGCACGGATTGCGGCGCGGCTTCGCCGGCGAAGTACTGCTGGTCAAGAGATGCCGCTCGGCGCTCCAGCGCATCATCGGTATGACCCGCGGTACGCGCTTGGCGTCCCTTGCGATACTTCGAGATCATCTCATCAACGAAAGCGCGTTCCGTTTTTTCGTCCAGCGCTGCAGGGACTTGGATAATCAGCCGGTTATCGCGCCACTGGGAGGAAATGGTCTTCTTGCGCTTGGCCGAGCGGAGAACCCGCACTGGAATCTCATCCGGCGCGACGAAGTCGACGGTGTTTGGAAAAGCTGGCATTGCATTGCGCCTCTTTCCTCATCTATGGCAGCGGCCGGGGACCTTCCTGTCCGCTCACTACGTGATCTCTAAGCTACGTCCTAGCCTGAACAGCTTCGGACCAATTCGCCAACTTGTGGAGAACCCTATGCGCGGCGCTCGTCAACGACCGCAAGCACCGCCTCGCCATATCGTTCAAGCTTGCTACGTCCCACCCCGGGAATCTTCGACAATCCCTGGATTGAATCCGGCTGGTGCTCCGCGATGGACATGAGGGTTGCATCGGTGAATATGACGAATGCCGGGACCGCGTTGGATTGGGCAACCTCCGATCGCCATTCACGCAAAGTCTCAAACAACGCTTCATCATAGGCAGCAGGGCACGAGGCGCAACGTTTGAGCTTTCGCTCTTTTGCACTGGTCAAGAAGGATCCACAGGTCATGCAGACTGCGGGCGTGATTTTCTGTTCGCGTTTGCGGTAGGTGGTCTGCTGCCTGCTGCTGGCTTGGCGTACCGATTTAATTCCATCGAGGAATCGTGATGGGTATCGGTGCGCGCGTCCGCCCGGGGTCCTTGCCAGCGACCAGGACAGGTACAGGTGCTTCCGTGCGCGGGTAATACCCACGTACAGCAGCCGCCGTTCTTCATCGAAGCCCGCTTGGTCCTTGGCATAGGAGATCGGGACCAGGCCTTCGTTCAATCCAACCAGGAATACAGCATCCCATTCCAGCCCCTTGGCTGCGTGGAATGATGCCAAGGTGACGCCATCCAGAGTTGGCGCGTGCTGGATCGCTGCGCGGTCTTCCAATTCCTTGACCACATCGTGCAATGTGGCATCAATGTCTTGTTCTTTTTTAAGCGCAACGACTTCGTCGGCCAGGCGAACCAGTGCCGACATCGATTCCCAACGCTGGCGCACCGCACCAGTGCCGCCGCTTGGGGCATTCGCCGAGTAGCCGTGCGAGGAGAGCACATCGCGCACCATCTGCGCAACCGGAGTATCTGCGGCGACGCTCAAGCCGGCCCGCAAGGCCAGCATCCCTTCCTTGACTTCGCGACGGGAGAAGAACCGCTCGGCACCACGCATTACGTAGGGGATGGAATACGCCGTCAGTGCTTGCTCAAAAGCCTGGGACTGCCCGTTAGTGCGGTACAAGATGGCAATCTCGGAGATGTCCTGGCCGTTTTTGAGCAGCTGCTTGATGCGCTGGGCGACTTCCTCGGCTTCATTTTCGTCATCCGTCGCTTCAAAGAATTCAGGGGCCGGACCGTGATCGCGTTGCGCGATGAGTTCCAGTGGTTCGGGCCAGGTCACGTTACGGTCAGGGACTTGGGATTCAATGCGCCGATTAGCAAGCACCTTATTCGCCAGGTTCACGACTTCAGGAGTGGAGCGGTAATCGCGTACCAGCTTCACGACCTTTGCTTCCGGAAACCGTGTGCCGAAGTTCAGCAAGAAGTCTGGGCGTGCACCGGTGAAAGAATAGATGGTCTGGGAGGCATCGCCCACCACGCACAGTTCGTTGCGCTGGCCAAGCCAGAGATCCAGGAGCCGTTGCTGCAACGGCGAAACGTCCTGGTACTCGTCGACGACGAAGTGGCGGTACTGCTGGCGTACACTGGCTGCGACTTTTTCATTGTCTTCAAGAATTGCAATGGTCAGCAGCAGTACGTCTTCAAAGTCGATAACTCCGCGGTCATCTTTGAGCTCTTCGTAGGTTTGGAAGATGCGGGCCATGCTCACTGCTTCGAGACCGTTGGGCAGTTCTCGGGAAGACGCAATCTTGGCGTAGCTTTCCGGGGTATGCATGGAGACCTTGGCCCATTCGATTTCCGCAGCCAGATCACGGACCATGGCGCGGTCGCTGGAAATGCGCAGGCGACGCGCCGCCTCCGCAATGAGCGGGGCCTTGTGTTCTACCAAGTTCGGCAGGGTACCGCCAACGGCCTGCGGCCAGAAGTACTGCAGCTGGCGCAAGGCAGCTGCGTGGAAGGTACGCGTCTGCACGCCGGGTGCGCCGAGCTGACGCAAGCGGGTACGCATCTCCGCAGCTGCACGCGTGGTGAAAGTCAGCGCGAGAACACTGGTCGGGTTGTAGATGCCAGTATGCACGCCGTGGGCGATCCGGTGGGTAATTGCTCTGGTCTTGCCGGTTCCTGCGCCCGCCAGAATACACAGTGGACCGCTGAGGGTTTCAGCTGCTTGCCGCTGTTCAGCATCCAGTCCCGCCAGCAAATTGTCTGCTGGCGGATTGTCGTATTCGGTCACTTGCTCAGGGCCTCCGGAAGGGGTTCGCCGTACCAGGTACGGATCAATGCGTGGGCTATCGAGACTCCGCGCGGTATATCTATTGTTCCTGATTCCAGAGCTTCACGCAGTTCGGCTCGTGTGAACCAGCGAAGGTCCATGATTTCTGCACCATCCGGAACCAGCTCTTCGCTCAAGGCTTCAGCAGCGAAACCGAGCATCAGCGATCGCGGCATTGGCCAGGGCTGGGAACCGCGGTAGGCGACCTCTCCAATACGCACACCGGATTCTTCAAAGATCTCGCGGCGCACAGCAGACTCTAGGGACTCCCCTGCTTCGACGAATCCTGCAAGCACCGAGTACATCCGGTGCTTGAAGGTGGCGTTGGATCCGAGCAGCAATCGATCTTGGCTGTCGATCACCGAGGCAATGATTGCCGGGTCGGTACGTGGAAAAAGCTCGTGGTCATTGTTCACGCAACGCTGGCCCCACCCGAAGGTGGCAGCCCTAACGGGTGAACCGCAGCGTGGGCAGAATTTCTCTGAACGGATCCAATTGGCGATCGCCTGCGCTTCAACGAAGAGTTCTGCATGCAGTTCATTGAGCAGGTTGAAGCCTTCACGTAGCGTCGTCCAGCGCTCGATGCCGCTGGAGGCATAGTCCTCGGCATCAACGAGAGCCAGAACGTATTCCGTGCCTGATGCACGCCCCAGGTACACCTGGCGCTCGGAGTCTTTTGCGAGGTAGTCCGTGCCGTTGAGAAAGAAGAGATCAGAGCCGATAGTTGCCGCGCCACCACCACTGATCAGCAGCACCTTGGTGCTGCGCTGCTTAAATAGGCCAGGCAAAAGCATCGGGTCTTGCTTTTCGGTCAGTGGGCGCTCAATCAGAGACTGTCCGAAGTGAAGTCCGGTAAGTGGGGTTCGATAAGTTTCTGCCAGAGCCATACCTCTAACCTAATGCACATAGCGCTCCAGAATCTTGATGCTTGCTCAATGTGGATAGCTGTTGATCAATGAGATTCGTCGCAACTCTGAATGTTGCCGGTGAATCCCGCCATATTCCGTGCGTCATTCAACGATAGAAAAGGGAATCTCGCATACGGTGGAACTTGTGAAACGCACTGCCATGGAACTCGCCGCAATTGCCACCGCCGCCGTCCCCGGATTGACTCCGGTAGGCTTCGCGGCGCTGTCCGACGATGCAGAAGATTTTGACTCAGCATTGATCGTCGACGCACTCAAGCATCGCTGGCGCGTTCGTTCACCTCGGCATGACGAGGCAAGCATGCGTCTGGAAGCAGAGCTTTCGGCCTTGCGCGCTTTCTCCGCCAAGGTCCGCGCTTCACTGCCGTTTTCCTTGCCTGCCGTAGCCGGCACCGTGCGCCAGGGCCCACTGCGCACCTTTGTCTACAAGGATATGCCCGGACACGTTCCGACCCTCGATGAATTGGTTGATGTCGGCAGCAACCTGGCCAAGTCGCTGGGCCAATGCATGGCTGCCATCCACCAGATCCCAGATGAAGCTGTTGAAGTGGCAGGCCTGCCGACCTACACTGCCGACGAGATTCGACAGCGCAAACTCAACGAACTGGATACGGCCGCGGCTACGGGCAAGGTGCCAAGCGGTTTACTGCGCCGTTGGGAACACGCCATGGAGGACGTGGCGCTGTGGCGTTTCAACGCTGCCGTAGTTCACGGCGACTTCGATGAAGAGCAGCTGCAGATTTCCCATTCCAGCATCACTGCAGTCAAGGGCTGGACAGATTTGCACGTCGGTGATCCCGCTGATGACTTCGCTTGGCTTTCGGCCATAGAAGACCAGAGCTTCAGCGAGCGCGTTTTCACCGCCTATGTCGAAGCCCGCGGCAAGGCTGCGGATCCGCACATCATGCGTCGCGCCGCGCTGGCCGCCGAATTCGCGCTGGCGCAGTGGCTGGTGAAGTCTTTGGATTCCAAGGACTACGAGCGCATCGCCGAGGCCGAAGAGATGCTACGCGAATTGGACCAGAACATCGCGGAGTACGGTGGCCAGCCATTGTCGGTCGTGGAAGCTCCGCGCCCTTTGGCTCCCCAGCCAGAAGCACCGGCCCAGAAGGCTCCGGAAAAGCCGGCCGCCGTCGCCGCGCCAAGCATTAACACCGACAAGGTCACTCCCCTGGCAGCGGAATCGCCGAACTCCGCAACACCCCGAAGCACAGCGTCCAATGTCCAGGCCGCGCCAGAGGAGTCTGGTGACCAGCCAAAATCTGATGCTGTTCAGGCTGATGCCAAGAACAGTTCGCCTGCGAAGGATGAACCCGCCTCCAAGGCCGCCGAACACGATAGTGATGCAGCGGAGGCCGAGTCAGCTGCCGCACGGCCAATGAGCACGGCTGAGCCTGCTGAAAAGAACAACAAGCCTGTTGAGGACGCCGAGAAGTAAAGACTTCCCAGCGTCCTGAGCGGCTAGCCTTCGAGCTGTTCAAACGCGCTGCTGATCATCTGTTCCAGTTCTTGCTCATCGGAGAGATACTCCGCGTGGATCGTAATGCCCGCCGCCACATAGTAGAAGGCGGCCTTGATCTCCTCTAGCGGGATTCCGTGCAGGCGTGACCAGCCCAGACGATACACCGCGAGCTGGACCAGCTTGCTCTTCAGATCCTTGCCGCTAGGAACTCGACCGGTTTTCCAGTCCAGCATCAGCCACGTACCGTCGTCCATCCGGAAGACGGCATCAATGCGGCCACGCACAGCCACCGGACCCACACGGGTCTCCAATGGAACCTCGACATAGGCCGGCTGCAGCTTGGACCATTCGCTGCATAGGAACGCTTCCTTCATGGATTCAAGGTCCAGCGCCTCATCAAGATAGCCATCTGCCGGATCCTGCAGGTCTCCCAGATCAAGCATTGACGTCTTCTCGTAGAACTCTTCAATCCAGGCATGGAACGCGGTACCGCGCCGTGCAGCGAGCCCCGGTCGACGCGGCACCGGGCGTCGAAGGTTTTCCAGTACCCCAACCGGGTCCTCGGCCAGCTCGACAAACAATGAAGCACGCACATGCTCTGGTGCCTCGATGCTGCGCTCACGGCCAGCCAAGAACTCGCGCTGGCCTAGAAGTTTCTCGGCTTCTTCAGCCCACTGCCTCCCGAAGCTGGTCAGCGGCTCATGATCTGTTGGAACGGATTCGAGATCCTTCGCCACTTCCGCAATGACATTGCGCCGTGAATACGGGTATGGAGTCTTTTGCACTCCCCCCGTGACGACGGGGCCTTCCAATGGATCGTACGGCCACAGCGCTTCAAGGGGCGTCAAAGTGCTCGGGTTTTGTTCCGGCGCTTCTTCGTCCTTCACCCAGACCCCGATCTCCGCCTGGGGTTCCTCGCCTTCGGCCAGCGGAAGCAAACAGGTGAAGAATTCTGATGGCTCGGTTGGCTTGGTACGGGTGCTCGTCCAGACGCTGCTACTGCAAATCAGCAATGACTTGGCGCGGGTCACCGCAACATAGGCCAGGCGACGCTCTTCGGCAATGTGGTGGTCCTCTACCTGGTCCTTGAAGACCGATTCGGCTTCCAGCAGTTCCTTCAAGGCCGGCTGTTCGGTGTCCCATTGGGGCAGGTCGCGGGCGTCGCCACGGATTTCCCAGGGCAGCGCTTTGTCACCGCTGGTCCACCGGTCGGATTTGGAACCCGGGAACACCCCGTCGTTCAAGGTCATCACCGCCACGATGTCCCATTCCAATCCCTTGGACGCGTGAACCGTCAGCAATTGGACTGCCGCGGGGTCAGCATCTTCGCTTGGCAGCGGTAGTCCCTTTTCCTTTTCGGCGGCCTGTTCCAGCCACATCAAGAAGCCGGACAGTTCAACGCGTGGCGCATTGCGGCAGTATTCGCGTACCACATCGGCGAAGGCATCGAGGTTGGCTCGCGCCTTGTCTCGAGATATCCACGGACGGGCAGCCACCTCGATGTCCAGGTTCATGGCGCGTTCGGTCTCGCGAATCAGCGTTTCAAGGTCGTCATTGGCCAGCAGCCGCAGGCCGGCGAGTTCATCGCGCAGGGCCGCCAAGCGCTCGTAGCCCGCTGCGCTAATGGTCCTGCCGTCATTGCTGGTCCACCCTTCCCTGGGCAGGAAGTCCAGTGCTTCGACGAGGCTGGCCGCATCATTGAGTTCGGCGCGGGCCGCCTCGGTCACTGCTTCTTCGGGGCTCTGCGCCTCTTCGCTTTCTGCCGGGTCTGGCTGCAGCCCGCGGGCTCGCCGCCGTTCCAGCTGGCGGGACCAATCGGCGAAGGCCATCAGGTCTGCGGCACCCAGCCGCCAGCGCGCTCCAGCCAATAAGCGCATGAGCTTGTCGGAGCGCAGCGGGTCAACCAGCACGTGCAGGTACGAGACCAGGTCGGTGAGCTCAGGGGTGCTCAGCAATCCGGATAGTCCCACGAGCTGGTATTTGATGCCCCGCTCAGCGAGCACCTCGCCCATGATGCTCAACTGGGTACGATTTCGCGAGAGCACCGCACTGGTCTTCGGCTCGGAAGATGCCCTATTCTCGGCAACAATCATGTCGGCTATGGCGTCTGCCTCGTCGCGAACCGTTGCGCAACGGTTGAGCACCACACGACCTGGCTTGGCATGCGCCGAGGAATCCAAGGGCTTGACCGAGACCGGGCCTTGATGCTGCGGCCCGCCGGCAGTGATGCTATTCGCTGCCGCGAGCACGTTGACGGTATTGCGCCATGCGATGGTCAGGTGCTTCACGTGGGCGACGTCCCGGCCTGTGTCCCGAACAATCGGGAAGACTTCTGGGAATCGGAACAGCTGACCGGCACTAGCCCCGCGGAATCCGTAGATGGATTGGTTAGGGTCACCCACCGCGGTGACCGGATGGCCTTCGCCATAGAGTTGAGAGAAGAGCACCATCTGCGCGTGCGAGGTGTCCTGGAATTCATCCAGCAGCACCACCTTGTGGCTAGCCCGTTCGGCGAGCGCAGCTGCCGGCACCTCCTGGGCGATACGCGCTGCGTGGGCCACCAAGTCGCCGTAGTCCATCACCCCGAGGCGCTTCTTTTCCCGGGCGTACTCTTCAGCCAACTCAGCGATGGTGGCACGTGAAGCCAGCTTGTCGATGAGCTTGAGGGCTGCTTGGGTAGTTTTCTTGGGCTTCTCTGCGTCCATCGGCAAGGTGCGCAGGCGTGCCACCAGGTCATCAATCCACTGATGGGCCTCAGGTGCGGTGACCAAGTGCTCGGATGCTTCCGAACTGAAGGAAACGATGGCATCAATCAGTGTGCTGGTGGCACTGTTCAGGTGCTCGTAGTTGCCGGTGTATCTTTCCAGCACCGAGTGGGCCACCTGCCATGATTGGGCCGCGCCCAACAAGGCACTGTCTTCTTCAAGGCCAAGCCGCAGCCCATGGTCTTGGACCAGGGTGTTGGCGTAGGAGTGGTAGGTGGATACCGCAGGGTCAAGGAAGTCCCGGGTTTCTTCTGGGCTGAGCAGACCGGTGGCCACAAGCTGCGCGATCTTGGCACGGATACGCACGGAAAGCTCTCCCGCTGCCTTGCGGGTAAAGGTCACCCCGAGAATCTCTTCCGGCCGGACCAGCTGGTTGGCTACCAGCCAGACGACTTTATCCGCCATGGTTTTGGTCTTGCCCGAGCCGGCGCCGGCGATGACCAGCATCGGTTCCAATGGCGCAGCGACTATCTCAGCCTGCTGCGCGGTGGGCGGAAACTGCTCGCCCAGGGCTGCGGAGAGTTCTTCTGGAGTGAATCTGATATTGCTCATGGTTCGGTGACCTGTCGTCCTTGGGCGCACAAAGGGCAGATTTCAGGCAGCGTGCAGTTGCCGAGGATCCCTGCGGCTCCCGAAACGTGCCGGGTGATGAATTCACTGTTTCCCATCAGCGAGGCAGCTTCGAAGATGAGCGCGCGGGCCCAGTCCCCTTCACCAATTGATGGTTGTTCACGGACCGAGGCGCCCTTGGTGCTGGTACCGACGTAGACCAAGGATGCGCCGGCTGGCTCATCCGGGAGTCCTGCAGTTTCCTCGTGATCTTGCAACGCGCCGAGCTGGATTGCGGTTTGGTAGACGCCTAGCTGCGGGTGTTCCAAGGTTGCGTCCTTGGATGGCGCAGTGGAACCGGTTTTCAGGTCAACGACCCTCACCTTGCCGTTGGCGTCAGCTTCGACGCGGTCGATAATTCCGCGAAGCTGGATATGCGTGCCGTCAGGGGCCGGGACCTCGATCTGGAACGGCATCTCGCGAGCCACCAGTTCGCGTCCTTCTTGGCGCATGGTGACGCAGTAGGCGGCGAACTTCTTGAGCATGCTATTGGCACGGTCGAAGTCCCTTTGACCTTCCCAGTTCTCCAGTTTTTCCAGCTCTGGCCAGCGTTGCTCCAGGATCTGCTGGTATTCGCTTCCGCTTGCATCGGGATGCTCTTCGGCGATGGAGTGGATCAGCGTACCCAAGGAGGCCGCGAAATCGCGGGCAGCGGTTCCACCAGCGCTTTGCACAAACCAGTTCAGCGGCGATTTCACCAGGGTTTCCACCTTCGACGGTGACACCCGCCGAGGCTGGTCTTCCGGGATAACCGGTTCATGGGTAGTCAGTTCGCGCAACCCCCACCAGGAACTTGGATGCGCTCCTCGCACCGGGCGCTCTGCCTGAGCCAGGCGTCCAAGCACGTGGGTGGCGTCCTGGTACAGGTTAGCTGCTTCCACATCGTCCGGCGCTGGCGCTGCCCCAAGGCCGGCGGCCCTGGCTCTCTCGGCGGTGCTGCGCAGCTCTGCCACCAAGGTTGGAAGCGAACGGATGCGCGGAACCGCGGTTGGTTCCCTGCCTTCTGGCCCCGGTGGCTCGACCAGATCCAGGAAAGAGGAAGGCTGGCTGTCTTCGTTATCGACCGCCGTGCAAATCAGCTGGTCTCCAGCACGGGAGACGGCATTGCTGAAGCTGCGCAATTCGTCGTTGCGGATTTGGCGTACCAGATGCGTTGGCGTTCGGGTGGCCAGGAATTCAATGCCATGCTCCGCGGCGTCGGCGAGCGCATTGGAACCGAGCAGCTCGCCACGGAGCCGGAGGTTGGGCCAGGAGCCTTCTTGCAGCCCGGGGATAAAGACCACTGGCCATTGCTTTCCGGCAGCGGCAGCGGTAGTGAGAACCGTGACGGTTTGCCCACCGGCAGCACGGGTTGCCAAGGAGTCCATGGGCAATTCCTGCTGCAAGATGTGCTCGATGAACTGCTGGACGCTGGCGCCGGGAAGCTGATCCACAAAACGTTCTGCGGCTTGGAAAAGCGACAGGACAGCATCCAGGTCATGATCTGCGCGGCGGGCGGCAGTGCCGGTGCCCAGGGCCTCTTCGCGCCAGGCCTTTGCCCGGCCCGAGGCCTCCCACATCACCCAGAGCGCTGTTTCCGGTGTAGCGGTTCCGCTGGCCAGTTCGTCTTGCAGCGCGGAGTACATCTTCAGCAGCCGGTTCAATCCGTAACCCGGCTTGCCCAATTTCTCGGCCATTGCCGGTTCACGCAGGCAGGATTCAAGCAACTCCTGGCTGGAGCGGCGTCCGCCGGCTGCGGCTTCCTGCTGGCGCAAGAGCTGGCGGATCCGGCGGATTTCCAAGGCAGTGCTCATCCCATAACGCGACAGCAGCAGGTTCTGCATCAGGAGCGGGTCATCGGTGACAGAATCGCTGAACGCCAAGTTCAACAGGTCAAGCAGCGGACGGACCGCACCTTCATCCTTCAATGGAATTTCGGCCGGCGGCACCTGCACGCCGATTCCCTGGCCTTCAAGAAAACGGCTGAAGGAGCGCACCTGTGAACCGTTGCGCACCACAATCGCAATTTCAGCGAGGCTGCGGTTCTCGTAGAGGTTCAGATGCACTATCCGCTGGGCAATGAAACGTTCTTCCAAGGTGGAATTCTCGAATACCAGTGCCTGGCACAGTTCGTGTTCCGGCACGTTCAACGGCTCAATAGCTCGTCCGCGCAAGCCTGCAGCCAGCGGCACGCGGCTGACGATCCGTTTCCATGCCTCGGTGATCTGTCCAGACATTCGATAGCCGTGGGTCAGTTCGAGGCAGGTCGCTTCGCCAGCACTCGCGTAATTCTGTGCGAAACGATGCAATTCATCGGTGCGGGCACCGCGGAATCCCTGAACTACGCTGTCGGGTGCAGCGAAAGCGACCATGGCGCGGTCCTTGCCGAGCAGAGCCAGGAGGCGGTGCTGCGACAGGGTGGCTTCTTGCAGGTCATCCACGAGGATCAGGGCCAACCGGTCCTGTTCTGCGTGCAGGAACGCTTCATTGTCTTCCAGAATTTGTGCCGCCCGGGTAATCAGCCCTGCCGGGTCGAAGGCTTCGGCGCTGCCCAAGTCCAGCAGGTCGCGGTATTCCTGGTAGAACAGCGCAGCAGCGTGCCATTCGGGGCGGTTGGCTTGCTGGCCGAGGTCAGCGATGTCTGCAGGTTCCAATCCCAGCTCTGAAACACGGTCGAAGAACTCGCGGATTTCCTTGCGGAAGCCGCGAGTCCCTACTGCCAGCGCCAGTTCGCTTGGCCACTGCGGTCCTTCGGTGAGGCCTTCGGCATGGCCTTCCAGCAGGTGGCCGATGAGGGTGTCCTGTTCCGGACCGGAGAGCAAGCGGGGAATGCGTTCGAGCTGGGGCAAGAGTCCTTCAACGCGGGCACGGCGGATCAAGTCAAAGGCATAAGCCGACCAGGTGCGAACCACCGGTTCGGTGAAAGTCCGTTCTGCTCGGCGGCTGAGCTCATCACGGATCGAGGCAGCGGTCAGTCGAGTTGGCCCGATGATCAAGAGGGCCTGCGGATCGAGCCCGGCGTCAAGGTGCGCCACCGCGGTGTCGATGAGCAGATGGGTCTTGCCGGTACCCGGAGCCCCAGTGACCAGGACCGGGCTTTCCACCGAATGCAAGTGGCCAAGGACCGAGGTGGCTTCTTCGCGGGGCTGGCTTCGGGTCTCTTCCATACTCATAGTTGATCATCCATCTCGGACATTTTGGGGTTGCCCAGCGCCGTACGCAGCGCGTCAATTTTTTCCCACGCCCAGTCGTTGGGGTTCCAGCGGTATCTATTCATGTTCACGTGACGGCCAGGTGCTGCCAGTTCTTCTGCGATCCAGTGCCGTTCTGCTGCTTCGGCAAGCGCATCGGCCATGGAACCGTTGGAGCGGATAATCCGCCACCATGGTGTCCCTTCCGGCGCGCTTGCCATCGCCTTGCCCGTTTGGCGTGCTCCCCCGCTTCCGAGAAGTTCTGCCACGTCCTTGTAGCTGAGCACCGCCCCTGCCGGGACGAGTGCTGCGAGGCGATGCACCGCCTCTGAATAGTCCAGGGGCTTTTCGGCTGCGTCAGATGTCATAGCCCTATTCTGCCAATTAGCTTGCAGGACTCCACAACACGCAATTCGCAGGGCCGTCCTGTCCCGCCTTGGCTGTAGCGTTATATCCATGACTGAATGGCACAAGGGCCTGGCAATTGGCTTTGATTTGGAAACCACTGGTGTTGATACCAATACTGCACGCATCGTTACGGCATCGGTTGTCTTGCTGGATGCCGATGGCAAAGTGGTGAACAACCGCGAGTGGCTGGTAAACCCCGGGGTCGAGATTCCAGAGGCCGCGGCCGCAGTTCACGGAATCTCCACCGAGAAAGCCCGCGCCGACGGTGCCCCGGCGAAACAGTCCGTTCAGGAGATCTTGAATTTGCTGAAGTTCGCCTCGGAGCAAGCGCCAATCGTTGCTTTTAATGCTTCGTACGATTTCTCAGTGCTCTACAGCGAAGCCGTTCGCTACGACCTTGAGCCGTTTTTCCCGGGCAATGTGATCGATCCGTTCATCATCGACAAGCAGGTTGACAAGTTCCGCAAGGGGAAGCGCACCCTTGCGGCGGCTTGCGAGTTCTACGGTGTAGTCCTCGAAAATGCGCACACCTCGTTGGCCGATGCAGTTGCCTGCGTCGAGGTCGCTCGCCAGCTGGGCGAACGCTATCCGCAGTTGCAAGTAGATCCGATGGTGCTGCACGGCTGGCAGATCGGTTGGGCGAAAGAACAGGCAGAAAGTTTCCAGAAATACTTGCGCAAGACGAAGCCTGAAGCTGTTGTCGACGGCGCTTGGCCTATCACCGAGTCGTAAAGATTGAAATAATCAGCTTCTTGTGCCCCGTTTCACATGGGGTCAACAGGCCTCGCGACCACCATGCGGAAGCCAATCGTTCATTTTCTGTCACAAATCAACAAATTATATTCGAAGGCTCCCCCATTAAGGCCTCATACTAAGAATCTTGACTGTAATTTCCCCTTGATTCGGGCGATTTTGTTCGATGATGATTCAATGGAGGGTACTCTCTACACCCTTTGAGAATCTGAAGGAACACGCCTAGTGATCACAGTCAGTGACCTGCGCAAGGTCTACCAGCAAGACGGCAAGGATGTTGTTGCCCTTGATGGTGTCAGCCTTGAAGTCCCTACCGGGAAAATTCATGGCATCGTCGGACATTCCGGAGCGGGTAAATCCACTCTCGTCCGTTGCTTGACCTTGCTCGACCAGCCCACATCCGGAACCGTTGCCGTTAACGGCAAGGAGCTGACCAACGTCAGCACCGACGAGTTACGGAATGCGCGACGTCGAATTGGCATGGTTTTCCAGCACGCGAACCTCTTCGACTCGCGCACCACCGAGCAGAATGTGGCATACCCGCTGGAGCTTGGTGGCATGCCCAAAGCCGAAATTGATGCCAAGGTCGCTGAACTCCTGGAGCTCGTGGGCCTGACCAGGTTCGCCAAAGGGTACCCATCCCAGCTTTCCGGTGGCCAGCGCCAGCGCGTTGGTATCGCCCGGGCGCTGGCCACCGATCCGGATGTCCTGCTCTGTGATGAGCCGACCAGTGCCTTGGATCCGAAGACCACCGATGAAATCCTCGATTTGGTCAAGAAGCTGCGCGATCGGTTGAACATCACCGTGCTGATCATTACCCACGAAATGCACGTCGTGAAGCAAGCCTGCGATTCCGTTTCGCTGCTGGAAGGCGGCAAGATCGTGGAGCACGGCAATATCGAACAGGTCATCACCAACGCCGAAGGCACTTTGGCTTCCACGTTGCTCCCGCTTCCGGGCGACGCACCACGCATCGAGGGCGAAGGACCGATCCTGGACCTGCTCTACACCGGCGGCCAGGCGACCCAGCCTGTCATCTCTTCCATTGCCCGCTTGTTCAATACCGATGTCAATGTCTTGGCTGGTTCGGTCGAGCAGCTTGGCAACCAGCAGTACGCGCACTTGCGCCTGCAGCTGGCTCCCGACGCGGATCTGGATGCAATCGTGAACCACCTGAAGTCCACCGGCATCGCCGTAACCGTGAAGGGAGCCAAGTAAGCAATGGATTTCTTCACCCCCACCGTACTCAAGGCCGTAGGCCAAGCGACCGTCGAAACCCTGCAGATGGTCTTGATCTCAGGTGTGATCACCGTGATCATCGGACTGCTGCTGGGTATCTTGCTGCATGTCACTGGCAAAGGCGGACTGGCGCCGGTCCGCTGGCTAAACGCGATTCTCTCCACGGTGATCGTGAACATCACCCGTTCCGTCCCGTTCGCCATCTTAATGGTCGCCCTGATTCCGTTCGCCGCGATGCTCATCGGCACCGCGCTGGGCCCGATCGCTGCCTCGGTCTCTTTGACCATCGGCACGGTCCCATTTTTCGCCCGCCTGGTGGAAACCGCCTTGCGCGATGTTTCCGCTGGCAAGGTCGATGCCGCGCTGGTGATGGGTTCCACCAAGCTGCAAACCATTCGCAAGGTCCTGGTGCCTGAAGCCATGCCCGGCATCATTTCGGCCGTCACCACCACTCTGGTGACCTTGATCGGCTACTCCGCGATGGCTGGCTTGGTAGGCGGTGGCGGTTTGGGTCGTCTGGCCTACAACTACGGCTACGTCCGCTACAACATGCCCATCATGCTTGCGACCATCGTGATTATCGTGATCATGGTCCAGCTGGTGCAGGTCATCGGTGATGCGATCGCCCGCAAGGTCGATCACCGCTAGTCAAAACTTCCGCCGGTCTATCCGGCGGAGCCGTGGAACCGCTGAGGACACGGCAAATCCACTCGCATCGTGCCTCACGGCTCTACCTAAGGAAAGACAAGTTATGCGCAAGAAACTCGCACTCGCCATCACCGGTGTTGCCACCGCATTCGCCCTGACTGCTTGCGGCAGCAGCGAACCAACTGCTGATGCTGCAGCGACCCTGGATCCGGCAAACCCTACGGTTATCAAGGTAGGCGCCAGCCCGGTCCCACAGGCAGACATCCTGAACTTCATCGATGAGAACTTGGCGAAGGAAGCCGGCATCGACTTGGAAGTCATGGAGATCGATGACTACGTCACCCCGAACACCGGACTTGCCGACGGCTCGCTGGATGCCAACTACTTCCAGACCGAGGCCTACCTGGCTACCGAGATGAAGGAAAAGGGCTACGAGTTCGCGCACGGCGCTGGCGTTCATGTGGAGCCAATGACCGTCTTCTCGAAGAAGTTCAAGGACGCCAAGGACGTCGCAGAAGGCACCAAGGTACTGCTGAACAACGACCCGGTGAATCAGATCCGCGGCATGCGCGTCCTGGAAGAAGCAGGGCTGCTGCAGAACCTCAGCGATGATGATTCCCTGCTGACCGTCAACGGCAACGCGGACAAGAACCCGCTGAACCTCGAAATCACTGACGCCAACGCCGAGCAGGTCGTCCAGTACTACAAGTCCGATGATTCCATCGGCTTGGCGGTCATCAACGGCAACTACATCGTCCAGGCCAAGCTGGACAAAGCAGAGATGCTTGCCCAGGAGTCGGGCGCGAACAACCCCAACGCCAACTTCCTGACCTGGCGCGACGGCGAAGAGACCCCGGCTGTTGCGAAGCTTGAAGAGCTGTTGCACTCCGATGAGGTCCGCGATTACATCGAGAAGACCTGGACCGACGGCAGCGTTATCGCCGCTTTCTAATCCGGTTTCCAGCCACGGGGCATTCCCGAACGCTTGAACCTTGACTGCCCGAGTTCCGTATACGGAACTCGGGCAGTTCCGTTTCCCACCGTCTTTCCAGGCTTAAATGAGCCAGGGCCAGGCAAGCACCTCACGGTGCCTGCCTGGCCCTGGCTGTTGCCCTCGGGAGCCTGCAATTAGGCCGTGGCGGCCGCAGCGGCCCGGGCAGCTGCTGGGAGGGCCGCGAAGATCTTCTCCATTGCGGCATCATCATGGGCCGCCGAGACGAACCATGCTTCGAAGACGCTTGGCGGCAGGTACACCCCGGAGTCCAGCATCGAGTGGAAGAACGGTGCATAGCGGAAGGCTTCCTGCCCCTGCGCGTCAGCGTAGTTGCGCACTCCCCTTTCGGAGGTGCCGAAAGCTACCGAGAACAAGGTACCGGCGCGCTGGATCGAGTGGTCCAGGCCAGCAGCATTGAAGGATTCGGTGATGGCACCCTGCAGCGCCTCGGACTGCTTGGCCAGGTGCGCGTAGACGTCCTCGGTCGCGTGGGTCAGCTGGGCGATGCCGGCAGCCATCGCTACCGGGTTGCCCGACAGCGTGCCTGCCTGGTAGACCGGACCCAATGGTGCCAGGTAGTCCATGACCTCAGCGCGTCCGCCCAGGGCCGCGGTGGGCAAACCGCCGCCGATGACCTTGCCGAAGGTGTAGAGGTCTGCGTTCCAGCCCTCTTCCTTGCCGGTCAGGCCCCAGTAGCCCGATGAGGAAGCGCGGAAGCCGGTGAGGACCTCGTCGAGGATCAGCAGCGCGCCGTGCTTGGCGGTAGTTTCCTTCAGGAACTTGTTGAATCCGTCCTCTGGAACTACGACACCCATGTTGCACGGAGCAGATTCGGTAATCACCGCAGCGATATTCGCACCGTGCTCGGCGAAGGCCGCCTCGATGGCGGCGCGGTCGTTATAGGGCAGCACCAAGGTCTCTGCTGCCGTGGCAGCGGTCACGCCGGCGGAACCTGGCAAGGCCAGGGTGGCAACACCCGAGCCGGCGTCGGCCAGCAGGCCATCGAGGTGGCCGTGGTAGCAGCCGGAGAACTTGATGACAAGGTCACGGCCGGTGTAGCCGCGGGCCAGGCGGACGGCGGTCATGGTGGCTTCGGTGCCGGTGGAGACCATGCGCACGCGTTCCACCCCGCCCATGCGGGACTTGATCAGCGCGCCGAGCTTGGCCTCATCCGGAGTGGATGCGCCGAAGGACAAACCGCGGTCCACGGCCGCGTGCACGGCAGCCTGGATCTCCGGGTGGGCGTGGCCCAGCAGTGCCGGACCCCATGAGCACACCAGGTCGACATACTCCTTGCCGTCGGCGTCGGTCAGGTATGCGCCCTTGGCACCGACCATGAATGGAGGAACACCGCCGACCGAACCGAAGGCGCGCACCGGGGAGTTCACGCCACCTGGCATGACTTCGCGGGCTTCGGCGAAAAGCTTTTCAGAGTTCGACATGTTATTACTTGCCTTCCTTGAGCCAGCCGGCAACTTCGGCTGCATAGTAGGTGAGGATCTGCTGGGCACCGGAGCGCTTGATCGACAGCAGCGATTCAAGCACGGACGCCTTGCGGTCAATCCAGCCGTTGGCGGCGGCGGCCTCGATCATCGAGTACTCGCCGGAAATCTGGTAGGCGGAGACTGGAACTGGGGAAATATCGGCAATATCGCGCACGATATCCAGGTAGCTCATGGCCGGCTTGACCATGATCATGTCCGCGCCTTCGGCAATATCCAGTTCAGCTTCCAGCACCGCTTCGCTGCGGTTGGCCGAATCCATCTGGTAGGTGCGGCGGTCCCCCACCAGCTGGGAGTCCACTGCCTCGCGGAACGGGCCGTAGAAAGCGCTGGCGTACTTGGCGCTGTAGGCGAGGATGGAGACATCCTGGCGCCCGGCAGCATCCAGTGCCTGGCGGATGACACCGATCTGGCCGTCCATCATGCCCGACGGGCCCAGCATGTGGGCGCCGGCTTCGGCCTGGGCCACGGCCATCTGACCGTAGATTTCCAAGGTGGCATCGTTATCCACGTTGCCCTGGGCATCGAGCACGCCGCAATGGCCGTGCGAGGTGAATTCATCCAGACAGACATCGGACATGACCACCAGTTCATCGCCTACCTCGGCGCGCACCGCGGCAATGCCGCGGTTCAAGATGCCCTGCGGGTCCAGACCGGCCGAGCCGTTCTCGTCGCGTACTTCCGGGATGCCAAAGAGCATGATGCCACCCAGCCCCAGCTCGGCCGCGTACGCCGCGGCAGCCTTCAGCGAGTCCATGGTGTGCTGGTAGACCCCCGGCATGGAGGTGATCTCGTTGGGTTCGACCAGTCCCTCGCGCACGAAGGCAGGCAAGATCAGTTGGCGTGCCGAAAGCTCATTTTCTGCCACCAGGCGGCGGATGGCAGGATTCTGCCGCAACCGGCGCGGGCGATGCTGAGGGAAACCCATGGCTCCTCTTTCTCCAGTTCTCATAACTTCTTATTCCGTTGTGCACACTTCCGGTCCCGGAGTTACCGGTGCCGGAGCAAATCTTGGGCCGCACGGGCCAGGCCCTGCGGGGTGGGAGCGGAGGCCACGGCATGCACCGGCAGCCCGGCACGCTCCATAGCCCGGGCCGTTGGATGGCCAATCGCGATGGTCTGCAGCTTCCCGGGCAGCTGCGTCCCTGCCAGCTGCACGAAGCGGCGGACCACGCTGGGCGCCGAGAAGACCACCAAATCCTGTTCTTCCAGTCTGTCACCGATCCGGTTCGCCGGTAGGACGTTGAGTCCGGCTGCCGCTTCCGGCTCAGAGACCGGGGTGCCGGGCGCCGGGGCATCCACGGTTTCATAGGCAATGAATTCGTTGACCTGCACCGGGTATTTGCCCAGCCCATCAGCCAGCGTGGAGCTGGCCAGATCGCCGTGCGGATAGCAGATCCTGGCACCCGGCTCAGGGATCCATGCCGCAAGCATGCCGGCAGCCGATTGCTCTTCAGCTTCGAAGTCCACGCTGCGGCCCAAGTGCCGCTTGATGGCCTCGGTGGACTTCTCTCCAACCGAGGCCAGACGCAGCTGCTCCGGCAGGAGCGCTCCAGCCAGCACCTGCTGCACCACCTTGACGGTATTCACCGAGGTGAAGACCAGCCAGGAGTAGTCTCCGGCGACCAGATCGCTGGCCATGCGCTGCAATGCGCTGCGGTCGGCGGGCCAAACAGTTTCGATCAGCTGGGCGCACCACGAGGTGATGCCCAGCCGATCGAATTCCTGCACGGTGGCCGCGGCACGTGCCGGGTTGCGCAGGATCAGTGCTTGATAAGCCATGGTCCGGAACTAGGCCAGCCCGGCAACTACGGCAGCGCCATCAGCGATCATCGACTGCGCCAGCGAACGGCCCAGCTGCTGTGCTGCATCCGCCGTGCTGCAGGAGATCCGCGCACTGCGGCGCATGGTCTGCGAGCCATCGGGGTTGCAGGCCACCGCTTCGAGGACCAGCTCATCGCCCTCGATATGGGCCAAGGCGCCAATCGGGGCAGCACAGCCGGCTTCCAATTCGGAGAGCAGCGCACGTTCGGCCTCCACCTGCATGCGGGTGGCGGCATCATCGAACTGCGCCAGAGCCGCATCCAATGCGCCGTGGCCGGTGCCCGCGGTACGGGTTTCCAGCGCCAAGGCGCCCTGGCCCGGGGCGGGCAGCATGATGGAGGGATCCAGGTACTCGGTGATGTGCTTGTCCAAGCCCAGGCGGCGCATCCCGGCAGCTGCCAGGATCACCGCGTCCAGGTCACCCTGGGTGCCGCGGCCCACGCTGCCATCATCCAGCGTCTTCCCGACACCCTTGACCCGGCCTAAGCGGGTGGGGACGTTGCCGCGGATATCGACAATCTCGAAGTCGCTGCGGTAGGCCAGCAGCTGGGCTGCACGGCGCGGCGAACCGGTACCGATCTTCGCACCCTGGGGCAGCTGGTCCAAGCCCAGCGAGTCGCGCGAGCACAGGGCATCGCGGACATCCTCGCGCGGCGGGATCGAGGCCAGGACCAAGCCCTCGGGCTGCGCAGTGGGCAGGTCCTTGAGCGAGTGCACGGCCAGGTCGCAGCCGGAATCGAGCAGGTGCTGGCGCAGCGCGGCGGCGAAGACGCCGGTGCCTCCGAGGGTGGCCAGCGAGCCGGTCACCACATCGCCTTCGGTCTTGACCAGCACGGTCTGCGCGGCCAACCCGGAAATCCCGGCCAGCTTCTGCGCGGCCCATCCGGTCTGGGTGGTCGCCAGCGCGCTGCCGCGCGTTCCTACGCGAAATGCTTCGGTCATGGCTGGGGTACACCAACTTCTGAATCGACTGCGCCGATGGTCGGGCGCAAGGTTCCGTCCAGGGCGCGCTTCTCGCAGCAGCCCGGACGGCAGACATCAAACCATGGGCCGCATTCGAGAACCGAGGTGCGGCCGGCGCGCAGGGCCTTGCCATCGGGGCCGGCCAGGCGTTCTTCGACCAAGTCCACCAGTCCGGAGATGAACGCCTGGTGGGTGCCCGGGGTGGCGACGCGGTCAAAGGCCAGGCCCAGTTGGGCGCAGCTGTCCTTGGCTTCGGTATCCAGATCCCACATGACTTCCATGTGGTCCGAGATGAAGCCGATGGGCACGACCACGACGCCGGCGACACCGGCTGCGGCATCCTCTTCCAGCGCGTCGTTGATATCCGGTTCCAGCCATGGCACATGCGGTGCCCCGGAGCGGGACTGGTAGACCAGGCTGTGCTCCAGGCCCTTGGCCTCCTCCACCTGGGACAGGATGTAGTTGGCCACCGCCTGGTGCTGGCTGGTGTAGAGATTCCCGTAGCCTGCGGCCCGGATACCTTCGGGTCCTGCGGCCTCGGCGTCGGCCATCGGAATGGAGTGGGTGACGAAGACGATCTTGATCGCCCCGTCTTCCTTGCCCGCTTCGGCCAGCTGCGCACGCACATTGGCCAGCGAGGAACGCAAGGACTGCGCAAAGGGCGTCACGAAGGCAGGAGTGTCGAAGAACTGGCGCAGCTTGTCCACTTCCACCACACCGTCCAGCCCGGTGTTGACTAGGCCCATGCCCGCATCCTCGCGGTACTGGCGGCAGGCCGAGTAGCCGGAGTAGGCGCCGGTGCCCATAAGCAGCACCTTGCGGTGGCCGTCGGCAGCCAGCTGCTTGAGGGTGTCGTCGATAAACGGGTGCCAGTTGCGGTTGCCCCAGTAAATGGGCAGGTCGATGCCGCGGGTAGCCAGCTCTGCCTCCAGCGCGGCCTTCAGTGCACGGTTCTGCGCGTTGATTGGCGAGACGCCGCCGTTCTTGCGGTAGTGCACCGCAACTTCTTCCAGGCGCTCGTCAGGGATGCCGCGGCCCTCGGTGACCTTGCGCAGGAACGGGATGACATCATCCTGCCCTTCCGGTCCGCCGAAGGATGCCAGCAAGATGGCATCGTAGGACTTGGGAATCATCTGGCCGTTGCGGTCATATCCCTCGCGGGGGTCAAAGGCCTGGCTCACTTCAGTACCTCTAGCGCTTCAGCTGCCGAGATGCGGCGGCCGGTGTAGAACGGAGTCTCCTCACGCACATGGTGGCGAGCTTCGGTGTAGCGCAGGTGGCGCATCATGTCGACGAGATCGATCATGTCGTCGGCTTCGAGGCAGATCTGCCATTCGTAGTCGCCGAAGGAGAAGGCCGCTACGGTGTTGGCCAGCACGTTCGGGAATTCGCGGCCCAGGATGCCGTGGTCGCGCAGCATCTTGCCGCGGGCCGCCGGATCCAGGGTGTACCACTCGGTGGAGCGGACGAATGGGTAAACGGTCATCCATTCCTTCGGATCCAGGCCGCGCGCGAACGCTGGCGAGTGGTCCTTGGCGAATTCCGCTTCACGGTGCACGGCCATGGTGGAGTAAACGATTTCGGTGCCGGCCAGCAGGGCCGAACGGCGGATCTTGCGCATCGATGCCTGCAGCAGCTGGGCCGATGGCCCGTGCACCCAGAACATCACGTCAGCGTCCTCGCGCATGGCCGAAACGTCGTAGATGCCGCGCACGGTGGCGCCTTCGGCGGCCAGCTCGGCGACCAGCGCATCGAATTCAGCGGCAGCAGCCTCGGAACGCTCGACAATTTCCGAACGCTTGAAAATGGTCCAGAGAGTGTAGAAGAACGTCGGGTTTTCTCCTGCATTTTCGCGTTCACGAATTACTGGGGAATTATGCTCCGGTGCGTTGCTCACTTGATATTCTCCTTGATCTGGTTTCGGACAAAAGTCCAGGATAGTTGGCCCGGGTGCGGTTAGCGGGCGCTGATCGCGACGGCACTGCGGGCTTGGGCGATAACTCGCGCCAGTCCGGTGCCGGCAATCCATGCGCCAACCACATCGAGCCCTTCGAAGCCCGACAGGCTGCGCTGCAGTTGCGCGCGGCGCGTGGTAGCGGCCTGGCCCTGCAGCGGAACCATGTCGCTGAAGCGTGAAACGGTGCTTCCCAAGACATCATCAAGATGCAATTGAACACCGAGAATCTTTGAAGCATCTTTGATTGCCTGGTCGATGAGAGCTGAATCATCTCCGGATTCGACAAGTTGCTCATGTTCGCCGATTCGTCCAAAGGACAGGCGCAGTACGTGGGTGCCAGGGCCGGCCTCTGCGGCGAGCCAGGGCCACTTGGCCGTGGAATGGGTCAGCGCCTTGGCCGTCAGCGGGGCGTTCCTGGAGACCAGCACACCCGATCCGCGCGGGGCATCATCGAGTTCCGGCTTATCGACCACCAGGATCGCCAAGGCAATGGCATTGGCACCGCTTTCGCCGGCGATCCGCTCTTCTGGTGCCAGCAGGGGGTTCAGCAGGTCCAGTGCCGGCTCTGCCGGCGTCGCGAGAACTACCCGGTCAGCGAGCAGTTCATGGCCCAAGGTCGTGACTGCATACGGAGTTGGCGACTGCGCATCGTGGCGCAAGGAGGTCACCGGCGAATTGCGCACCAGCGCAACGCCAGCCTGCTCCAGCTGGGACACCAGGGCTTCGACCATGGTGTACATGCCGCCGTTGAGGCCAGCCACACGGGAACCAGCCGGAGCCGAAGCCTGCAGCCGGGTGACGGCGCGGGCCAGCGAACCGGTCTCCTGCATGGCTTGGCGCAGGCCAGGCGCGGCGGCGTCAATGGAAATCTTGGCAGGGTCGGTGGAATAGACGCCGTTGATGACCGGGGCCACCAGCTGGTCCAGTACCGCCTGTCCCATGCGGGAACGGACCACTTCAGCGATGGTCAGGTTCTCCGTGGCCCACTTCTTGTTCATGGGCGTGATCAGATCCGCTGCGGCACGCACGGTGGCCGGTCGGCCAATGATGCCGCGCACCTCGTCGGTGCGCACATTGCCCGGGATGCCCAGCATTGCGGTGGCAGGCATCTGGTGAGCATGAATTTCCTGCTCTTCCCCCTGGATGAGCCAGGCCCGCTCTCCGGAGGTCCTGGCGATCTGCCCGCCTAGATCCAGCTCGTCGAGGTAGGAGGAAACAATGCCGCCACGCAGGGCGAAGGATTCCGCGCCAGCATCAATCTCCATGCCGGCAACTTCGGTGGTGCGCACGCAGCCACCGAAGTTCGCGGTTGCTTCCAGCACGGTCACTTCGTGTCCGGTCTGGCGAAGTTCACGGGCAGCGACCAGGCCGGCGATGCCGCCACCGATCACCACCGCATGCGGGGCCAATGGCTTCTGGGCCTGATCGGCCGATTCGCTCTTCGCTAGGCGTGCTTCGCTGGCGCTGCGCACCTTTTCCAGCAGGCGCAAGGCATGCGCTGCGGCATCGTTGGCAATATCGCGTCGCGGTTTGGACGCGCCGGTGGCTTCAGCTGAATCCCCTGCGCGCAGATTGCGCTGTTCCTTGCTCACGTGCCTAGCACCTTCTACCTTCACAATATGCCGATGCCCTGTTCCCTGCCCATGGCCTCGAGGGCCAGTTGGAACACAGCGTTAAACCTAGCTTAGACCTGTTGAATTACAGCGAGTGAATGAGCTCCACCACACGGGTCAACACGGTTGGGTCGGTGGTTGGCGGAACGCCATGGCCCAGGTTCACCACATGTCCGCGGGCCTTCTTGCCTGCTGCAACCACTTCGCGCACGTGCGCCTCGAGGACTTCCCACGGGGCATCGAGCAACGCCGGGTCGATGTTGCCCTGGACCGAAACGTCCTGGCCCAAGCGTTCAATCGCGGTTTCCAGCGGGATGCGGTAATCCACGCCCACGGTATCCACGCCAGCATCGCGCATGGCGGTGAGCAGTTCGCCGGTGCCGGTTCCGAAGTGGATCAACGGCACGCCCAGGTCGCGGACGTAGTCCAGGGACTTCACCGAGTACGGGGCGACGTGCTTCTGGTAGTCCGGAAGCGAGAGCGAACCAGCCCAGGAGTCGAAGAGCTGCGCGGCCGAGGCGCCGGCTTCAACCTGCGCCCGCAGGAACTTGCCCGAGGCGTCGGCAGCCCAGGTCATCAGTCCGTCCCAGACATCCGGGTCGGTGTGCATCATGGTGCGCGGGCCCAGGTGGTCGCGGCTTGGCTTGCCCTCGACCATGTAGGCGGCCACGGTGAATGGCGCACCGGCGAAACCGATCAGCGGGGTCTTGCCCAGCTCGGCCACGGTCAAGCGCACGGCTTCGCGGATGGGTTCCAGCGACTCGTCCGTCAGCTCCGGAAGGGCAGCTACCTGCTCCCTGGTGCGAATCGGGGTGTCCAGCACCGGGCCAACGCCTGGCACGATGTCCACGCCAATGCCTGCAAGGCGCAGCGGGATGACGATGTCCGAGAAGAAGATGCCGGCGTCCACCTTGTGGCGGCGCACCGGCTGCAAGGTGATCTCGCTGGCCATGGCAGGGTCAAGGCAGGAGTCGAGCATGCTCACTCCTTGACGCAGCTTCAGGTATTCAGGCAGCGAACGGCCAGCCTGGCGCATGAACCACACCGGGTGATGCGACGGCTTCTTGCCGGTCAAAGCGTGGATCAAAGCGGAATCTTGGGTACGTCCATCAATCAACGGATGGTTCTGCGACAGGGTCATGCCCCAATTCTGCCAACTCTTCAGATTAAAAGCCCATTTACTGCGTTCGCCCGCAGGGGAAGGTGAGCAAACTAACCCCTTGGAACCATGCGGATTTAGGCACACCTGCGTTGTCTGCCGGTATTTTCCGGCCTATTCTGGGGTCACTGTGGTTTTCTTATCTCTTGTCGCATCGCATTCCCAGCTCGATCTGGAGACCGTCGCACAAATCAGTGCTTCGGCCGACGGGCTGGCAGCTGCCTCCGTTAACGGTTCGGCGGCTATCAATGGCGCCGTCGTGCTGGCCACCTGCAACCGCTTCGAAGTCTACGCAGACGTGGACCACGTGGAGGACGCAGCAGAACATCTGGTCAACGAGCTGGCAGCAAGCACCGACCTCTCCCCCGAATTCCTGGCCCGCCGTCTCACCACGCTGGAAGGCGACCCGGTAGTTGAGCACCTCTTCTCCGTAGGCGCCGGACTGGACTCGGCCGTTGTCGGCGAACGCGAAATCGCTGGCCAGGTGCGTCGAGCACTGACCCAGGCGCAGCAAGAGAAGACCACAACCAGCAACCTCACCCGCCTGTTCCAGAACGCCACCCGCGCGGCCAAGGATGTCGGTTCGAATACCGACCTTGGCACCCAGGGCAAGTCCGTGGTTTCGGTGGCCCTCGATCTGGCCGAAGAACTGGCCACTGAAGGCCGCGACTGGTCCGAGCAGGATGTTGTGCTCTTTGGCACCGGTTCCTACGCTGGCGCCACCATGGCGTTGCTCAAGGAACGCGGCGTCCAGCGCATTTCGGTTTACTCGCATTCCGGGCGCGCCGCAGATTTCACCGCGAAGCGCGGCGGTTTCCCGCTCAGCGACGAATTGCTGCCGCAGGCCCTGCGCGAAGCTGACATCATCGTTGGCTGCTCCGGCGGCGGTCACCAGTTGGCCCGTGCAGAGCTTGAAGCGCTGCGCGTGAAGAAGCACCCGCTGATCGCCATCGACATGGCGCTCACCCACGACTTCGATCCGACCATGGTCGAACTGCCCGATGTTGAACTGATTACCTTGGAATCGGTGCGCATGGCCGCCCCGACCGAGC
Organism: Arthrobacter sp. JUb115; assembly: GCF_004365035.1. Classification (NCBI taxonomy): domain Bacteria; kingdom Bacillati; phylum Actinomycetota; class Actinomycetes; order Micrococcales; family Micrococcaceae; genus Arthrobacter; species Arthrobacter sp. JUb115. Next base: position 434,531 of record NZ_SOBS01000003.1, on the reverse strand, counting down.
AGGCCATGGCCGTTCACGCGGCTAGCCGCATCGTCAAGAACGCCACCGCAGAATTTGCCGCCGCTCAGCGTGAACGCGAGGCCGACTTCGCGATTGTCGCGCTGCGCCAGCACACCAAAGCCGTTCTGGATGCCGAGATCGCGAAGGTCCGTGCCCAGCACGGCTGCAGCGCCGCGGCCGAGGAAGTCGAGCTGGCCATGCGCCGCATGGTGCGCCAGCTTTTGCATGTGCCTACCGTGCGTGCCCGCGAACTGGCAGGCGAAGGCCGCACCGGCGAATACGTCTCGGCCCTGGAAACCCTCTACGGCTTGGAGCTCTCGCAGCCGGAGCCCGGGAAATCGGAGACTACGCAGGCCCTGGGCAACTGTCCAGCCGCCCCGGAAGCCAAATCAGCGTAGAAAACCTGATTTCCCCCAGCATATTTCCACTTTCCGCACAGAAGCATGGAATACTACTTCCAAGTAGATTATCCACCCGAGAATTCCTTTGATGACTTGGGAGCTGATCACTCTGCAGCTGGAAAGGCCCCATTCGACATGACGGAACTCGAAAATATCAAAGGCACCCGCCCGCAACGGATGCCCCGTGAAGCGCGTCGTCGCCAGCTGCTGCAGGCAGCGCACCAGGTTTTCGTGGCCCATGGGTACCATGGTGCGTCCATGGACGAAATCGCTGAAGTCGCCCTGGTTTCCAAACCGGTGCTCTACCAGCATTTCCCCGGCAAACGCGAACTCTACCTCGCCTTGCTGGATTCGCACCTGGCCGACTTCAGCCGTCAGCTGGATGAAGCGATCCGCTCCACCAGCGACAATCGCGAGCGCGTCTTCGCCACCATCAACACCTACTACAGCTACATCAAGGGCGAATCCCAGGCGTACCGCCTGATCTTCGAATCCGATGTGCTCTCGGACCCGCTGATCGCCCATCGCATCGAGCAGTTCAACAGTTCGCTGGCTTCCTCCATCGCCCGCGTCGTGGTCGAAGATACCGACATGAGCGAGGAGGAAGGCCTGCTGGCAGGCCGTGCCCTGGCAGGCCTCTCCCAGGTTTCGGCGCGTTACTGGGCCACCAGCAGCTCCTCGGTGGACCAGAATGCCGCCGTGGATCTCATCTCCCGTTTAGCTTGGCGCGGAATTTCGCAGTTCCCGAAAGAAAACTAGCTAAATTAGTGTTCAGAGGCCCCATACGGGACACCTATTTCGTTCGAGAGGATCTGCGACAATCATGGAAATCCGCATTGGCATTCAGAATGTAGCCCGCGAAGTTGTACTTGAATCCGAGCTCAGCAACGCCGAAGTCAATGAGCTGGTCTCGAAGGCGATCGCCGACGGCACCGTTCTGGCACTGAAGGATCCAAAGGGCCGCGAGGTCCTGGTGCCTGCTGCTGGCATCGCTTACGTTGAGGTTGGCCCGGAAGAAGTCCGCCGCGTCGGCTTCGCACAGTAGAGCTTGTTGCGCGCCGAGGCATCGCCTTGGCAGCTGGTGGCCGGTTTCGCTTAGAAGCGAAACCGGCTATTTCTTCGCCCAAATGGTGATTTGACTCACCGAGTCATGGTATTGCTAAGGGGTGACTGAACGAAGAATCCGCAGCCCCCGCCCGGTTCCCGCCAACTCGCTGGCCCAGCTACTGCTCGGCCTTGAAGCAGAGTTCGAGGTACCGGCACCCTTCGACGAGCAAACCCTGAAAGCCGCGGAACTGGCGGTAGCCCAGGTCCAGCACCCCGAAGAAGACGCCACCGGCATCCCGTTCTTCACCATTGACCCGCTCGGCGCCACCGATCTCGACCAGGCGATGTTCCTTGAACGAAACGGCCAGGGCTATACCGTGCACTATGCGATCGCGGACGTTCCCGCGTTCGTGACCTTGGGCAGCCAGCTGGACCAGGTGGCCCGCCAACGCGGTCAGACCTATTACCTGCCGCACCGCAAGATCACCTTGCACCCGCCCCTGATTTCCGAAGACCAGGGCTCGCTGCTGCCAGACCAGGACCGGCCGGCCTTCCACTGGAAAATTTCCCTGGATGCCGATGGCGCCCTGGGCGAGGTCCAGCTGAACCGCGCGCGCATCCGTTCCCGCGCCCAGCTCGACTACGCCTCCGCCCAGGCCCGGCTGGATTCGGGGGAACCCGATGAGCAGCTGGAATTGCTCGCCGAAATCGGTGCTGCGCGCCTGCTGCAGGAGCAACTGCGCGGCGGCGCCTCATTGAACCTGCCGGACCAGGAAATTGAAGAAGCAGGCGACGGCTACAAGCTGGTCAGCCGCACCCCGCTGCCCCTGGAAGGGCACAACGCGCAGATTTCCCTGCTCACCGGCATAGCCGCAGCCCGCATCATGCTCGAGGCCGGTGTGGGCATCCTGCGCACCATGCCCGCACCGGATGAAGCGGACCAGCAGGAATTCCGCACCCAGACCCAGTTGCTGGGCACGCCGTGGGACGCAACGCAAAGCTATGGGCAGTACCTGCATGCATTGGATGTCAGCGACCCGAAGCAACTGGTGATCATGCATCGTGCCGCTGCGCTGTTCCGCGGTGCGGACTACCGGGTCATAGCCGGGCAGCCCGAAGAGGAACTGATCCAAGCGGCACTGGCGGCACCCTACGCGCACACCACCGCGCCGCTGCGCCGGCTCGTGGACCGCTTCGTGCTGCTCACCTGCCACCTGCTTTCCACCGGCCAACCGATCCCCGAGCAGCTCGCCTCGGCCCTGGAAGAGCTGCCCGGGCTGATGCGTACCAGCAGCATTGCCGCCAACCGGGTGAACAATGCGGCCGTCGACCTGCTCGAAGCCTATGTGCTCAAAACACGTGTCGGGGGAGAATTCCAAGCCATCGTGCTGAAGTCAGCCGAGCAAAAGGAAGATGGAAAGATTCGTCCCGGAGTGCTGCAGCTGGCCGATGAACCGGTCACCGGAGAGTTTTCCGGTTCCGCCCAGCCGGGCACCTTGGTGCGCGTAAAGCTGGTCCAAGCTGATCCCGTGGCCCGCAAGATCAGCTTCGAAATCGTGGCCTGAGACTCCTAAACCCGGGTTTCCGGGCAAAACCGGCTATGCTTGGCCTATTAGTAAATAGGATGCCCGATCGCAATGGGCTGATAGATGAAACAGTTTTATGGCGACTTCCCAGCGGCCGCCATCCCGCAGGTGCTTGACCAAGCCACCTAACGTGAAAGTAGCGATCGGCTCCGCTGGATTCGTGCGGTATCCGCATGCTCCTGGCTTGTTGCAAGCCGGAATGGAGCAGGTACCGTGCCCACATGAAACGAGAACAAAGACATCGTGACTGACACGACGCTTTCGGCCCCAGTGGCCGAACCACAAGACAATGAGCCAACCATCGCAGAGCCGATCAAGCAGAGCTTTGCCGATTTGAAGGTTCGCGAAGACATCGTTGCTTCGCTTTCGGAAGCCGGGATCGAGTACCCGTTCCCCATCCAGGCCCTGACCCTGCCAGTTGCCCTGGGCGGCAACGACATCATCGGCCAGGCCAAGACCGGCACCGGCAAGACCCTGGGCTTTGGCATCCCTGCCCTGCAGCGCGTGATCCGCGAAGGCGACAAGGGCTACGGGGATCTTGAATTCCCCGGTGCCCCGCAGGCACTGATCGTGGCCCCGACCCGCGAGCTGGCCATCCAGGTCGGCGCCGACCTGGCCCAGGCATCGAAGCACTCGAACATCTCGATCACCACCATCTACGGCGGCCGTCCCTACGAAGAGCAGATCAATGCCCTGAAGGCCGGCACCGACGTGATTGTCGGCACCCCGGGCCGCTTGATCGACCTGAACCGCCAGCGCGTGCTGAACCTCAAGCAGGTTCGCACCGTGGTACTGGACGAGGCCGACGAGATGCTGGACCTGGGCTTCCTGCCCGATGTCGAGCGCATTCTGGCCGCGTTGCCGCCGGTACGCCAGGCGATGCTGTTCTCGGCCACCATGCCCGGCGCCGTGATCACCATGGCCCGCCGCTACATGACCCGTCCCACCCACATCCGCGCCCAGGATCCCGGTGATGATGACTCGCTGACCAAGCGCAACATCCGCCAGCTGGTCTACCGCGCGCACAACATGGACAAGGACGAGATGGTGGCCCGCCTGCTGCAGGCCGAAGGCCGCGGCAAGACCATCATCTTCACCCAGACCAAGCGCTCGGCTGCCAAGCTGTCCGATGAGCTGGTGGACCGCGGCTTCAACGCCGGTTCGCTGCACGGCGATCTGGGCCAGGGCGCCCGCGAGCAGGCCTTGAAGGCCTTCCGCGCCGGCAAGGTCGACATCCTGGTAGCTACCGATGTCGCGGCCCGCGGCATCGACGTGGATGACGTCACCCACGTGGTCAACCTGCAGTGCCCGGATGATGAGAACACCTATCTGCACCGCGTAGGCCGTACCGGCCGTGCCGGCAACACCGGTATCGCGGTCACCTTCGTGGACTGGGATTCGGTGCCCCGCTGGTCGCTGATCAACAAGGCGCTGGGCCTGAACGTTCCCGAGCCGGTAGAGACCTACTCGTCCTCGCCGCATTTCTTCGCCGACTTGGGAATCCCCAAGGGCACCAAGGGCCGCTTGCAGCGTGCCAAGAAGACCGCGGCAGCTGAGGGCGATGGCTCGCCACGCCGCGAGGATTCGGCGCGCACCCCGCGCCGCCGCAGCAATTCGCGTACCCGCACCCGCACCGTGAACGGCGAGCAGACCCAGCAGCGCGGTGCGCAGGACTCCGGCGCCGAGCAGGAGGGCGCACGCCACGGCCACTCCAAGGGCAAGCAGGACCGTCCGGCACGCGAAAACGAGCGCCACCGCGAAACCCATGCTTCCAGCGGGGAGCAGGAGGCGACCGAGGGCGCATCCGCTGCCCGCCGACGCCGTCCGCGCCGCCGCACCCGCAGCACCGAAGCAGGCGGCCAGGACTAATCCCCAGTCCAACCGGTCAGCCAACTTTTCCGAAAGGAACCTACACCAGCGGTGCTCGCTCTACCCGAAGAACCAGCTTTGCCCGACGCTGGAACGCAGGATGCTCCGGCATCCGTCGTTCCAGCTTCGGGTAATACCGTGTATCACGGTGATAACCTCTCCATCCTTGGCACCCTGCCCGATCAAAGCTTCACCTTGATCTATGTGGACCCGCCGTTCAACACCGGGCGCAAGCAGACCCGTGCCCAGCGCACCATGGTTCGCGCTGCCGAAGGCGAAGGCGACCGCACCGGATTCAAGGGACGCGAGTACAACACCGAGCTGGGGATCGCCCGTTCGTATCACGATACCTTCGACGACTACCTCAGCTTCATCGAGCCGCGGCTACGCGAGGCCCACCGCCTGCTGGCCGAGGACGGCACGCTCTATGTGCACCTCGATTACCGCGAGGTGCACTACGTGAAGGTGCTGCTCGATGGGATTTTCGGCCGGGACTGCTTCCTGAACGAACTGATCTGGGCCTACGACTATGGTGCCCGCGCCAAGAGCCGCTGGCCGGCCAAGCACGACACCATCCTGGTCTACGTGAAGGATCCGAAGAAGTACCACTTCGATTCGGCTGAGGTGGACCGCGAGCCGTATATGGCTCCCGGCCTGGTCACCCCGGAGAAGCGCGCCCTGGGCAAGTTGCCGACCGATGTCTGGTGGCACACCATCGTCTCGCCGACCGGCAAGGAAAAGACCGGCTACCCGACGCAGAAGCCCGAAGGCGTGCTGCGCCGGATTGTGGCCGCATCGTCGCGCCCCGGCGATTGGGTGCTGGACTTCTTTGCCGGCTCAGGCACCACCGGTGCGGTGTCCGCGAAGCTGGGACGCCAGTATGTGCTGATTGACCAGAACCCCGAGGCCATCGAGGTGATGAAGGCTCGTTTGCCTGGAAGCACCAGCTATATCGAGGCTTGAGTTCCGGTCCCCTGGGCAATAATCCTATGCAGCATTTCCGGCTCGGTGAGATTCTCGCCGAGCCGGTTCAGCTTTCCGGTGCCGTGGTAGTCGGAAGATCCGGTGACAATCAGATCGCGATCGGCGGCCAGCTTGAGCAACCAGGCCTTTCCCTCGGCGGTATTGTCCCGGTGGTGCGCTTCGACCCCCGCTAGCCCGGCATCGATCATCTCGTAGAAGGTGGAATCGGGAACTACCCGTCCGCGTGCAGAGGCCTTGGGATGCGCGAACACCGGAACGCCACCGGCTTCCCGCACCAATTGCACCGCAGTGGCAGGATTCACCGCTGGATGCGAAACGTAGTAGCGCGAACGCGAGGAGAGGATGTTGGCGAACGCTTCATTGCGGTTATCCACCACCCCCGCAGTCACCAGCGCATCGGCAATATGCGGGCGGCCCACGGTTGAACCCGGCAGGCAATGCTCCCCCACCAGATCCCAGCTGATCGGATAGTCCTCGGCCAGCAGGTCGACAATGCGGCGGGCACGAACGATCCGCGAGTTCAGCGCAATATCCAGCTCATCGAGCAGCGGCTGGTAGGTGGGGTCATGCAGGTAGCTGAGCAGATGCACGCTGATGCCGTGGGTATCCTGGCAGGTGATTTCCATGCCCGGTATGAATCCCAGTCCCAGCTTCCCGGCTTGCGCCGCGGCTTCGGCCCAACCGGTGGTCTGGTCATGATCTGTCAACGCCACGACATCCAGGCCCGCAACCGAAGCGGCGCGCATGAGCTCGGCCGGAGTTTCAGTTCCGTCGGACACATTGGAGTGGGTGTGCAGGTCGATTCGCATATGCCTAGGTTATCCCCTGCGCTGATTCTTTGCTGGGATACAGCTGATGGTGACACACTTGGAACATGACCAATCAAGATTCATCTGCACCAAGCACTGATCAGCCGTTGGAAGACCGCGTGAACAACCGTTCCCAGCGTCCAACGTCCAAGGCATTCCAGGACTTCATGGCCTCCTCGTGGGCGCAAGACACTTCTGATCTGCCAGAACAAGATGCCGCTGCCAGCTACGCAGCCGCTCGCCGTGCCAAGCTCTCGGAGAATTTCCCCGGTGAGCGCATCGTCATTCCGGCAGGCCCGCTCAAGGTCCGCTCCAACGACACGGACTACCGTTTCCGCCCTCATTCTGCGTTCGCCCACCTGACCGGCCTGGGCGTCGACCACGAGCCCGATGCCGTACTGGTCATGGAACCGACCGATGACGGCGTGGGCGAGCACGGCTCCAACCACGTTTCCACCCTGTATTTCGCGCCGATGGCCGGCCGCGACACCACCGATTTCTATTTGAATTCGCGTTCCGGCGAATTCTGGGTGGGCCCGCGCCCAACCCTGTCCTCGCTGTCGGCGCGCACCGGGATGCCCACCGATTCGTTGGAACAGCTGGAAATCGCGATCACCAAGAATTCCGGCCCGCAGGCCCTGGGCGGCATCCGCATCCGTCTGGTGCGCGAGGTGGATCTGAACATCGAGGCGCTGGTGGATACCTCGCGCATCAACACCGGCCAGGACCTGGAAGCCAGCGATGCCCTGGATACCGAGCTGGCCGAGTTCGTTTCCGAGCTTCGCCTGGTCAAGGACGCGTACGAAATCGCCGAACTGCGCAAGTCGGTTGCCGCGACCATCAACGGCTTCGAAGACGTGGTGCGCAACCTGGACAAGGCCGTCGCGCACGAACGCGGCGAACGCGTTGTCGAAGGCGCGTTCTTCGCCCGCGCCCGGCTTGAAGGCAACGAGCTGGGCTACGACACCATCGCCGCCTCGGGCAACAACGCCACCATCTTGCACTGGATCCGCAACACCGGAACCGTCAAGCAGGGCGAGGTGCTGCTGCTGGATGCAGGTGTCGAGGCCGAATCCCTGTACACCGCAGACATCACCCGCTCGCTGCCGGTGTCCGGCAAGTACACCGAGGTGCAGCGCAAGGTCTACCAGGCCGTGCTGGATGCCGCCGATGCCGCCTTCGCTGCGGCCAAGCCGGGCCTGAAGTTCCGCGACCTGCATCTGGTGGCTACCCGCGTTTTGGCTGAGCGGCTCTCCGAGTGGGGCATCTTGCCGGTATCTGTGGAAGAAGCCATGGATCCAGAGGGGCAGCATCACCGCCGCTGGATGCCGCATGGCACCAGCCACCATCTCGGTCTGGACGTGCACGACTGCGCCCAGGCACGCGCCGAGCTGTACCTGGATGCCGAGCTGGAGGAGGGCATGGTCTTCACCATCGAGCCCGGACTCTACTTCAAGGACGAGGATCTGGCGATCCCCGAGGAGTACCGCGGCCTGGGCGTGCGCATCGAGGATGACATCCTGGTCACCGCCGATGGCGCCGAGAACTTGAGCGTTGCCCTGCCACGCAAGCCTGAGGAAGTTGAAGCGTGGATGGCTAGGTTGCGCGGCTAATTCGTCCCGCAGCGTTAACCAGCGAAAGGCATGGGCGCAGTTACCGAGGTAACTGCGCCCATGCCTTTCTTTGGCCTAGCTGGTCCCTATGCTTCAGGATCCTTGCGAGGCGCTGGTTCCTGGACCGGGGCCTGAGGCTGCTGCGAAGTATCCACTCGCGGCTCTACCTGCGACAGGTCCTGCGTGTCCTTGGCCTCGGCGGCCGGTGCTTGCGCTTCGTCCTTGGCTGGCTGCTCGACCGGCTCAACTGGCGCAGCTGGCTTGGCTTCGTTGACGCGCACGCCATAGCGGGGACGCCCATCGGGCAGGTCGGGGAACTGCGAGCTGCGCTCTTCCTCGGCGGCCGGCTGCGCAGGCGTGGCCGGCACTGCGGCGGCTGCCTGGGCCGACGGTGCGGCAGCTGCGGCAGGCTGCTGCTGCGGGGCTTGGGCAACTGGTTGCGCAGGTGCCTGCTGCGGACGCATGGGCAGCTTGGAGGCCAGGATGCGGGCCGACTGCGCATGCTCGAAATCCACCACCACGTCAAAGCTGGTGGCCACGAACTGGCTGGAGGACGCGAAATCGCGCTTGCCGCGACGGGTCGAATAGCTGATCACGCCGGCGATCATCCAAATAGCCATGCCCAGGCCGATGGCGGAGAGAATCTGGTACAGCCCGTTGCCGCCACCGCCGAAGAGGGTCAGGAGCAGGCCGACAAACAGGCCCATCATGCCGCCCTGGGCCGCGCCAGCCAGCGCCACGCGCGGGTAGGAAAGTTTCGCGGTGACTCGCTCCACGGTGCGTACGTCATTGCCGACGATGCTTACCGCGGCGACCGGGAAATCATTATCGGCCAGGTAATCCACGAGCTTCTGCGCGTCGAGATAGCTGGTGTAACGTCCAAGCAGTTCTCCGCGCGGCAGGCCGCTGGTGCTAATCGAATTTACTCCATGAGGCGAGGTCATAACTATATTGTGCACAGGTTTACTGTGAGCCTGCCTAGTTGTGAAGCAACTATCGCTGAGGGTGAAAGAAACAGCACTGGCCCTGTGGCTTTGCACACCGGGAACGGGGCTGAAACGCGATAGTCTAGGAGGGTGAGCGCACAAGTGTCTAAAATCTTCGTCGCCCGGCTGCTCGGGCTTGATGTCTTTGACCCCTTGGGCGACCGCTTAGGCCGCTTGCGCGATGTCGTGGTGGTCTCCCGCGGCCCCAAGAAACCCGCCGCCTGCGTGGGCTTGGTCGTCGAGGTCCCCGGCAAACGGCGGGTGTTCGTTCCGATGACCCGCATCCAGTCTATGGAAGCCAACCAGGTGATCTGCAACGGCCTGGTGAACATGCGCCGCTTCCAGCAGCGCGGCCAGGAAATTCTGGTTGTCGCCGAAATGTTCGACCGCACCATCACCTTCGTTGATGGTTCCGGTCGCGGTGTCATCGAGGACATCGGTTTGGCGCAGACCCGTCGCGGGGACTGGGAAATCAACGAATACTATGTCCAGCGTGGAGAACCGACGGCCAATTTGCTGGGACTGCGTTCGCGCCGCCGCAACAAGGTGCTGGTCTCCTGGGACGAGGTCAGCCACGGTTCGAAGAATGAACCGCAGTCCGCTGACACCTTCGTGGCCGCCCACGATGAGATGAAGCCTGCCGACTTTGCTGACGCCCTGCATGAAATGAATGAGAAGCGCCGCCTGGAAATCGCGGCCCATCTGCAAGATGAGCGCCTGGCCGACGTGCTCCAGGAACTTCCGGACCGCGAGCAGGTGGAGATCCTTTCCGCCCTGGGCCTGGAACGTGCCGCGGACGTGCTTGAGGAAATGGACCCGGATGACGCGGCCGACCTTCTGGCTGAAGTCAGCGAAGAGACCAAGCACCAGCTGCTGGATCTGATGAACGAGGAAGAGGCCAAGGATGTCCGCCGCTTGCTCGCCTACCCGGAAGGTACCGCCGGGTCGATCATGACCCCGGTTCCGGTGATTCTCACCCCTGAATCCACGGTCGCTGAAGCCCTGGCTTCGGTGCGCCTGGAGGAATTGAGCCCGGCGCTTGCTTCGACCGTATATGTGGTGCGCCCGCCGCTGGAGACGCCCACGGGACGCTACCTGGGCCAAGTCCACATCCAGGCGCTGCTGCGTGCCGCTCCCCCGGAGCCGCTGGGCGATATCCTTGATACGGAGCTGGAGCCCATGTCGGATCTGGCCAATATCACCGAAGTGGTTCGCCATTTGGCCACCTACAACCTCACCAGCGTAGGCGTGACCAACAAGGAAGGCCGGCTTGTAGGGGCCATCACCGTGGATGACGTGCTGGACCACATCCTCCCGGATGACTGGCGTTCCCAAGACTAGCCAACGCCCCACCCACCCATCAGCAGCAAAGGAGTTCCAGCTATGGCTGAGCAGCGCAAGAGTAACGGCCTGGATACCCCGCTTGCAGCACGACAACGCTTCTGGCCCCGGTTCTCCCCGAACCCCGACCTCTTTGGTTCGGCCACGGAGAAGTTCGCCCGCTTCATGGGCACCCCGACCTTCCTGCTGTACATGACGGTGTTCTGCGCCTTCTGGCTGATCTGGAACTCGGTCGCCCCGATCAATTGGCGTTTTGACGATGCCACCATCGGCTTCACCGCGCTGACCTTGATGCTCTCCTTGCAGGCCTCCTACGCGGCTCCGCTGCTCCTGCTGGCGCAGAACCGCCAGGATGACCGCGACCGCGTCTCGCTGACCGAGGACCGCGCCCGTGCTGAACGCAATCTGTACGACACCGAGTACCTGACCCGCGAGCTGGCTTCCCTGCGCTTGGCACTGCGCGATGTTGCCACCCGCGACTACGTGCGTTCCGAACTGCGCAATGTGCTTGAAGAGCTGCTGGAAACCTCTGATGGCGAAGAGCTGCACCTGCGCGCGAAGAAAAAGGGCGGCAATAAGAATTCGCACCCGCAAACCGGGATGATCGAAACCGTCAAGCCCCAGCAGGGCCAGCACCGGAAGAGCAAATAAGCATTGAGCACCACGCCAGAACTCCTAGCCGCCCTCGCAAAGGTCAACGACCCGGAGCTTCGCCGGCCGATCACCGAATTGGGCATGGTGGAATCAGCTGTCCTGGCCGATGGCACCGCCAAGGTCAAGATCTTGCTGACCATCGCCGGTTGCCCTATGCGCTCCACCATCGAGGAAGAGGCCACCGCGGCCCTGCTGACCGTAGCAGCGGTGCAGCGCGTTGAGGTGAGCCTGGGCGTCATGGATCCGCAGCAGCGCGCGGAGCTGCGCGAGTCACTGGCCAGCCGCCGCACCCCGTTCTCCGATCCTGCTTCCCTGACCCGGGTGATCGCTGTGGCCAGCGGCAAGGGCGGCGTGGGCAAGTCGTCGATTACCGCGAATCTGGCCTGCCAGCTAGCCTCCCAGGGTTTGAAGGTCGGCCTGATCGACGCCGATGTCCATGGTTTCTCCATTCCCTCGCTGATGGGTATTTCGCAGAACCCCACCCGGGTTGATGACATGATCCTGCCGCCGGTGGCGCACGGAGTGAAGGTCATTTCCATTGGCATGTTCCTGGATTCCAACCAGCCGGTGATCTGGCGCGGCCCAATGCTGCACCGGGCCCTGGAGCAGTTCCTCTCGGATGTCTACTTCGGGGACCTGGACTACTTGTTGCTGGACCTGCCGCCAGGCACCGGGGACATGGCCATCTCCGTGTCCCAGCTGCTGCCCAATAGCGAGCTGCTGGTGGTCACGACTCCGCAGTCCACGGCTACCGAGGTTGCCGAACGCGCCGGCACCATCGCCTTGCAGACCCATCAGAAGGTGATCGGGGTGGTTGAGAACATGAGCTTCCTGCAGCTGCCCGACGGGTCGCGCATGGAGGTCTTCGGTTCCGGTGGCGGTGCCAAGCTCAGCGAATCGCTGAGCCAGCAGCTGGGCTACCCTGTTGGGATGCTGGCCCAGATTCCGCTGGAAGAGTCCGTACGCGTGGGTTCGGATCATGGCCAGCCGGTAGTGCTCAGCACCCCGGGGGCACCGGCCGCGGCAGCGATGCGTGAATTGGCCGGGAAATTGGAACAGCGACCGCGCGGGCTTGCCGGGCGATCGCTGCCGATGTCTTTCTGAGGACTTCTGGGCCTAGGTGGCTTCTGAGTCGAAGGGTGCCGGTTCGTTGGCGCCCAGCTGCAGCTGCTGCGCGGTAGCCGAAGGGACCGCGGTGCGCACCGGTGCTGGGGCCACGGTCTTGGCTGGAGAACCCTTTGCGGCATTCACGGCGTCGTCGAATTCATCGACAAGCGCCTCCTTGATGATTCGACGTGGATCATACTGGCGCGGGTCCAGCTTCTTCCAGTCGATGTCGGCAACCTCGTCGCCTACTTCCTCGCGCAGCTGCTCCTTGGCGCCATTGGCCATGCGCCGCACTTCCTTGACCAGGTTCGCTAGCTTTTTGGCGTACTCAGGAAGCTTTTCGGGGCCCAGAATAACGACCGCCAGCACGGCGAGAACGATAAACTCGCCACCATTAATACCAAAAAGATCCACGTAAGAAGATTACCTTGTTCCAGTGCCACTAACGAAGTCACCGCGCCACGCCAACGGTGAACACGCGATGAACGGGGTTAGCTGGCGGCGCGCAAGCCTCGCGGGATGCGCGGCAACGACATGGTCTTTGCAGGGCGGTTGGCTGGATTGCGGTGAGCGAGCGCATCACGAAGCATGGCGCGGCCACGGTGGATGCGAGAACGCACGGTCCCGAGCTTGACATCCAGGATGCGTGAGACTTCCTCGTAGGAGAAGCCTTCCATATCGCACAGGACAATAGCGGCACGGAACTCCGGCGACAACGCACGCAGGGCTTCTTGCACGTCGACATCCAAGTTGTTGAATTCGAAATAGCGTTCCGGGGTTACCGCGGTACCGGGCATCCGGTCTTCGGATCCCTCGGCGAAACGGTCGAAGCGGATCTTGCTCTTGCGCCGAGCCTGGTCCAGGAACAGGTTGGTGGTAATGCGGTGCAGCCATCCGCCCATGGTTCCGGGGGTGTAATTTTCCAAGGCTTTGAATGCGCGAACGAATGCCTCCTGCGAGAGGTCCTCGGCATCTTGGCGGTTACCAGTCAAACGGTAGGACAAACGGAAGACCCGTTGCCCATGTTCTTGGACCATCTGATCCCATGTCGGAGTCGTGGTTTCGGCAGTCACCGTAGAAGAAACTGTTTCACTTCGTGCATTGTTCACACTCCAAGTATGAAATGGGAAGCTGAGCTGAAGCTAAGAATACCCTGCGCGAGAACCTCCAAGTTCAACAACTTCAGGTAACGACGTAGGTACGATGGGAACTGGCCCCGCCAATTCAACCCTTGAGGACCTCCGCCGATGCCATCGATGAATCCAGAACTCTTCGCGAGCTGGACCTACACCCAGAACCACGTCAACGAACCAGAGCATGTCGCCCCGGTTCGCGAACGTGCGGAAGACCTGGGCGTGCGCTGCATCGATCAGGCCGGCCGCTCGATGCTGCAGATGCTCTGCACCCTGCGCCAGCCGCGCAATATCGTGGAGATCGGATCCGGTGTGGGTGTCGCATCGCTGGCGATGCTCGAGGTCATGGGCAACGCCATGACGTTGACCGCGATTGAATCGGATCTGGAGCACGCCAACGCGATGCGCCAGGGCCTGCGCGATTCAGGCATCCCCACGGCCCGCGCCCGCATTATCAATGAGCGCGCAGAGAACGTGCTCTCGCGCTTGGCCGACCACGCCTACGACCTGGTACTCATCGACGCCGGCGCTGAGCTGCTGCTCGAGTACGTGGCCGAGGCCAAGCGGCTGGTCGGAACCGGCGGGGTGATCATAGTGAACAACGCCTACGACGAGCACCGCCTGGCCAAGCCCGCGGTTCGCCGCCCCTCCACCGTCACGACCCGAGATGCGCTGCGCATGCTGCGCGAGGACCCGCGCTTGCAGACCCACCTGTTCCCTACCGAGCAGGGCCTGTTTGTGGCCACTGTCCTTCCCGCCAAGGCCGCGACCCGCCTCTAGCGGCTGATTTCGGGAAAAACAAAGGACCGACATTTCTGTCGGTCCTCGATTGCCGCACCAGCAACCCGTGCGGCCAAAGCTAGAACTTGGGCAAGCTTACTCAGTTACCTTGAGCAGGCACTCACGCAATTCGGTTGCCTCGTCGTTGTTCAACTCGACTACCAGTCGTCCGCCTCCGTCGATTGGCAGGCGCAAGATGAGGCTGCGGCCTTCCTTAGCGACTTCCATTGGTCCATCACCGGTGCGTGGCTTCATAGCAGCCATTAAGCTGTTCCCTTCGTCTGTGGCTAACGCATGCACTGGCGCTTGCCGTGCATACAACCGAATGCCTAGTCCATCCTCAGCAAGGATTCCCTGCTGAGTTGGGACACTTATCTTTTATTATTACTAATTTTCGCCCGTGTCGCTAATCACACGCCGTGACTCAAGGTCACGAACCGTATTCTCCAGCTCGGTAATTTCTGCCGCGAGGACATCGAGCACCTCATCCACCTGGTCGCAGCGGTAACCGCGCAAGCCCAAGGAGAAGCGAACTTTCTCCACATCTTCAGCGCGCGGATTCTTGGCCAGCAGCACCGGCGGCAACGAAGCCTGGTGCTCTACCAATCCCGTGATGGGCTCCCCAGTGGATTCGAAGTGGCGACCTGCCGGTACATTCTTCCGCTGGCTGGACAGCAGCAGCGCAACAGCACCCACCAGCAATACTGCGATGGCAACAAGGAGGAACGGCATCGCCTACTGCCCCTTCGCCAGGTCGCCGACCTTCAGGTTTTCTTTATGCGCACGCAGCACCAGATCCACCGCTTCATCAGGATCATCGGTGATAGTGAACAAGTCCAGATCACCGGGCGAAATGGTGCCTTCAGCAACGAGCGTCTTGGTCATCCAGTCCACCAGGCCGCCCCAGTATTCGGTGCCCACAAGCACAATCGGGAAGCTGGTGATCTTCTTGGTCTGGACCAAGGTCAATGCTTCGAACAGTTCGTCCAGGGTGCCAAAACCCCCGGGGAGCACGATGAAGCCCTGCGAGTACTTCACGAACATCGTCTTGCGCACGAAGAAGTAGCGGAAGTTCAGGCCCTTGTTGACCCAGGCATTCAGTCCGGTTTCAAAAGGCAGCTCAATGCCCAGGCCTACGGAAACGCCGTCCTTGTCAGCAGCTCCCTTGTTGGCCGCTTCCATGGCGCCGGGGCCGCCACCGGTGATGGTAGTGATGCCTTCCTCGGCCAAGCGGCTGCCGACACGCTGGGCCATCGCATAGTACGGGCTGCCTGGATCCGTGCGCGCGGAACCGAAAACCGCGATGGCAGGACCGGTGCCGGCCATATTTCCAAAGCCGGAGACGAATTCCGATTGGATTCGCAACACGCGCCACACGTCGCTATGCGTGACATCGACCTGCGGGCTTTCCAGAAGATGGTGGTCAAGCTGATCTTCCGGTTGCTTTCCTGGCCAGCTCGCTTCGATGTGGCGCTTTTGCCCGACCCGGGCATTTTCTTCACTCTTACGCTGATGAACCATAGCTTCACTCTATCGGTTACTCCTGCGCATCTTCGGATGTGACCTACCGCGGATTGGAGAACAGTTTGATAACAACTAGGTGTGACATGGTCGACGGGTCGCGTAGTCGCCGTCACATCAAGTAATGTCTACAACATGAAAAGCGATCATCAGGCTCAAGCTTCTTCTGAAGGCCCTATCGTCCAGCTGACTGGGGTCAATAAGCACTACGGTGCGCTGCATGTGCTCAACGGCATCAATCTCGAAGTGACCAAGGGCGAGGTCGTTGTGATCCTCGGCCCGTCGGGCTCGGGCAAGTCCACGCTGTGCCGCGCCATCAACCGACTGGAAACCATCGACGAAGGCACCATCAAGATTGATGGCAAGACCCTTCCCGAAGAGGGCAAGGCACTGGCCAATCTCCGGGCCGATGTCGGCATGGTCTTCCAGTCCTTCAACCTCTTTGCCCACAAGTCGATCTTGGAGAACGTGACCCTCGGTCCGATGAAGGTCAAGGGCATGAAGAAGGATGAGGCCAAGAAATTGGCGATGCAGCTGCTGGAGCGTGTGGGCGTGGCCAATCAGGCCGGCAAACTGCCCGCACAGCTTTCTGGCGGCCAGCAGCAGCGTGTGGCGATCGCCCGCGCACTGGCCATGAAGCCGAAGGTGATGCTTTTCGACGAGCCAACCAGTGCCCTGGACCCGGAAATGATCAACGAGGTCCTGGACACCATGGTGGGTCTTGCCAAGGAAGGCATGACCATGCTCGTGGTCACCCACGAGATGGGCTTCGCCCGCAAGGCGGCGGACCGCGTGATCTTCATGGCCGACGGCCAGATCGTCGAGCAGGCCACTCCTGAGGAATTCTTCACCAATCCCAAATCCGACCGTGCCAAGGATTTCCTTGGCAAGTTGATCACCAACCACTAATTTCATCATCACGCATCCAATAGGAGGAACAATGCGCAAGACTCGTTTCGGCACTGTAGCCGCAATGGCCGCCGTCGCAGCCCTGGCCCTGACTTCATGTGGCGGCTCCGGCGACAGCGAAGCCGACGGCGACAAGATCCGCATCGGCATCAAGTACGACCAGCCGGGACTCGGCTTCAAGGACGGCGATAACTACACCGGTTTCGACGTTGACGTCGCCAAGTACGTAGCCAGCGAACTGGGCTACACCGAGGACAAGATCGAATTCATTTCGGCACCGTCGGCCAACCGCGAGACCATGCTGCAGAACAACCAGGTTGACATGATCTTCGCAACCTACTCGATCACCGATGAGCGCAACAAGGTTGTCGACTTCGCTGGTCCATACTTTGTCGCCGGCCAGGACCTGCTGGTTCCATCCGACTCGGATATCGCCGGCCCAGAAGACCTCGATGGCAAGAACCTGTGCTCGGTCACCGGTTCCACCTCGGCCCAGAAGGTCAAGGACAACTACGCCCAGAACACCAACCTGCAGGAACTTCCGGGCTATGCAGAGTGCACCACCCAGATGAGTGGCGGTACCATTGACGCGGTTACCACCGATGACATCATCCTTGCCGGCCTGGCTGCGCAGCCTGCCTACAAGGGCAAGTTCAAGGTTGTCGGCGCGCCATTCACCGAAGAGAACTACGGCGTGGGCCTGCCTGATGGCACCGACAAGTGCGGCGACATCAATGCGGCAATCACCAAGATGATCGAGTCCGGCGAGTGGCAGAAGGCCCTGGACAAGAACACCGAAGGCACCGGCTACAAGCCGAACGCTGAAACCAACCCGCCAACCCTTTCGGATTCCTGCGCCTAGCAGCATCTGATGCGATGGGGGCCAAACGCAGCGTGTTTGGCCCCCATCTGCAATCTGCGTTTCCCAGGTACCAGCTAATGCAGGTACCGGACCCATAGCCGCTTGGCCGGTTTTCCGGCCATCGAGACAGAGGCTTGCAGTGGAGAATTACTTATCCATATTCACTGAGTACGACATTCCCGGAGCTTTCTGGGTCAATATCCAACTAACTTTCTGGGCTGCCATTGGCGCCCTCGTGCTGGGCACCATCTTGGCCTTGCTGCGCATCTCCCCCGTGGGGAGCTTCCAGGCCCTGGGCACCAGCTACGTTAACCTGATTCGCAATACCCCGCTGACCATCATCATCCTGTTCTGCGTGCTGGCCCTCTACGGCCAGCTCGGATTCGTGCTCAGCAGCGATTTCCAGGGAAACTTCTTCCGCCTCGCCGTCCTTGGCCTTGCGGTTTACCACGCGGCGTTCGTGTGCGAAGCGATCCGCTCGGGCGTGAACACGGTTCCCCTGGGACAGGCAGAAGCTGCTCGTGCCATCGGCCTGAGCTTCTTGCCCGCAGCGCGCTTGGTGATTCTGCCGCAGGCCTTCCGCGGCGCGATTGTCCCCTTGGGCAACACCTTGATCGCCTTGATCAAGAACTCCACCGTCGCAGCGGTCGGTTCGGTTGCCACGGAATCCTCCTCGGTCATGAAGACCATGATTGAGTTCCGCGCAGATATCGTGATCCCGATCTTCTTGACCTTCGCAGTGGGCTTCGTGATCATCGTCATTCCGGTGGGCCTGTTGACTACTTGGGCTTCTAAGAAACTGGCGGTGGCACGATGAGCGCGTCGATTCTTTTTGATACTCCCGGGCCAAAGGCCCGCCGCCGCATCTTGGCGGTAAACATAGTCGGCGCCTTGATTGCCTTGGGCATCGTGGCGTGGATCGTCCTCGGCCTGGCCGCCAAGGACCAGATGCAGCCTTCGCAATGGGATGACTTCATCGAAGGCAGCACCTGGAAGAACTACCTGCTTCCGGGCTTGTGGAACACCACCAAGGCAGCAGTCCTGGGCATCATCGGCTCGGTGATCTTCGGCCTGATCTTCGGTGTCGGCCGCTTGGCGCAGAATAAGCTGATCAACGGAATCTCCACCGTGATTGTCGAATTCTTCCGCGCGGTACCAGTGCTGCTGATGATCGTGTTCTTCAACGTCTTCTTCTCCCGTTCCCTGCAGCTGTCAGGTGATACGGCGATGTGGGCCGTGGTCGCGGCGCTGATCTTCTACAACGGCTCGGTCGTTGCGGAGCTGGTCCGTTCCGGCGTTCACAATCTGCCCAAGGGACAGCGCGAGGCAGGCATAGCGATCGGCCTGACCCGTGGCATGTCGCTGCGCCACATCGAGATTCCGCAGGCGCTGGTCGCCATGCTGCCGGCGTTGATCGGCCAGTTCGTTGTGATCTTGAAGGACTCGGCTTTGGGCTACATCATCAGCTTCAACGAGTTGCTGTTCTTCGCCCGCACCTACTCCTCGCCTAACGGCAACGTCCTGCAGGCGCTGATTGTGGCGGCAGCCATCTTCATCATCATCAACTTCACCTTGAGCAAGATTGCCGTGATTGTCTCGCGCCGGCTGAGCAGCCGGGTGAAGAAGGAGAAGAATGCCCCGGCCGGCCCGGCCGCAGCCATAGTCGGCGCCCCAGCCGGCCTCGACGTGCCAGCGCCACAGGATCCTTCCGATCCCAAGGCCTAGCAGCTGAAACAAAAAAATCTCCGTACCGCATGATTCGCGCGGTACGGAGATTTTTTGTCTCTTCAAAGGCTGATCATCCCAGCCTCGCTAGCCCAACCAAGTACGCAGGGTCTGCAGGCAATCGCGGATGGCCTGCTGCGGCACATGCTCATCATCGCTGTGCGCCAGCAGCGCATCGCCCGGGCCGAAGTTCACGGCAGAGATGCCCAGGGCGGAGAAGCGGGAAACATCGGTCCATCCGTACTTCGGCTTCGGTTCCTGGCCCAGTACCTTGATCAGGTCTGCGGCGATCTCCTGGTCCAAACCGGGTTTGGCGCCATCAGCGCCATCGGTGCGTTCAATGTCGAAGCCGTCGAAAAGCTCAAGGACCACGGCTTCAGCTTGGGCCAGTGTCTTGTCCGGAGCGAAGCGGTAGTTCACTTCCACCTCGCAGTAATCGGGAATCACGTTGCCGGCAATGCCGCCGGCAACACGGACCGCGTTCATGCCTTCACGGTAGTCCAAGCCCTCAACGGTGATGGTCCGGGGCTGGTAGGCAGCCAAGCGCTGCAGGATCTCCCCCGCATCGTGGATCGCGTTATGCCCCATCCATGCACGTCCCGAGTGGGCTGCCTTGCCGCGGGTGCGGATGACGAAGCGGCTGGTTCCGTTGCAGCCGCCTTCGACGGTGCCGTCGGTCGGTTCCAGCAGGATCGCGAAGTCGGCCTCCAAGAGTTCCGGGCTGTTCTTGGCCAGGCGGCCCAGACCGGATTTGGCTGCTTCTACTTCCTCGTGGTCGTAGAAGACGTAGGTGATATCGTATTTGGCCTCGGTCAGTTCTGCAGCCAGCGCAAGCTGCACGGCGACCCCGCCTTTCATGTCCGTGGCACCACGGCCATAGAGCACCCCGTCGATGACTTCTGCGGGCACGGTGCCCTTGGCGCCCTCGGTGCGCGGCAAAGGCACGGTATCGAGGTGCCCGGCCAGCACGACGCGGCGTTCGCGGCCGAAGTTGGTGCGCGCTACGATGGCGTCCTGGTCCCGGTGCACATCAAGGTGCGCCTGCTTCCGCAGCGCCTGGTGCACCTTGTCGGCCAGCTCTTGCTCGTTGCCGGAAACGGATTCAATGTTCATGATCTGCTCGGTAAGCAGGGCAACGTCTTGCTGCAGGTCCAATTCGTTCACGGCTGGCTACGTCCTGAGTCTCTAGCTTCACTTTTTTGTCATTTATCAACGTTACTCCGGGCAACAAAGATACGATCAGTGTATGACTTCAGAATCTGTGACATCCAGCGAATCATCTGTCCGTTTAGCCTCAGCCCATGGCCTGGCAACGGTCGCATCCGATGGAACGATCCTTGATGTTTGGTACCCGGCTCCAGTCTTGGGCGAACTCGCCAAGGCTGAAGGGCTCTCCGGTGAACTCGCTGCCGCCGCGCAGGACGATGCAGCCCGCGGCACCACCCAGAAGGTCGTTTCACTGACCATTAATCTTGATGTAGCACCAGCTGACACCGCCGATGTGTGGCTGCGCCTGCACCTGCTCTCGCACCGTCTGGTCCAGCCGAACAGCATCAACCTCGACGGCATCTTCGGCCACCTCGCCAATGTCGTGTGGACCAACTTCGGGCCTTGCCAGGTAGAGGGCTTCGAGGTGACGCGCTTGAAGCTGCGCGCCCGTGGAGCGGTCACCGTGTACGGCGTGGACAAGTTCCCGCGCATGGTCGACTACGTGGTCCCAGCCGGCGTACGCATTGCCGACGCTGGCCGCGTGCGCCTCGGCGCACACCTGGCCGAAGGCACCACCGTCATGCATGAAGGATTCGTCAATTTCAACGCCGGCACCTTGGGCACTTCGATGGTGGAAGGCCGCGTGTCCGCTTCGGTCGTTGTCGGCGATGGTTCGGATGTCGGTGGCGGCGCCTCGATCATGGGCACCCTCTCCGGTGGCGGCAAGGAGCGCATTGTCATTGGCGAACGCGTACTGCTGGGCGCCAACGCCGGTGTAGGCATTTCCATCGGTGACGACTCGGTAGTGGAAGCTGGCCTGTACGTGACTGCCGGCACCCGAGTGGTTCTGGGCGAGAAGCAGGTCAAGGCGCTGGAGCTTTCCGGCGTGCCGAACCTGCTCTTCCGCCGCAATTCGATCACCGGCGCCGTTGAGGCGTTGCCGCGCGCCGGCCAGACCGTAGAGCTGAACAGCGCACTGCACGCCAACTAGTTCTTGCCCTGCAATCCAACTGGCAGATCACGGAAGTGATCTGCCAGTTTTTTATTGCTCGGCTATCCGCCGGGGAAGATGATGGTCACCATCGGCTGGATGAAGCCGTGGAAGGCCTTGGAGTCGCGTAGCAGCGACGTACTGGCAACGATGGTAGCCGTGCCGGTCAGCCATGCCCTGGGCTCGTCCAGGGGCACGTCAATGAGCTGGATTTCCTGGCGGGTGGATTGCATGCCGTGCTCCACCCCGTGGTCGATGAGGATTCTTTCCAGCTCATCCATGCGGTGCGGCACGTACTTGCCACTGTTTTCTGCAAAGTCCTGGGCATGCTGCTGGGCAAAAACCGTGGCCTGGCCGTAGTGCGCGCGGGCCAGCCGGGCCAGGGCCGGGTAGCCGTCGTCTTGAAGCCGTTCAATCAGTGCATCGCTGGCCGCCGGCTCCTTGGCCGGCGCTATTGCGGTCAGCGAATCCCACCAGGAGCTCCATTCCTGCTTGAGCTGTCCATGCGAGTCGTCGATCTTGTTGCGGTTCTTGATATTGGAAGCCAGCCGGCTATTGGGTCCGGCCTCCGCGGGGTGGACGCCTGACAGTTCGCGCAGGTACAACGCCATCAGCATATTCTGATTGGTATTTATGGCTAGCGACCAATTATTTCCACGACGTTGGTACATGCATACCACCTGACTCTTCGGCACACTTGTCGTTCCCTCTGCCTCATAGGATACTCCCGAAGTACCGCTTAAAACAGGGAAGGACCTGTCGCCCCACTTGTGTGGGAAGACAGGTCCTGCCGCCGGGATCCGGAAACTCGCCCTAGGCCTGGTAGCCGGGATAGTCGCGAGCGGTTTCACCCATGTACAGCTGGCGTGGGCGGCCGATCTTCAGCTCTGGGTCCTTGATCATTTCGCGCCACTGTGCGATCCAGCCTGGCAGACGGCCGATGGCGAACAGCACGGTGAACATCTTCTCCGGGAAGCCCATTGCGGTGTAGATCAAGCCGGTGTAGAAGTCCACGTTCGGGTAGAGCTTGCGCGAGATGAAGTACTCATCATTCAGCGCAGTCTCTTCCAGCTTCATCGCGATCTCAAGCAGCTCGTTCTTGCCCTGCTTTGCCAGCAGGTCGTGAGCGGTCTTCTTGATGATCTTGGCGCGTGGATCGTAGTTCTTGTACACACGGTGGCCGAAGCCCATCAGGCGTACGCCGTCTTCCTTGTTCTTGACCTTCTGCATGAAGTCTTCTGGGGAGATGCCGGAGGACTGGATCTCGCGCAGCATCTTCAGCACGGCTTCGTTGGCGCCGCCGTGGGCTGGGCCGGACAGTGCATGGATACCTGCAGAAACCGAAGCGAACATGTTGGCTTCGGAGGAACCGACCAGGCGCACGGTGGAGGTGGAGCAGTTCTGCTCGTGGTCAGCGTGCAGGATCAGCAGCAAGTCGAGGGCCTTGACCACATCCGGATCCGCAAGGTAAGGCTCGGCAGCGGTGCCGAAGCACAGGCGCAGGAAGTTCTCGACCATGTTCATCGAGTTGTCCGGGTACAGCAATGCCTGGCCGATGGACTTCTTGTGCGCGTACGCAGCCAATACCGGCAGCTTTGCCAGCAGGCGCAGGGTCGAACGCTCAACCTGTGCGTCATCCTTCGGATCCAGCGAATCCTGGTACCAGGTCGACAGGGCCGAAACAGCCGAGGACAAGACCGGCATCGGGTGCGCGTCGCGCGGGAAGCCGCCGAAGAAGCCCTTGAGCTCTTCGTGCAGCAGGGTATGGCGGCGCAGCGAATTGTCGAACTCGGCCAGCTGATCAGCAGTCGGCAGTTCGCCGTAGATCAGCAGGTAGGTTACCTCGATGAAGCTGGACTTCTCGGCCAGCTGCTCGATTGGGTAACCGCGGTAGCGCAGGATGCCCGCGTCGCCGTCGATGTAGGTAATCGCGGACTTGGTAGCCGCGGTGTTCATGAAGCCGGGATCGTAGGTCACGTTCCCGGTAGTCTTCAAAAGTGGGGCTACGCCAAATCCGTCATTGCCCTCTGCTGCCTGAATTACTGGCAGCTCGAGGTTGGATTCTCCAAAGTGTAGCTGTGCAGATGTGGTATCTGTCATTGCATCTCCTAACCGGAAAGCGTGTAGTTCCGAAAGGTCAGTCGTCACCGTAGAACATACCGCGATTTGACCCATTCAAGCTAATTAGGGTGTCATCTTCACCGGTTGGCGGAAGAATTCAACCGTTCAACGGCAGCCGCGATCCGCTCATCGGAGGCGGTCAAGGCCACGCGTACATGGCGTTCCCCCGCGGTGCCGTAGAAGACGCCAGGACCGGCAACGATGCCCAGTTCCGCCAGCGCCCCGATGGTTTCGAAGCTTGGCCGCCCAGCGGTGCACCACAGGTACAGTCCTGCCACCGAATCATCGATGGCCAAGCCGAAGTTCTCCAGCGCTGGCCGCAGCATGGCCCGGCGTGCCCGGTACAGCTCGCGCTGCGCCGCAACATGCTCGTCGTCATTCAATGCCACCACCATGGCGTGCTGGATTGGACCGGGCACGATCATGCCCGCATGCTTTCGACTGTTGACCAGAGTTGGCATCAGGTTCGGGGCGCCGGCAACGAAAGCGGCGCGGTATCCGGCGAGGTTCGACTGCTTGGACAGCGAGTACAGGGCGAACAGGTCATCGAGGTTTCCTCCGTTGACCGCCGGGTCCAGGATGCTTGGCACCTGGCCCTCGTATTCATCCCATCCCAGTTCGGCGTAGCACTCATCGGAGGCCACGACGGCACCCATCTCACGCGCCTGGGCCACGATGCTTGCCAGCTCGGCAGTAGCACGGACCTTGCCGGTCGGGTTGCCTGGCGAGTTGACCCAGATGAGCTTCACGCGTTCACGCTGCTCAGCAGTCAAATCCGAAAGGTCGTCGGTGGCGATGGGGGTCGCGCCAACCAGCTGGGCGCCGATGTCATAGGTGGGGTAGGCGATCTCTGGACGTACCACTATGTCGCCGGCACCCAGGCCCAGGAACAGCGGCAGCCATGCCACCATTTCCTTGGAACCGACCGTTGGCATGACATCATCGGTGCTCAAACCGGTGACATTGCGGCGACGGGCGAACCAGTCGACGATGGCCTCGCGAACTTCAATGGTGCCGTGCGTGGTCGGGTATCCGTGCGAGTTCGCCGCCTCGGCCAGCGCCTGCTGGATCAGTTGCGGCGTGCCATCGATCGGCGTGCCGATCGACAGGTCCACGACTCCCCCCGGATGCGTGGATGCTTGCTCGCGGTATGGGGCGAGCTGGTTCCAGGGGTAATCGGGGAGCTCAAGCATAAAAGTGAAAACCTAGCCTTGGTTCTGTGGTGGCAAGGCGCTGATCAGTGGGTGGTCAGTGCCGGTGTTACCAATTTTAGCGGCGCCGCCCGGGGATCCAAGTTCGTCGAAAAAGTCGACGTTTGCCTTGTAATAGTCGGCCCATTCATCCGGCACGTCATCTTCGTAGTAGATGGCTTCAACGGGGCAGACAGGTTCGCAGGCGCCGCAGTCAACGCATTCATCCGGGTGAATGTAGAGCGAGCGCTCACCTTCATAGATACAATCTACCGGGCACTCTTCGACGCACGCCTTGTCTTTAACGTCGACGCACGGCTGAGCGATGATGTAAGTCACGAGGGCCGAGACCTTTCCTTGCACTGGGTGGTTTCAACAGGAGCTAGTGGTTTCCTCAGATGCTCTTTGAATCCTTTACCAGCTCAAACTACAGTCTAGTCCTGATACCCATGCATCGGACCGCCCATTGGCTCGCTGTGACGTAATCGACCATTCACATTTCAGCTTCCCGGGGTCCAGATGAATTCTTCTTACGAAAAGATGACGCTTCCAAATGCTTAATTTCAGTGATGTGACGCCCGGTGAACGGCTTGTTGTCCGCTACCGCTTGGCCGACGGCCGGGCCGGTGAGCATTTTTCCGATGCACTGGGCGAGCTGCAGGAAGTGACGGAGGAATCGGTGAGCATCCAAACCCGGGCTGAACTGGTATGCATCCCCCGCGCGGCGATCACTCACGCCAAGCGGGTACCGCCGGCTCCGGCGCGCCGCAGGCCCCGTGCCCCTCGCACCGAGTAGCAGCCTGCAAGCCGTGCAATTTTCCTGCTTCCAGGTGTTGCTGCCGCGGGCACACCCATACCGCTTGGGACGACATGTGATTTGAAACTGCCAATCACTCAGCGCTTTTCGCGTATGCTGTTTCCATGCCCTCCGATAAACTTGTCCAATCGCGAGCACGAGCCCTCAGCTCCCCGCTGAGGCTTCGCATCTTGCGCTTGTGCCTGCATGAGTCACGAACGAACAAGGAAATTGCGGACATTCTCGATTTGAATCCCGCCACCTCCTTGCATCACGTGCGAACCCTGGTCAGCAACGGTTACCTCGCGGCAGAAGAATCACGCCGAGGCAACCGTGGCGCCAAAGAAGTGCCCTACCGCAGCACCAAGCAGTCCTGGGGCACGCGCATTCCCGACGCGGCCCCCATGCTGGTGGACACCTTCCTGCAGGAAATCGCGGGACTTGATCCCCAGGAGATACAGGTAATCCGCTTGGGCCTGAAGCTCAATGAAGAAAGCCAGAAGGATCTCATGAGCCGGCTGCGCGCTGTGATTGAGGACTACGCGATGCGAGATCCGGATCCAGATGGCGTTGCCACCTCGTTGTTCTTGGCCCACCACCTGGATATCACCGGCAATGCGCGCAAAGACCAGTAGCCTGCGTTTCGCCTAGTTAAACACAGAAGGAGCTCTTCCCGTTGGGAAGAGCTCCTTCTGTTTTCAGTTCTGGCGTTGTTGCTTGCGTAGCACTCGCAAGGAGCACAGCAGGGCAATCACCGATGGAATAACCATTCCATACATCCACAAGGCCGAGGCCAGCGTTGGCCCGGGCAGGTACTTGTAGTACTCCATGCCCAAGATCAGCTGGTCATCGCCCACATAGGAAATCAGGCCAACGGTCACATAGCAACCGATGAACCCCAGCGCACCGGCCCACAGCTTCGATGAAGAAACCGCAGCCCAGTACACCAGAACTCCGAGCAGGAGCCAGGCCAGACCCACACCCCAAACCAGCGGGATGTCGTTTCCGACATAGCTGATGGAGGCGTGGATTGCGGTCCCGAATAATCCTGCTGCCACGGCGGCAACAACACCGCGCCAGAGCGCGGAGAAGTTGCTGCCGAGGGATTTGCGCTTATTAGGAGCGAGCGCGTGCACGGGTAGCCTTGGCACGGTCGTTGGCGTTCAGCAGAACCTTGCGGATGCGGATGGCTTCCGGGGTAACCTCAACGCACTCGTCTTCGCGAGCGAATTCGAGCGACTCTTCCAGGGTCAAGTTACGTGGTGGGGTCAGGTTCTCGAACGAGTCCGAGGAAGCAGCACGCATGTTGGTGAGCTTCTTTTCCTTGGTGATGTTCACGTCCATGTCGTCGGCGCGGGAGTTCTCGCCGACGATCATGCCCTCGTAAACCTCTTCGGTTGGCTTCACGAAGAAGTTCATGCGCTCCTGCAGGTTGATCATCGCGAATGGAGTCACAACGCCTGAACGGTCGGCAACGATCGAACCGTTGATGCGGTATTCGATTGGGCCTGCCCATGGCTCGTAGCCTTCAGCCAGCGAGGCAGCAATGCCGGCGCCGCGGGTTTCGGTCATGAAGCGGGTACGGAAGCCGATCAGGCCACGTGCTGGAACCATGAATTCCATGCGAACCCAGCCGGTGCCGTGGTTAGCCATGTCGGTCATGCGGCCCTTGCGCGATGCCATCAGCTGGGTGATAGCACCCAGGTACTCTTCAGGTACGTCGATGGTCATGCGTTCCATTGGCTCGTGAACCTTGCCGTCAACCATCTTGGTAACAACCTGTGGCTTGCCAACGGTCAGCTCGAAGCCTTCACGGCGCATCTGCTCAACGAGGATGGCCAGTGCCAATTCGCCACGGCCCTGGACTTCCCAAGCATCTGGACGCTCGGTAGGCAGGATGTTCAGCGAAACGTTGCCGATCAGTTCCTTGTCCAGGCGATCCTTGACCTGTCGTGCGGTGACCTTGGCGCCCTTGACCTTGCCAGCCAGTGGCGAGGTGTTGATACCGATGGTCATCGAGATCGCAGGTGGATCAACGGTGATCAGTGGCAGCGGCTTAGGGTTCTCAAGGTCGGTGAGGGTCTCGCCGATCATGATGTCTTCGATACCGGCAACTGCAACGATCTCGCCTGGACCAGCTTCGTCAGCTGGAACGCGGGTCAGGCCCTGGGTGGCCAGCAGTTCGGTGATCTTGACCTGCTTCATGGTGCCATCCTGGCGGGCCCAGTTAACCTGCTGGCCCTTGCGCAAGGTGCCGTTGATCATGCGCAGCAGCGCCAGGCGGCCAAGGAATGGCGAAGCGTCAAGGTTGGTGACGTGGGCCTGCAGGACTTCACCTTCGGTGTAGGTCGGTGCAGGAACGTGCTTGATGATGGTCTCGAACAGTGGCTCAAGATCTTCGTTATCCGGCAAGGTGCCATCGCCAGGCTGGTTCATCGAAGCGTAGCCGGCCTTGCCCGAGGCGAAGACGACAGGAACGTTCAAGATTGCGTCCAGGTCCAGATCCGGAGCTTCGTCAGCCAAGTCCGAAGCCAAGCCCAGCAGCAGGTCCATGGAGTCGGAGATGACGCCATCGATGCGGGAGTCGGGACGGTCGGTCTTGTTGACCACGATGATCACTGGCAGGTTGGCGCTCAATGCCTTGCGCAGCACGAAGCGGGTCTGCGGGAGCGGGCCCTCGGATGCGTCAACGAGCAGAACCACGCCGTCAACCATGGACAGGCCGCGTTCCACCTCGCCACCGAAGTCGGCGTGGCCTGGGGTGTCAATGACGTTGATGGTCATCTTCTTGCCCTCGGCTGCTGGGCCGTTGTAGAACACGGTGGTGTTCTTAGCAAGAATGGTGATGCCCTTCTCGCGTTCCAGCTCACCTGAGTCCATCACGCGATCTTCGGTTTCACCATGGCTGTCGAATGCGCCAGTCTGCTGGAGCATGGCGTTGACGAGGGTGGTCTTGCCGTGGTCAACGTGCGCAACGATGGCTACATTGCGAAGTTCATCGCGAGTAATGGTGTTTGCTGACATGCGTGAAGGCTCACTTCCGCTCGAAAATTTGGGTCTGTGGAGTCGGGGCCAAAGTCGACCCAACAATCCAGTTTACGCGCTCGAGACTCATAGTCTGTTGATCTGTGTCAGAACATACAGGAATTTCATGTATCTGTCGCAAAGAATTCAGCGGATTAACCGCGTTGGCATCCAAAAACGCAGCTTGCTAGGCCCAAAGTTGACTTCAATTTCCGGGAGTTCAGCGTCAAGCAAGCCGCCGCATTTTTCTATGGTGGATTTTGAACCGATGTTATCGGAATCACAGGTAACCAGCGCATGTTCAATTCCTGATTCGCGAAGTTCCTGCAACCCGAATTTGCACAGTTCCTGTGCCGCACCACGGCGACGATACTCGGGAACTACACCATAGCCGATATGTCCGCCGACCTGAAACAGGCTCTCGTTGATTTCATATCTGACGGAAACCCGGCCAACCAGGTCCCCCTCGTCAAAGGCGGCGAACAGCGCCGAGCGAACCCAGCCTTCTGGAATGTGCTCGCCTCGGCGCCCGGCCTTCATCCGGTAGATATAGTCCTCCCAGTCCTCGGCTGCAGACCAAGTCGGCAAGAACTCGAAGTCTTCGCAAAGCATCAAGTGGTGGGCATCGATTGCCTGCTGTTCGTCCTGGCTTTCCAATTCACGGATCTCCAGCGTCTTTCCCAACGTCATAGCGCCAGTATGCCAGAGCGCCTCCACCTCCCACCGGTGAATTGCGCGCCAAAGATGCGCCTGAGCCCTAGTAGGCCACCTGCTGGCCCCGCACTTGCCTGGCCCATTCCACGGTTCCGCCGCTAAGGCTGTAGACCGCAATGCCTGCATCCCGACCGGACATGGTGATCCGCGCCGCCTGCTGCGAACGGGCACCGGTTTTGCACACGAATACGACCGCCGAAGCGCCGTGCGCGAGCTTTCCCAGTCCCCGTTCTTTGAGCTGCGCGAGCGGAAGGTGCTGGCTGTGCGGGATCGCTATGATGTCGCGTTCCCAGGATTCGCGCACATCCACCAGCAATACCGGTTCAACCGCTTCCAGCTCCGCTAGCTGCTGAACCGTGAGCTCCGGGACATGCCCTTCGGCAGCGCAGGAAACCGGCTGGTACTCCCCCAGCCCGGTCACCGGCTCACGTTGCGGATCCCTGGCGAATTCGAGGGTCCGCACACTGGCTTCCAGCGCATCATAGAGCCAGAGCTTGCCGCTCAGTGTGGTCCCGATTCCGGTAATGAGCTTCAGGGCTTCGGCGCACATCACCGAACCGATAACGCCGCACAGTGCGCCGAAGACTCCTCCTTCGGCGCAGCTGGGCACGGAGTCCGCGTCGGGGATTTCAGGAAAAAGATCACGCAGCATCGGGCCGGTGCGCGGATCGAAGACGGACACCTGCCCGGAGAACTGGACGAGGGTTCCCCACACCAGCGGGGTGCCGGTGATTTCCGCGGCATCATTGGACAGGTACCGCGTGGCAAAGTTGTCGCTGCCGTCGATGACCAAGTCGTATTCACTGAAAAGCGCCACGGCGTTGGATTCATCCAGCTTTTCATCCACGGTGATGATCTGGACGTTCCGGTTCTGCTCGTGGGCCATCCGCCGCACCGAATCCACTTTCAGGCGCCCTGCATCCTGTTGCCGGTGCATGGTTTGTCGTTGCAGATTGGACAGCTCGACGGTGTCATCGTCGATGACCCCGAGGGTGCCGATTCCCGCAGCGACCAGGTAGCTGGCAATGGGACTGCCCAGGCCCCCGGCTCCGATAACCAGCACCTTGGCGTTGGCGATGCGGCGTTGCCCTTCTTCTCCCACCCCGGGCAGGGACAAGTGCCGGGAGTAGCGCGCCAGCTCTTCCGGTTCCAGCTCCGCGCCGGGTGCTACCAGGGCTTCCCGGCTCACGAGAAGTCACCGACCAGGGTTTGCATCATGCCTTCGTCCGGCGAGGAGGCCAGTGCGGTATCGCGGCGCGGGATCCGGCCAGCGAGCCGCGCGGCGCGCCCGGCACGCACAGCATCCTTCATGGCCCTGGCCATGAGCGGCGCGTTGTGCGCCCGGGTCACCGCGCTGGCCAGCAGCACCGCGTCGCAACCGAGCTCCATGGCCAGGGCCGCATCCGAGGCGGTGCCCACCCCGGCGTCAAGGATCACCGGTACCTGCGCGCGCGAGACGATGGTGGAAATATTGTGCGGATTCAGGATCCCCAGGCCCGAGCCGATCGGTGCTCCGGCCGGCATGATTGCCGCAACCCCGGCGTCCTGCAGGCGCTGGGCAAGTGCCGGATCATCATTGGTGTAGGCGAAAACCTGGAACCCGTCGGCCACTAGTTGCTCGGTGGCCGCATGCAGTTCCAGCGGGTCCGGCAGCAGCGTGTGCTCATCGGCAATGACTTCGAGCTTGATCCAATTGGTTTCCAGAGCTTCACGGGCCAGGTGCGCGGTGAGGATCGCATCGCGGGCGGTGAAGCATCCAGCGGTGTTGGGCAGCGCAATCACGTTGTTGCGCTGCAGCAGTTCATACACGTTGCCTGCGCCGGCCGCCGAAAAGTGGCGGATGGCCACGGTGGTCAGCTCCGTTCCGGAGGCCTGCAGGGCGCTTTCCAGGGTGGTCAGCGAACTCGCTCCCCCGGTGCCGAGGATCAGGCGCGAGGACAAGGAGCGTCCGGCGATCTGGAATGGGTCGCTGTGGATGTCCAGCTCGGTGATGTTGCGCGTTTCCATGCCTAGCCTCCCTGGGCCGCGGTAACGAGTTCAATGCTGTGCCCTTCGGCCAGCAGGTAGCTATTCCAGGCGCTGCGTGGAACGACAGCGCCATTGACGGCGGCGGCAACTCCGAGCTTGCTGCCGTCAGCGGCCACCGAGTTGGCGTCCAGTTCCTTGCCGATTTGCGTGCTGATGAATTCGCGAAGGGTGGTTCCTTCGTCCAGGTTCAGTTGCCGTGAATTGAAATTGATGCCGATGCTTGTCATGGTTGCTGCTCCGTTCGGTGAGCGGTCTAGGTTGCGTTGGCAAAGCGGTGGGGATCCACAGCCTGGTGCAAGGGGTGGGATTGGTGGCCGTGGGCGAGATCCGCAGTGAGCGTTGCGCCCAGCGGAGCCAGCAGCACGCCGTGCCGGGAGTACCCGGTGCAGAGCAGCAGCCCTGGATCAAGGCGTCCCAGCAGCGGCCGGTCATCTGGCGTGGCGGGACGTGCCCGGGCCGTTGCCTCGTTCAGCGTGCAGTCGCTGATGCCGGGGACAAGCTTTCTCGCGTTGTCCAGCAGCAGGTGCATCGCGCCAATGTTCACCGCTTGTTGCCGGTCTTCACGGACGCTGGCGCCAAGGACGAGGCTACCGTCCCTTCTCGGCACCAGATACACCTGTTTCCGGTGCACGATGCCGCGGATGGTGCGGGTGATGAGCGGCGGGCCTGCTGGTCCTTGGATCCGGAGGATGTCCCCGTAGACCGGGCGCAGCGGAAGTTCGTTCAAGCCATCGAGGGTGCCAAGACCGGTGGCCACGATGGTCTGCTCCGCTTCGAGGATTCGGCCCGATGCGGTCCGCACAGCGGTGGTCCGCTTCCCGTCGGTCACCAGTGCCTGCGCCCGTTCCTCGACCAGGTGCGGACGCAGATGCTCCAACAGGATCTTGACGATGGATCGAGGGTCGACCTGGTGGTCATCTTGGCACAGGACCGCGCCAGCAATATTGGCGGCCAAGGCTGGTTCGAGCTTGCGGGCTTGGCTGGGCAGCAGCTTTTGCGCTGACAGGCCGAGGGATATCTGCAGTTCGGCCAGCTCGTGCAGGGCTTCGCGGTCCGCAGGCTCTGCGGCGACAACGAGCGTGGAGTTCTGCAAGTAGTCCGGGCGTTGCCCGGTGGCCGATGCGATGCGCTCGATGAACTGCGGATAGGCGGCATTCGAGGCGGCAAGCAGCTGGTGCAACGGGCCATTGCCCCAGACCGTTTCAGCTGCCGGGGCCAGCATTCCTGCTGCCGCGTAGCTTGCACCTTGGCCGGGTGCCGGATCGATGAGGGTGACGGTGTGTGCGCGTGATTCCAGCTCGAACGCGACGGCCAGGCCGATTATCCCGGCGCCAACAATGTTGACATGCACAAGGGCACGCTTCCTTCCTACGGCGGCATGACCCGCATCAGGTGTAGCGGTCGGCTCGGTGCCCTCTCAGCCTGGTCGATTCAGGCTCCCGCGGATTACAGCGATTATAAGCATGATGCAGCTCATAAAGTCGAACTTCATTGAACGCAGTTCCGTCATCTTCTGTGATGTACTTGCTGACATGGCATTCCATGACTTCCCTATCGTGCTTCCCCAAGGTTCTGCGCTATCCAGCACCATCATCTCGTTGGAGCAAGAACTCTTGGAATCCAGCCAACGCCATAGCCAGGAGCAATTGCAGCGGCGCTTGCATCCTCGGTTCGCCGAGGTGGGAGCCAGCGGGCGAGTCTATGATCGCGAGGCCATCATTGCCCAGCTGGCCCGGGAGCCGGCACGGGATGCCGGGGCGTTGAAAGTCGAAAGCCCGGTGGCTCTCCAGCTTTCAGACCAGCTGGTGCTGCTGCGCTGGAAGCTGCTCGCCGGTTCCCCCAGCGAACGCAGTTCACTGTGGATCCATGAGCAGGGCCGCTGGCAGCTGCTCTTCCACAAGGGCACGGCCGCCGCTCATCCGCAGCCATCTGCAGGACCGAAGGAAACCGTGCATGCCGACGGTGAATTCACGGTGCGCCGGCTGCGCCTTTCGGATGCCGAAGCGGTCTTCGAGGCATTCTCCTCGAACCCCGACATGTTGCGCCAAGGCGACGCCGATTCCCCGCAAAAGGCTGAGTCGTATGTGCGCGCACTGCTGGAGGCCGGGGAACGCCAGCAGGCGATGGCCGTCGCATATCGGGATCGGCTGGTGGGACTGGTGTGCGGTACGGTCGACCCGGCCAATCGGAACGCGTGGATTTGGTATTGGATGAACCAGAATTACCGGGGCCGATCGCTGGCCACCCGCGCCGTGGCAACCTTGGTGGATTACCTGTTCGACGAGCTGGGACTGTACCGCTTGGAGCTGGGCTTGCGGGCAAATAATCCCGGGTCGAAGCATGTGGCAGAAAGCAACGGCTTCCTGCACGAAGGTGTCGAGCGGGGCAAATTCCTGGTTGCCGGAGAACGCATCGATGTGCACACCTACGCGCGGTTGCGTACCGATGGCGGCTCTGCGGTCATGCCCTTGCCGTGGGGCACGCAGCAGTAGCTTGGCGGGCATCAAAAAAGTCGCGGAATCCGGTTTTGGATTCCGCGACTTCTTATCTGTCCCTCAGGTTTTGTGATGCGTGGTTAGATGCCTGGGTTCGATGCCGGTGGCGTCGAGTCCGGGCCATTGGTGGCCTGTTGGGCCTCCATCTTTTTCAGCGTGCGGGCCGCAGCATCACGACCGCCGAGGCCAAAGGCCAGAGCCGCTGCCAATGCTGCGCCAATGACGATTGCGCCGAAGGCCATGTTGATGATCGAATCGGCGATACCCATGTACTTCAGGCCCATCGCCACGAACAGCGCAATTGCCGTGTAGCGGATGATCTTCGAAGCAGTAGTGTCACCCAAGAAGCGGCCAATCACATTGGCGATGACGAAACCTGCGGCGATAATTGCTGCGCCGAAGAGGATCTTGCCGCCCAAGGCCAGGATCTCATTGAGGATATTGGTGATCGCTGGGAAGTTCAGCATCTGGGCCGCCATCACACCGAAGAACAGCACGATAGCAATCTTGACGATGCCAGCGATGATTCCCGAAGCGCTCTTGCCCTCGGGAACTACGCCCCACTGGGCAACAACAGTGTCGGTACCCACGCCGTGGAGGGTGGATTCAAGTAGCTGCCCGACGAACTTGGCAATCAGGATACCCACGGCCAAGAGCGCCAAGGCCATGATGACCTGCGGGATTGCGGTGAAGACCAGCTGCAGCATCTGCTGGGCAGGTACCGAAATTGCCGCGATGCCCAGAACCTGCAGGGCTGATATTGCGACGACTAGCAGGATCAAGGCGAAGACGATGTTGGCAATGATGTCAACGATCTTCGCTTGGGATTCGCGAGACTGAACTTCATCTACTGGTTCGTTGCCTGGGGTGACCTTGCGGACCAGTCCGCTAAAATCGACAGTTCCCAAACCGGTCCTCAGCAGCTGGCGAACGATATTCGCGATGACGTAGCCAATGAAGAAGATGAAGCCCGCACCGATGAGGTTGGGGATGAAGGCCATGACGCCGCCGAGCATGCCCTGCACCGGCGATAGCACTTCGGATAGAGCGAAGACCTGCAGGATTGCCACGAGGCCGAAGAGCCAGACAATCAACCCCGCGACCTTGCCCAGGGATTGGCCTATTTGTTCTCCGTCATTGCCCTGCTTTTGCAGGAACTTCACCCTGTTCACCAGTTTGGCGGCAGCCCAACGAATTATGCGTGCAACTAGCCACGTAATGATGAGGATGATTAGCGCGATGCCAACCTTTTGTAGCATCGACGCCCAGTCGATATTGCCTAAAACGTTCTCAGACTGCATTGCTGCTCCTTCAACGTAGGGACAGTCCGACCCTACGATGAAGGTTCTCCGCTGACTAGGGCAAAGACCCATGCTCCCAGCTTGAATCATTGGACTTTCACAGCTCGAATTGCGAAAAGCTGACTATATCCCGATGTATTCAACGAATTCCGAACAATAAGACCTTGCCGACAACTGATCCACGCAATGTTAGAAAGTTCGCGGTTGCGTCCAAACCCGTGAATTGCCATGGAAGCTATTGCGGATTCAGCCATTGACCTTTATTCATCCGGGAATTGCCGGAAGTCCCGCTACCTAGTTGATGACTTCGCTCCGCACGGAAGCGCCCAGTTCAACGGTGCGGGAGACGGTGCAGTATTTGTCATGCGAAAGCTTGACGATGCGCTCCACCATGCTGGCTGCCTTGCGGCCTTCCTCGGTATCGGGGAACTTCAAATCGAAACCAAGATGGATGTCCTCCATCCGGCTCGCCGAGTTCTCAGAGACCTTGTAGCCGCCCGCTTTGACTTCGAATTTCTCAGGCTCGCTTCTCCTGGTGGTCGCCACATCAACATCAATTGCGGAACATCCTGCGATGGCAGCAAGCAGCAACTCCACCGGGGTTAGCAATCCTTCGCCCTGGCCGAATTCTAGGCTGGCTCCCGATTCGAGGCTAGTGGCCCTGTACTTGCGTGCCTCGACGCGTTCGATGCTGACTTCACGGATCTCACGGCTATTTTCACTCATGAAACTATCGTGCCACGATCCAGGCTGAAGACTACACGTGGCGCAATACGACTCGTTGCGGCGACGATGCAGATTCCCCGGGCACAGGCACGAATCCGCAGTCGCCAAAGAACGCAATGGCAGGCTGGCGCTGGCAATCGAGATGAACGCTGATCCCGGGAATGCTGGCGATGATTTCATCCAGCAGGATGCGGCCCACACCCTTCTGGCGATCAGTGTGCCTCACCCAGAGCAGTTCGATGCGTGTACTGCTCCATGCCGCAAAGCCAACAATGCGTCGACCATGCTGGGCAATCCTGACTGAGACCGATTGGCTATAGACAGCTTCCAGGGCGACGGCCACCGCATCAATATCAGCAGCCGAGAGGAAGTCTCCCCGGCGTTCCACCGAACTGCGCCAAATGTCGAGCAGGTCAGGCACTTCATCCACGCTCGACAGCTCGCGCAGCAGGAGAGTCTCTTCCATGCCATATTCCTTCATGCTCAAGCGAATCCGTACTTGCTGATTCGAAATGTAGCCGGGTGCCAGCGATTCCTCAAGTTTTCATGGATCGTTGCGGCACACCAGCATGCGGATTTTCCCCGGCTCAAGCCGGCTCGTTCATGCGGCCCGTGCGGTGGGCCCAGTCCCGCAATTCGGCCGCGGCCTGCTCGGGCTGCTCAAGGTGCACGTTATGCCCTGCAGAATCAAGCACGCGGATCCTCATCGAGGGGTACCGGCGCGATAGCTGCTCGGGATCCCGGTATCCGGTGATGTGGTCTTGTTTCCCGCACAGGATGGTTACCGGAATATCCAGCTGGCGTTTACGCTCCACGGGCAGAGGATCCAGGAAGTAGCGCTTGGATAGCTTGGCCATCGAGCGCAAGTTCGCGCAGTCCAGCCCGGGCAGCACCCACTGCGCGAAGCTCTGCCACGCCTGCTGCGATTGCACCACGGCAATATCGGAGAATTGCTGTGCTTGGCGGGGATCTATCCGGGCCAGCAGCCCGGGATCCTCTACGACTACCTGCGCTTCGGGCACAGTGCGCCGCGAGGCATCGGGAAAGACCACTGGGGCCAGGAGGAATAGTCCTTGGGCCTGGCCGGGAAACCTGTCGGCCATCTCCTGGCAGAGCAAGGCGCCAAGAGAGTTGCCCAGCAGTGCGAACGGCCCCTCTCCCGCGGTTTGCCTGATCAGTTCCTCCAACCAGTTTGCAAGTTCTGGCAGTCCCCCGGGGTTCCCTAGCGGTGGACAGGTTCCGAAGCCGGGCAAGTCGACGTAGTGCAAGTCGAAGATCTGCGCGTTGGCCAGCTCTGCTTCCAGCGGCTTGAGGATACGGTGGTCTACCCCGTTGCCATGCACCATGAACAACGGGATCCTGCTCTTTGGGGCTACTCGCATTTCACCGTGCTCTTCTCCTGTGCCTCGCGCTGGCTCGCAGCGTAGCTGATCATCCATTGGCCAGCTACGTAGGTGAGCATAATCCAGAATCCCATTCCGGGGACATCGATATCCGCAAATGAGCGCAGCGCGATCAAGGAATCGGAGAGGAAGAATATTGCGCCGCCGAAGCCTGCGATCGGACCCAGCCCGGTACTGAGGATGGCCATCATCATCAATGCCAAGCCATAGATGATCACCGGGGCGAGCAGCACTCCTGCACCGGGTGAGCAGAGGACCAGCAGCAGGGCAAATGCGGCAAGATAAGGAAGCGGCATCCACCAATGGCGCAGTATCGAGGATTTCCAGTATCTTGCCAGAGCGGCGATGTAGAAGAACTGCGCAACCAGGAATGCGCTAACCATGGCCAGGAATGCAGAATCGCCGTCCATGAACCGGGGCAAGGTGTCACCAACCCAGGAGAAGAAAAGGGCTATGAGCACCAACCGGATCAGTGTGCCACGCGGCGAGGTGGTGAGGGCGAGAACCGTTCCTGCCAACAGCGGCATCAGCAGGATCTGCGTGGCGTCCGCCAGCAGCCCCGAAGGCCAGAACAGTTGTGCCAGCAAATGGGTGGCAGTTGCGAGCAGGAGCGCCAGAGCCGCGATCCCGCGGCGTGACTGCCCCGGGATCACCGCAACGGTGTGCTCATTGCCTAGGTGTGGTTGCACTTTCTTCCTTGGGTAGTGCCGATAATTGCGCCCGGCGGCCCCGGGGCGTTGCCGGATCCGTCACCGGTTGGAAGCCGACGGGGCCAGGACGCAGAATTCATTGCCCGAGCGGTCCTGGAATACCCGCCATGGCAGCGTACCCCACGGAGGGTCCAGTTCCTTGCCGCCCAATGCGCAGATGATCCCCAACGCGTCCTCCATGCTCTCGGCCTGTTCTAGACGCAGGTCCAGATGGATCGCATTCTTCCCCGCAGTCTTGGGCGAAGCTTCCCGGACAAGGACCAGCCGCGGGCCCGCGCCTGATGGATGAGCCAGAACCGCTGGAGACCGCGCAACGATGTCCCAGCCCAGCAGCTGCTTCCAGAATTCTGCATCTCCAGCCGGGTCAATGCAGGCCAGTTGCAGGGCTTCAAGCACCAAGCCGCTTGCGTCCTGGTCGTGGGCACGGAGCAGAAATTCGTTACCTGCGGCATCGAGCCTGGACTCCATGGCATCCGGGTGCCCGTCGCCAAGGCGTTCGCTGAAATGGGTGCCGGATCCGAGGATCAGGTGCACGCGCTGTTGAGCACGGTCCGGGTCCCGGACAGCGGGGAAGCACAAATCCAGGTATCTCGGTCCGGCCAACTGCAGCCGGGTTTCATAGCCGTCGGCGTTATCGGTCAGCATCTGGCATTTGAGCAGGACCTCCCAGAATTCCCCTTGCTGTTTCGGGCTTTCGGCATCGAAGACGATATTTTCCCAGTACATGTTTCCAGCCTACCGCTGGGGTGATGCCGGTCACTTCGCGCATTCGTTGAACCGGTCAATAATATCCACATATGGAAATTGATTATCGTTGACTTAGGCAATAGAAACAGGAATTCTTTTCGCAGGATTTTCACTAGAATTAGTTGCAATGCCATTTTCTAACACTATGATGACATGCTCGAATTTGAACAAGTCGTTTATTTTAGTGGCATTAATTGCAATTCCAAGATCCTCCTGGCGGAAATTGGAGCATTTTCCGCCGGCATTATGTTGCCATGAGCAACACGGATTTTCCCCACCTGATGTCAGAAGGCCGGATCGGGCCTATGAGCACCGCCAACCGCATTGTCCTTCCCGCTATGGACATGAACGTTTCCGAAGGCGGTGAAATCGAGCAGTCGGAAATCGACCACTATGTCGCGCGTGCCGCCGGCGGAGCCGGACTTGTCATCACCGGCGCATGCGCTATCGCCTTCCCTTACGGAGCGGCCTCGATGAAAGAACCGGGACTGTCAGAGGACAAATACGTCCCGGGCATCAAGGCACTGGCCGACGCCATCCACGCTGCAGGCTCCAAGCTGTGCATCCAGTCCACCCACCATGGCAAGGTAGCGCGCGTAGACACCGCCAACGGACGTCCAGTCATGGCGCCGAACAAGCCGGACTACAGCTACTCCATGAGCGCGCTGGCCGACTGCACCCCCGAGGAACTCGCGAAGATGGGTGCTGCCACCAAGGGCAAGCAAGCCAGCTACCACGAGATGGCCCAAGAGGACATCGACTGGCTGATCGCCGCATGGGCCGACGCGGCAGAACGCGTAGCCAAGGGCGGAGCAGACGCCATCGAGATCCACGCGGCGCACGGATACATCCTTGGCGTCTTCTTGAACCAGCGCGATAATCTGCGCACCGACCAGTACGGCGGCTCGCTGGAGAACCGTGCCCGCCTGGCCTGCCAGGTCATCGCCGCCGTCAAGGAACGTGTGGGAGATTCCTTGGCGATCCTGGTGCGCGTAGCCGGAGAGGAATACGGCCAGGAAGGCGCGTTGAGCCTTGCCGAATCCATCGAGGCGTCCAAGATGTTCGAAGCCGCAGGCGCTGACGGCATCCACGTGACCGGTTGGGGACGCAACCCCTTCGACAACTTCACCGACGGGCCGCTGCCGAACAAGGTCGGGGCCTACCTGGAGAATGCCGCAGAGATCAAGAAGCATGTTTCCATTCCGGTGATCGCCGCGGGCCGCATGCTCCCGGACATTTCCGAGAAGGCGATCGCCCAGAACAAGGTGGACTTCGCTGCCATGGGACGCCAGCTGCTGGCCGACCCGGAGCTTCCCAACAAGCTGCGCGACGGAAAGCTTGACCAGGTGCGCCCATGCATCAATTGCTACCTGTGCGTGGCGGAGAACTTCTTCGATGACACCCCGTTCTGCGCAGTGAACCCGGCACTGGGTAACGAGAAGCTGCTGCCGTTGAAGCCGGCAAGCGCCTCGAAGCATGTGGTTGTCGTTGGCGCGGGCCCTGCGGGCATGGAGAGCGCACGCGTGCTCACCGAGCGCGGGCACCGGGTGACCATCGTCGACAAGGCCGACCGCTTGGGCGGAACCATGTGGTTCTCCACCATGACCACCCCGGATAACGAGCGCCTGCTGCGCTGGTTGAAATCCGAGCTCAAGCGCCTGCGGGTTGCGGTGAAGCTCAATACCCCAGCCACCGCGGAAACCATCCGCGAGCTGAACCCCGACCACGTCATTGTCGCTACCGGCGCCGTGCGCCCGAAGCCGGACATGCCAGGCGGCGACCTGCCCAACGTGCAGACCGGCGACACCCTGCGCGCCATGATGCTGGGTACCGCTACAGCCGAGGAAGCCGGACTGGTGCTGAGCACCATGGGCAAGCTCGGACGGCTCTCGGGCTTGACCAAGTCCCCGGAATTCGTCCGCCAGTTCACCAAGTTCTGGCTGCCGATGGGCAAGGACGTTGTAGTCATCGGCGGCTCGCTGGTGGGACTGGAACTGGCCGAGTTCCTGGCCGAGCGCGGCCGCAACGTCACTCTGGTCCATGAGAGCCAGCAGCTGGGCTTGCCGCTGGCCATGCCGCGCCGCTGGACCGCCGTCAAGGAGAATCTCGCGCATGGCGTCAAGATCCACCGCAATGTCTCGGTCACCCGCATCACCGAGAAGACCGTGGAATGGACCGAAGGCGAAGAGCAGTTCAGCGCCCCGGCCGACATGGTCATCTACGCCGATGGCACCACCAGTGCCGCGCCGGTAGCCGATCAGTTGCGCGGTGCCGGATTCAGCGTCGATGTCATCGGCGATGCCAGTGCGGTCAACTACATCCACGGTGCCGTGCATTCGGCGTGGAAGGCCACCGCCAACCTGTAGTCCGATGCAACTTGCACGCCCATAGGCAGCGGGCCAGCAGCATCCGGCGGATGCTGCTGGCCCGCTGCCTGTCGCGAACCCTTGTCCCATGGCAGGCCCAGTGCTTGAATGGGGCAATGGGCCTTAGAATGCTTACCCCCGCCGCGGCGCAGGTTGCCGACCTCGTCGATGAGCTCGCCCGCTGGCAACGCGATGGCCTGCCCCTGCAGCTGCATCCCGGGGATGTGGGCTGGTACGCAATGCGGGGACTGGAAATCACTGCGCAAAGCCTGCGGGTCTGGGCGGATCGCGAATCGATTTATGCCATTGGCCTGCTCGATGGCCCGGATCTCATGCGAATGGCCCTGCATCCGGACTACGTCGGCATCCAGCCGCTGGCCGAGCAGATCCACACCGACCTCCTCTCGCCGCAACAGCGGATCTTCCCTTCCTCATCCGCCAGCATCGAAGCCCGCGGCGCGACGGCCTTGGGCCAGGTCCTGCAGGCCAACGGGTGGGTTCCGGGCGAAGCATGGACTCCCTTGCGCCGTTCGCTGGACACTCCGGTGCATCTGCCGGAGCTTACCTTTCGGCGGGTCGATTCCGCCCAAGCCAGCCAATGGATGGAAGTCCACCTCAATGCCTTTCGCGGCGCCGATTTCTCAGCAGAAGACTTGGCGCGTGCGGTGCAGCGCTGGCATACCATGGCCAGTACTCCCATCTATGCCCAGGGGCAATGCCTGACCGCCTATGACAGCGACATGAACCCGCTGGCTGTCGCAGCGGTCTGGTCTGCTGGTCCCGGACGGCCAGGGCTGCTGGAGCCCATAGCGGTGCATCCGGCATCCCGCGGCCAAGGGTACGGCACGGCGATCAGCCTGGCGGCCGCTGCAGAGCTGCGATCCATGGGAGCATCCAGCGCCTTGGTATGCACTGCCAGCGACAACACTGCCGCCGTTGCCACCTATCTCGCCGCCGAATTCATTGCCGATAACGAATCCTGCGACTGGCATCGCGGGAAGAACGAGGAATCATGAAAGTCTCCGAGCTCCTGTCAGACTTGGCCCAGCGGACAATTGACGCGGTACGCGCGCTTCCGCAGCTGGGCAGTGAACAGCTCAACGCGCACCCGGGCAACCACCCCAACTCCATTGCATGGCTTCTATGGCATTCAGGGCGCGAAGCAGATATCCAGCTCTCGGCGCTGAGCGGTCAGCCTGAACTCTGGGAGCAGTTCCGGGACCGCTTCAATTTGGGCGAGCTCGGCGATTCGATGGGCTTCGGGCACAGCGCCGAGCAGGCTCGCTCGATCATCGTCAACGACCAGCAGCTGCTCCTGGACTATTTGGAGGCGTGCTTTTCCGCGCTCGGCGGCTACGCCTCAAGACTGCGCGAGGAAGAACTCGACGAAATCATTGATCGAAGCTGGGACCCGGCGGTTACCCGTGGGGTGCGCTTGGTATCGATCATTGACGACGCCTCGGTCCATGTCGGGCAGGCTGCCTATGCCGCTGGCGCCTTGGGCTAGGCTGCAGGCAGGCTTTTGGCCCTCTTGGCGATCCACCAGAAGATCACCAGCTGGAGCACCAGTACGATAGCCGAGATGCCGGCATCGCCCCATCCCATCGAATACCCAGCCTGCAAGGTCCCGATTCCACTGGCTACTGGGTAGAACAGCGGCCACAACACCGCGAGGTTGCGCATCATGGCAAAGGCAATCGCGAACAAGATCGCGAAAGCACCGAATCCTGCTGCAGCTGCCGCCGGAACCGAACCGAGGTGCTGAACCATAAAGCCGAGGCCAGTCAGCGCAATAGCTGGCAACCATCCGAAAGCGCGTTCCCACCGCAGATACAACCATCCAAAGACAAAGAACGGTTCCCACAAGGCCAAGAAGTTCGCCGCCAGATGGCTTGCGATATCGGCGCCACTGGCGTTGGCCAAGGTGACCAGCTGGTAGGCGGACCCGGCACCCAGCACCAGGGAAATAGCGAGGGATGCCAGCAGGAGTTTTCTCGTGATCCCCACCCCTGCAAGAGTCTCTCGGCGCCGGTGCAGCACCGTCCAGAGAGGGACAAAGGTTCCGAAGACCAAGATGCCGAGCCATAGAAAAAGGCTATTAATCGCGGTCCCCGCGTAGTAGCACAGGGAAAACGCCAGCAACGTGGCCAAGGCAATGAGCGTATCGGCTTCAGGTCGCCACGCGAATGCACTCCGACGGTGGCCCATGGCTGTTTCAGATCGAGCAGAAAAAGCATTCATGTTGACGTGCCTCGGTGCCGTGGGTTGGTTTAGCTGGCTCCGTCCGAGAATAGCAGTTCCTCAACCGTCCGATCATAAAAAGCATGAACAGATACGGAATTGAAACAAAATACTACTTGCAAATATTGCAACTAGTTGCAAAGATTGAGGCATGAGCCAAGATTCCAGTTCATCCACCCCGCTATCGCCCGGCAAGGCGCAGCAACTGCTAGGCTCGGTCCCCCACCGCCCCCGCCGAGAACTCAAGGCCGTCGATCATGCGATAGCGATCTTGGTCGT
Organism: Arthrobacter sp. JUb115; assembly: GCF_004365035.1. NCBI lineage: Bacteria > Bacillati > Actinomycetota > Actinomycetes > Micrococcales > Micrococcaceae > Arthrobacter > Arthrobacter sp. JUb115. Next base: position 390,863 of record NZ_SOBS01000003.1, on the reverse strand, counting down.
TGCCGCATCATTGGCGGCAGGACTGCTGGCGCTGTCCGGATACGGATGGATCGCCGTAGCGCCAGCAATCATTGCCTTATTGTCAGCGAATCACTGGTTCTCTGCGCGGCAACGCCGCATCAATGAACCGCGTTATCGCGGTGCCCGCACGATCCTGGTCCTTTTTGCCACCTGGTTGTTCCTGCCTATTTGGCGAAGCATCGTCCATCATGAAACCGCACCTTGGCCTGAAGCACTGCTGCTGGCAGGCCTCGCACCGGTGCTGTGGCTTGGCTACTACCTCTTCCTGTTAATTCGGCGCTGAGCTCCATGAATTACCAAGAACTTGATCCCTTGCTTCTGGCGCCCAAAAGATTCGTTACGCTGGCGCATCTGAGCCAGGTCGAACGGGCGGATTTCGCTGGACTCCAAGCAGCCACGGGGCTGTCCACCGCCGACCTTTCAAAGATCCTCAAGGATCTGGAAAATCGTGAACTAATCCACCTGTCAAAGGAACGCAAAGACCGCTACGGCATCACCCTCGTGTGCCTGTCGGAGACTGGCCAGCGCACCTTCAAGAAACTGATGAAAACTCTCAACCGTATTGCGGGAGAATAGTGCAGGGCACCTGATGCCTTCACGCTTCAAGGAAAGAACTCATGAAACTCGTTATTATCGGTGGCAACAGCGGAACCGGCGCTGCGCTGGCTGAACTCGCGCGCCAGGCATCCCATGAAGTTACCGTCGTCTCGCGAAGCGGTTCCCGCACCGCGCATGGGCAAATAATTCAGCTCAACGGCGATGCTTCTGATCCTGAATTCGCGGTGCAGGCGATTGCCGGCGCCGACGCCGTAGCTATCACCGTGGGTGGCAGCAAGGGAAAGAAAAATGCCCGCACTAGCGTGACTCGCAGTGTTGTCCACGCGATGCAGGCGAACGGTCCCCAGCGCCGGTTGATCCAGTCTTCCCTGGGCGCCGGAAACTCCGGTTCGCAACTTCCCGGCGTCATCGGTTTCCTCTCCAAAATGCTATTGGCCAAGCCTTTGGCCGACCACACCGAGCAGGAAAAGCTAGTGGAAGATTCTGGCTTGGATTGGAGCATTGTGCGCCCCACCGGATTGGGCAGCAAGCCTGCCCTCGGCAAGTGGACCGCACTGCAAGTTGGTGAACCAGGCCGGCTGGGTGGAAGCATTACGCGTGATGATCTTGCCGCGTTCATGCTCGAAACACTTCAAAGCAACCAGAGCATCAGCAAGGCCTACGGCATCAGCAACTAGTTCGGCTGCGGAAAGCCAGGGGCCCTTGACACCCGTTTGGTGCGGGCCAGTCCCGGCAATGCCGGAGCCTGCCGCCAAGGCGAAATGCCCTGGCGGCAGATTTTCCAACTATTCACAGAACACAAATGTCCTGAGAGGTACCGGGCTGTGCCCGGGTTGCCGTTCCTTGATGCAACCCGCGTGTGGCCGTCGCCCGCCTGGCGCGCACTGCCTGATCCGCGGAAGGCCTAGAGCCAAGCTCCGAGCTGCTTGCCGGACATCTCCGCCAACCACATTTGCCACAGCGGTCCGAAGCTCACGCGACGAACCCCTAGCTCACGCAAGGCTCCGAGGTCACCGGCGGGGTGCGCGTTGACTGGGTGGGCCGTCACGTTCACCGGAATGCTGACTGCTCGCACGGCCTGAGCAACCTGATCGGCATTGGCCAGGGCCACCGGATACACGCTACGCGCACCAGCCTGCTCCATCAGCTTGATGCGCTCGATTGCCTCGCCCAGCGGGTCTGCGAACTTATCGGCCAGCTTCACTGCATCGGTGCGTCCGTTGATCACGAATTCGATGCCTGCTGCATCTGCTGCTTGGCGGACGCCGTTAATGTAGTCCGCATGCTCATGGCGTTCACGGACACGGCCGCCTTCACGGTGGAGAACATCTTCGATATTCACGCCGACAGCGCCCGCTGCCGCAACGCGTTCGAAGAGTTCCTTCGGATCCAGGCCGTAGCCGGATTCAACGTCAGCGCTGACCGGCACATCGACACTGCTGGTGATTCGCTGAACCGCGGCCAGATAGTCTGCGAAGTCCATCTTCTCGCCATCTTCACTGCCCAAGGCATCGGCGACGGGGTGGCTTCCGACAGTCAGCGAGGCGAAGCCAGCGGATGCCGCGATGTTGGCGCTGAAGGCATCCCACACGGTTGGCATGACCAGCAGTTCACCTGAGGCGTGCTGCTTGGCGAGGTTCTGGGCGAGAGCTGAAATTTCAGTCAAGGATATCTCCTAGAGTCGTGACGGGATCCACCCAGTCTACGGCTCGGAGTCCACGATGGAAACAACTGGAAGATGAACTCCCAGGATTCGGCATGAGCGCTGGAACCAGGCATCATTTCAATCCTATTGCTACTTGCCAGGTAGCGGTTTAACCATGATCAAGCAGGGCGTCCCAGCTCCCCAGAGGCTAGTTTCCTCCAGGGGAAGGAAGCCCTGCTTTTCATAGAATCGCCGAGTTTTCGCGTAGCCGGCATCCGGGTGCGAAGGACCCAGGGTCTTGACCTGCAAGAGCTGCACTCCGCCGGCGAGCGCCTCGGCTTCAATGGCTGCGCACAAAGCCGAACCGATTCCACCGCCGTGGTATCCACGGTCGACCACCATCAGATGGATCTCAACGGAGTGGTGGTAGTGCCGTTCTGCCAAGAGCACACCGAGCACTGCGCCTTGGGCATTGCGAACGGTCCAGGTTTCCTTGGTCCGCGCGGACTGGATGTACTCTGCGTTTGATTCAGGTTGGCCAAACCATTCAGGAACGGTGGCAAGCAACCGCGCAACGTCGTCTGGCACGGGATGGTCCCTGGTTGCTGCAAAGCTGGATTGTTCCACGATGGCTCCTGACCGGATAGTACTTGCGCTAGCTAGATGGGGTCATGATTTCCAGACGATTCCCGAAACCGTCGCGGGCATGGAACCGCAGATATCCTTCAAAGGTTTCGCGCTCTGCCCAAGACAGTTCATAGCCCATGGAATCGATACGGCCAGCGAGGGTTTCCCACTCCTCTACCGAGTTGCAGACCATTCCAGGATGCGCTTTCTTGGCTGGAATGAATGGATCGTCTATGCCCAGATGGATTTCCGCCACAACGGCATCTGCGTTGAAAGCGCGGAACCAGCAACCTCCCCTGCCGGCAAGGGAAGGCGGCTTGGGGACTTCGCTTAGGCCCAGGGCTTCGCCGTAGAACCGGCGGGCTTCAGCTTCCTGGCCGCGTGGCATCGGCAACTGAACGTGATGGAGTCTCATCTGGGCCTTCCTCGTCGCTGTTGCTGCCAATATACCTGCAAGGAGACTGCCCAGGGCTAGGTTCGGCCAATATTGAAGATCAGGGTTTCAGCCCGTGCTGCGTCACTGTCTGGATCTTCAACCCGGCGTCCTTCCAGCTTGAATCCGGTCTTTTCAAGGACTCGGATGGAAGCTGCGTTTCTCGCATCGCAGGTTGCACTGATCCGTTCCAAACCAAGATCCTCGAATCCCCGACGGAGCAGGAGTCCAGCGGTTTCGGTGGCGTATCCGTTTCCCCAGTATTCTCGATTCAGGGTGTAGCCGATCTCCCCTGCCTTGGCTTTCCGGTCGGTGACCCACACCGACGCTGAACCGATGAGAACATCACCGAGCATGACCGCCTGCAGGACCCTATGCGGTTGCTCGAGCAGTGCATCGGCGAGAAATTCCCGGGTGTCGGCCAGTTGGTTGGGTCCCCATGTCGAGTACTGGCACACCACTGGGTCAGCGGCAAAGGCATGGATTGCAGGCAAGTCCTGCGGTTGAAAATCAGCCAAGCGTATTCCGTGCCCAGCGGCACTCCTGCCGCTGGCTGCCTGAGCATCGCGCATTATTTCTCCTTTGCAGGGCAACGCCAGTCTATGTGTTGGGGCGGACCCTATCGGGCTGGCGGGGTTCAAGTCCAAGCATGTTGCGCAGCTGTTAAGCGGTGTTGAGATTCGTTGCGTTTTTTGGAATCGTGGCACCCACATGCCCTGAACTTGGTATGTCCTCAACCGGAAGGAGAGCCTCGTGCTCGCACTGACCGACCAAGCAGCATCGATCGTGACCGCGATCGTCACCAACCAGGCCGAGGAAGAAACCGCTGGTCTGCGCATCATGCAGGCAGACAGCACCCACCCGGAAGATGCCGCTTTCGGCCTGCAGATTGTCCCCGCTCCCGAAAGCACCGACGGCGTCGTGGCTTCCGAAGGCAGCCCAGTCTACGTGGATGAAGCGATTGCCGACGCTTTGGAGGGCAAAGTACTCGACGCGGCGGTGGATGAGCAGGGTGGCGTAAGCTTCCAGCTCCTTGAGCAGGGCTAATTCTGCACCCTGCCCTTTAACTTTGGCTGCGGGGGCCGTCCTTCGGGACGGCCCCCGCAGTTCGTTAACAATCTCCCTGCACCGGTACGCTGGACGGATCATATTTGCAGGCCAGATGCCCCGCACCCTTGTATATTGCGACGCAGTGCGTCATCGTTCAACTAAGGGAAAGGGGAAAGCAGTGGAAACGCGCGCGGTACGCAAACATGAGTGGGCGACGATTCCGAACGCCATCACGATTATTCGCTTTCTCCTGGTGGTTCCCATCGTCGGCTATTTGCTGGCCGATACCGAACCGGCACTGACAGCGGTTCTGCTTCTCGCCTTCGGCCTGAGCGACTGGGTTGACGGGTTTATTGCCCGCAAGTTCAATCAGGTTTCGCATCTGGGCGTCCTGCTGGATCCCATAGCTGATCGTTTGGGCATCGTGGCTATCGCGATCGCCCTGGTGGCCAATGGGGCGATCCCCTTATGGGTTGGCCTGGCCATTTTCATCACCGACCTGATCCTGCTGTGCACCTATTTCTTCTTGCGCCTGGGCTCCCCGCCAGCTTCCACGTGGCTGGGAAAGATCCGCACCGCCATCATGATGCTGGGGCTGGCCTGCGTGGCGTGTGGCAGGATCCCCGATTTTTCGGTGCTGGCAACACCGGGCGTAGCCATTTTGACTGCCGGTACGGTGCTGCATTTATTTGTCGGGTTCGGCTATCTGCGCATCATGCGTGCTTCTGCCAAAGAGCAAGCTGCATCGGCCAGCTAGTCGCGGTTTTCCTGCTGCATTGCTCCGGCCAGGAGCGTCAGTTCGGGTATTCGCGGCTTCCACAAGGCTGCCCGGCAGGCAGTCAGTTCCCTGAGCTGCGTTGAGGCCAGCTCTTCAAGTGCCCGGATATAGTCGGGAACAATTTCGCGTGGCAGCCGCAACCCCATGGTCAGGTGCGGGGTCCACCGCGGTCCCCGCCCATCGGGATTCAGCGCGCTGATTTCCCGGGCTGCCATTTCCAAGGCATCCGTGGTTTCCAGCAGCCACGCAACCGTCTGCTTGCGCTTCGTGCCAAAGACAATAGTGCCCACCCGTTGGAAGCTCGCGGGGATGAGCGCAGGCAGTAATTCTGCCGCCCGCTGCGTCACGACCTCGCTCATGCTGGGCGAAAAGGTAATGGTGATATGCGGAGTCTGGTGTTGCGCGGGGAAGCCGCGCATCTCCAACTGGGCAAAGACCTCCTGTACTTGCTGCTCCTGCTCTGCTGGAAGGTGCAGCAAAATGTTGTCCGGGGACCTACTCATCAAGGTTCTCCTTCCTCATGCTGGTGATCGGGCGCGACCACGTGCGCGCCCATGACTGCTTGTCCCCCACCGCGTAGGTGCTGATTTCTCCGGTCGGCGCATAACCAAGGCTCTTCCAGAACGGTTCAACTTCAGCAGCATTGGCATCGACTATCGAAATCCGGCAGGCGGTGATCAACGGATGATCCTGGATCACATCGAGCACCGCTTCATGGATCTGCTTCCCCAGGCCCCGTCCGTGCCTGGCACCATCGACCATGAGCAATCCGATGTGGACCGTATCTGGTCTGGGCCAGCCGACGATCAGATCCGCGAATCCGGCCAGTTCTTCGCCTTCCCATAGGCCAAGATCAATTTTCTGCTCGGATTGCGCCTTCGGCGGCAGGGCGCTCAATGCCTGAATTGCGGCATCGGATGCAGGCCCGGCACCGGTGACACGTTGCGAATATCCCGGGTTGCTTTCCATCAGCCGTTGCAGGCAAGCTGAATGCTCGATGGAAAGCACGGTAACCGGCAACTTGGAAGGTTGCCTATCCATGAGCAGTCTCCCCGGCCACTTTCCTGATCGCTTCCGCTTCGAAGATCATCAGGGGTTGTTCTCCGTTGAAGCGGTTCTTCTGCCAGTCACCCCAAATTGCGCGAACTTTGAACCCTGCGGCAACTAGATCTGCACTGATCTGCTCGGCGCTGCGGAAAGCCAGGTCCAGCTTTTCGACCAGTACTTCCTGCGAGTGCTCAATCTTGGCATAGGATGTCAAGCGCACGAGTCCCGCACTGGTTTCTTCCGCATCGCTCCACTCGGTCAGCGGACCGAATTGCGTGTCCCGGGTTGCGGTTTCTTCGTCATTCCATTGCTCCCAGGCGCGAGTCGACGGGTTCCTGCTTTCAAAGGCCAGCACGGCCCCGGTCGCCGCGGCAGCGCGGAGTTGTTTCAGGGTTTGCGCCCACTGCGGATCCGGGATGTGCTGGGCTACGTTGCCGGTCATCACCATCAGGTCAAACGGCCCGCCGTCGATTGCCGAAGCGTCGCCGTCAATCCATGTGACTCGCTCAGCGTTGGGCCGTTGTCTGGCGTAGTCCATCATTACCGGTGAGGGGTCAACTCCAACGACAGTTCTTTGCGCAATGGCAAGCGTAACCGTCAAAAGGCCGGTGCCGGAGCCGAGATCCAGAATCCGGTGCGCTTTGGTTTCAGCCGCTAAGGCACGGTAATAGTCATGATCCGGTCCGTCGGGATTATCCGTATCGTAGAGCGCAATGATTCGTGGATCGTAGTCAGCGAAGCTCACTTGGGCCTGTTCCGTTCTCAAAATTTCCGTCGAGGTGCAGTGTGCTCCATCAATTCTTGCATTGCCTAGGTGCAGCCCGCCCATTGGCAAGTACTTCCATCAGGCGTGTTCAATTCGCCGGACACCACGCCGAGTACTCGCGCCAACACCGAGGGCACCGCGCTCCTGCTTTGACCTTCCAGGACTCCAGCCTTGGCAAAGCGCGGAACCGAATTGGCTGCCTTCTATGCCCTGTCTCCACCTGGCAGCACCCGGAATCACGCCACGAGTTGACCGCGGCCTTGGGCACCGCAGGTCCAGCGGAGGCCGGATGAGTCCCGGCAATGGTTGCAGGCTTCCCGAAGCAAAAACGATCAGACGGTCTTGTGCCCGTGACTCGGCGACGTTTAGCAGGTCCGGGTTGGGGTCGCTGAACCTGGACTGGGCGCTAATCCGGTCGCAGGCAATTTCCCGGCTCGCTTCGCCCGCGCATCCGTTTTCCATTCTGGAGCATATTCTCCAGCCAAGCCGCGCCTATCGGTAGCGAATTTGGAGCTAGTGGCATTTTCCCAAGCCAAGCGTGGCAATTGTGACCTAGACAACCGTTGATGAATTGGGCATTGTTGGTTCAGCAGACGTTTCCTGTCAAAAACTTCCTGGAGGAGCCCATGCCCGAGGCCTACATCATCGATGCGCTGCGTACACCTGTCGGACGCCGGGGAAAGTCTCTGGCGCATATGCATCCGCTGGACCTCGCCGCCGCGCCGCTGGCCGAACTGGTGAACCGCAACAACATTGATTCCGAGCAATACGACGAGATCATCCTCGGCTGCATCGACCAGCTGGGACCCCAGGCCATGGACATCGCCCGCAACGCATGGTTGGCCGCCGGCCTTTCCGAACACGTCCCCGGGACAACGGTAGAACGCCAGTGCGGCTCCGGGCAGCAGGCGATCTCCTACGCGGCCCAAGCAGTCATGAGCGGAAGCAGCGACCTCGTGGTTGCCGGTGGCGTCCAGTCCATGTCGAGCATTCCCCTGTCCTATTCCAACTCCGCCGCCAAGGACTTCGGCTTCCCCGATCCCTACACCGGCTCCACGCTGTGGGCGTCCCGCTACGGCGAGCAGGAAATCTCGCAGTTCCGCGGCGCAGAGATGATGGCAGAACGCTGGAGCCTCACCCGCACCCAGCTAGAGGACTTCGCTGCGGCCTCCCATGAGCGGGCATTGAACGCCCAGGCGCAAGGATACTTCGACCGCGAGATCCTTGCTTTGGATTCCCTGGCTGCAGATGAGGGGCCACGCCCCGTGGACCGTGCCAAGATGCAGTCATTGGCACCGATTGCCGAAGGCGGCGCGCATACGGCAGCCACAGCATCGCAGATGTCTGACGGCGCCGCGATGCTGCTCATTGCTTCCGAGGCCGCGGTCAAACGCTATGGGCTGAAACCCCGCGCCCGCATCCACCACATCTCGGCCCGAGGCGATGACCCGGTCATGATGCTTTCGGCCCCGATCCGCGCCACCAAGCATGCCCTGGCACGCGCCGGGATGGGCATCGAAGACATGGACCGCATTGAAATCAATGAGGCCTTCGCCGCGGTAGTGCTTGCCTGGCAGCAGGAAACCGGCGCCGACATGTCCAAGGTCAACGTCAATGGCGGCGCCATCGCCCTGGGCCACCCCATCGGTGCCACCGGTGCACGGCTGATGACCTCCTTGCTCCATGAGCTGGAACGCAGCGATACCCGCTTCGGCCTGCAGACCATGTGCGAGGGCGGCGGCCAAGCCAACGTCACCATCATCGAACGCCTCTAGCTACCCGCACCCGCCGCAAAGGAAACTACCATGAGTGCATTGCGAGCCACCTCGGCGATGAATTCCGATGACCAGAACACCATTGGCGCGCTGCTGCGCCGCTCGGTGGCCCGCTGCCCCGCGGACAATGCTCTGGCCTTCGGGGAACGGAACTGGACCTACAGCCAGCTGGCCGACGGGGTGAATCGGGTGACTGCCCGGTTGCGGCAGGCCTGCCGGCCGGTTCGCGAGTTGCTGCCTATGCAGCGACCAGCGACGCCTATGCCATCTTGTTCCTCGCCTGCGCCAGTGCCGGGTTGGTCCACGTGCCGGTGAACTTCGCACTCAGGGGCGACGAGTTGCGCTACCTGCTGCACGATTCCGGGGCCGCACTGGTCATCGCCGATGAGTCCCGCCTCGAACTGGTCCAGGAACTGCGCGATGCCGGCGGCCTGCAGGCAGTCAAGGATGTTTGGCCGCTGCTGCCCGGAACCGGAAACAGCACCAGCGTGCTGGAAACGGCGATGGATGAAAGCGTGGAGGCCGCGCCGCCTGGAGCTGCGGTGGCCGGCACGGATCTGGCCCAGCTGCTCTATACCTCCGGAACCACCTCGGCACCCAAGGGCGCAATGATGACCCATTCGGCGCTGGTGGCCCAGTACGTCTCAGCCATTATCGCCCTGGATCTGGAGGGCACGGACCGGCCCCTGATCGCGATGCCGCTCTACCACTCGGCGGCCATGCACGTGTTCCTGCTTCCCTATCTGTCATTGGGTGCCAGCATCCGCTTGCTCGCCAAACCCGATATCGGCGAAATCCTGGAACGCGTCGAATCCGAACGCATCGGCTCGCTGTTCTTGGCGCCCACCGTCTGGGTGCCTCTGAGCAATCACCCGGATCTGGACACCCGCGACCTGGGCTCGCTGGCCAAGGCGCAGTACGGTGCCTCGATCATGCCGGTAACCGTGCTGGCCCGCTTGCGCGACCGCTATCCGCAGATCGGGTTCTACAACTGCTTTGGCCAGTCCGAGCTCGGCCCGTTGTGCACGGTGCTGCGCCCCGAGGAGCACGATGCACGCCCCGCGTCCTGCGGCCGCCCGGTGTTCTTCATCGAAGCGCGCGTGATGACCGCCGAGGGGAAGCTCGCCGATGCCGGTGAGCCCGGAGAGATCCAATACCGTTCTGCACAGGTCATGAGCGGCTACTGGAACAAGCCGGCGGAAACCGAGCAGGCATTTGCCGACGGCTGGTTCCGCTCCGGGGACCAAGTGGTCAAGGACCAGGGCGGCTACATCCAGGTGGTGGATCGCATCAAGGACGTCATCAATACCGGTGGGGTGCTGGTAGCCCCGCGCGAAGTGGAGGACTGCATCTACGAATTGCCCGAAATTGCGGAAGTCGCGGTGGTGGGCATCGATGATGAACGCTGGATCGAGGCGGTGACCGCGGTCATTGTGCTCAAGGCCGGCGCCACGCTCACCGCCGAAGAGGTGCGCGAGCACGTCAAGTCCAAGCTGGCGCACTACAAGGTTCCCAAGCGGGTGGACTTTGCCGCACAGCTGCCCCGCAACCAATCGGGCAAATTGCTCAAGCGCCAGCTGCGTGCCGAACGCAACAAGACTTCGGGCGGCACCCATTGACCCGGGACCCATGGGCACCCTACGACCTGGCCTCGGCTTTGGACATCGATTATCTATCCGCTTTCGATGCTGCCACCGACGAGGATCGCAAGCATTGGGCCCGCGCCCGGCACTACGGAGTAGAGATCCTGCCCAGCATCAACCAGCATTGGGAGAACGCGCATTATCCGCTGGATCTGGTTCGCCGCATGGGCGAACTCGATTTGTTCACCGACGGTCTTCGGATTCCAGGCCACGCCCACTTCTCCCCGCTGGCCGCGGGCCTAGTGGCCATGGAGCTTTCGCGCGCAGACGGTTCGATGGCCGCGGCCGCCGCGGTGCAGGGCGGCCTGGTGCTGCGCAGCCTGAAATTCTTCGGCAGCCCCGAACAGCAGGAGAAGTATCTGGAACCCGTGGCCTCCGGTGAGCTGCTCGGTGGTTTCGCCCTCAGCGAGCCGCATCATGGCTCGGACTCTGTTGGCCTGGATTCCAGTGCCCGGCGCGACGGGGATCACTGGATCATCAATGGCCATAAGAAATGGATCGGCAATGGAGCCGCCGGAGGCATCACCATTGTGTGGGCACGCGACGTCGCCGACTCCCGGGTCAAGGGGTTCATTCTCGACCAGCAGGCCCCTGGCTACGAGGCTTCCCCGGTGCGCGGCAAGGGCGTGCTTCGCGCGATCGAACAGGCAGAGATCCGGCTCACGGACGTTCGCGTTCCTGAATCCGCCAGGCTCACCGGGGCCGGCGCATTCAAGGATGTCTCGCGGGCACTGGTTGAAACCCGGGTGAATGTTGGCTGGTCGGCGCTAGGCCATGCCCAGTTCGTCTTCGAAGCGGCCCTGCAGTACGCCAAGCAGCGCACGCAGTTCGGCAAACCCCTGGGCGCGCACCAGATGGTGCAGGAACGGCTGGCGCAGATGCTCGCCGAAATCACCAATATGCAGTTGCAGTGCATGGCCGTGGCCGGTGCCCAGGCTGCCGGCCGGTTGAAAGACACGCAAGCTTCGCTGCTGAAGTACCACAACACCCGGGCTGCCCGCCGGGTGGCAGCCACCGCCCGCGACCTGCTCGGCGGCAATGGAATCTTGCTGGAAAATCACGTGATTCGCCATTTCGGCGATATCGAAGCCTTGCATACTTATGAGGGAACCGAGTCTGTGCAGGCATTGATCCTCGGCAGGGATCTGACCGGATTCAGTGCCTTCGGCTAGTTTCGCGGAGTACGATAACAACGAATTACCGAATCCACGGGGCCAACGCCCGAAGGGATGCCCATGCCATACCTTGTTGATTTCAAAGACGTATCCACCCAGGGTCTTGAGACTTCGCCTGTTGCTGACGCGCTGGCAGGCTTGCGCGCCAACGAAGCGCGCTATCTGAAGAACAAGTTCAACCACGACTTTGCCGTGGAGCAAGCAGACGACGCTAGGGAAGCCATAGCTTGGGTGCACACGATTCTGGCGCAGGAACGCGACTTGCACATCGCATCGAAGCCATTGCAGGCAGCTGTGTTCGAGGCGGATGGCGCCAAGCGCGCCTATGTCTTCTACGAGTCCGGCTTATCCATCAATGTTCTCTACGGCCTGGATCCCGGCGAGAAGCGCGCAGTGGGCTTCAAGCTTTCCGATGGCATGGCTGTGCCCAGCGAGCTGGAAGGGAAGTTCAAGTTCGCTCGCCAGAAGTCCAAGCTTGCAGGGACCATCCGCGGCTCGTACTTCGTGATCAAGAACGAATACTGACATTTCGCCCATTCCGCCGCTGCCCTCAGTCACGTGCCGGCCATGAGGTCATTTAGTGCTCTGGCTTCATGCGCCGCGTTTTCCTGGTTCCTTCGCGTTATCCGGCAGCTGCGCGTAGGCATCCTTGGCAGCTTCGAGAAGGAAATCGGCAGGCCACAGTTCTTGCAGTTCTGCAGGGAACGCAATGTCCTTGATTGCCGCACCGTTCCCATGAGCCGAACCCAGGGTCGCGGCGAGCAGCTCGAAGCAGTGCATTTGCCGAACGACGAATTCCCGGTCGACGGGCTCTCCATGGCCTGGAACAATGACGTCTCCCGGCTGGATGCGCGCTAGCAGGGATTGGAGCACCACAGGCCACTTCATCGGATAGGCGCCCGAGCCGAACATCGGTGGACCAGACTGCTCGATGATGTCGCCAAGGAACCATGCCTTGGCATCAGGAATATGGATCGCAAGGTCGGTGTCGGTATGCCCGGCACCCAGCGGGATCAGTTCAACTTCCCGTCCGCCTAGATTTGCCGTGCAGGGTTCGGCCAGCAAGTGGCTAGGCGGCGTCAGCGTTACACCGCCCCAATTCATTTCAGGTTCGAGTTCCGGCGAGCGCTGCACCATTTCAAGCCGGGGCTTCTCGAACTGCTCGAAGTGCGCGGGGATCCGGTGATGGCCGTAAATCGGGATTCCCCGCTGGGCAAAGAGCTGGTTGCCGAAGGTGTGGTCATAATGCGCGTGGGTGTTGATCACGGCAACGATTGGCAGTCCGAATTGCGTTGTGGCTTCGTCAAGGATTTCTTGTGCTTCGGGTGCGTTGTTGCGGGTATCGATGATCGCCACGCCTTGCCCGCCGAGCACCGCGCCCACGGTAATATCCAACGGATCATATCTGCGCTGGAATACTCCCTCGGCAACGTGCTTCCAGGGTCCTTCAGCCATCTTTTCCCCTCGTGCCAGCCTTGCTTGGGCTATAGCCCCGCCTTCAGCAACTGCTTCCAGCGCTGCGGCATGGGTGCCTCGATCACCAGTTCCTGGCCATCGGGCTTGGGAATCACCAGCTTAGTCGCATGCAGGAACAGCCCGCGACCCCCAAGCTGTTCGACGCGGCGGTTGAACTTCGCGAAGCCATACCGGTCGTCTCCTGCAATCGGATGGCCTTCGCTTTGCAGGTGGACCCGGATCTGGTGCTTGCGCCCGGTCATCAGTTGCACATCCAGAATGGTGGCGCGCTGGCCTACGCGCTGCTTCACGGTGACATGTGTTTCGGCTCGCTGCCCGTTCGGATCAACCACGACCTTGTCGGCACGGCGCAGCAGCGGCGAGTGGATCGATTCGGTCTTTTCGCTCCAATGCCCTGCAACGAGCGCAAGGTAGTGGCGTTCTATCTCCTCTTCGCTCTCCCGAAGCATCTCATGCAGGTAGCGCAGCATGCTCGGGGTCTTCGTCAACACCAGCAGCCCGGAAGTATCGCGATCCAGCCGGTGGCTCAATTCCAGGTCCGGCAGCTCGGGGCGCAACTGGCGGAAAGCTTCGATAACCCCCGCAGGAATATCGGTTCCCCGGTGCACGGCGACGCCGGCAGGTTTGTCAATCACCAGGACGTCTTGGTCTTCGTGCAGGACGCAGTTGCGTAGCCGCTTGAGCAAGGGTGCCGGGACATCGAAGGCTGGTGCCACGCCCTGTTCTGCATATAGCGCCGGCAGCGTGATCTGGTCGTTTACGGCTAGCCGGTAGCCTTCCTGGACTTTCCTGCCGTTGACACGCAGTTGCCCTTTGCGCATCAGCCGGAAAAGCTGCCCGGCGGGCACCGTCTTGAGCTGGACCCGGAGGAACTTCTCGATCCGCCGGCCAGCATGCCCGCCGTCGACAAGGATGGTGCGTGTCTTGGAATCAGACTGCTGTTCTGACGCTGGCTGCTGGAGGACTCCAGACAAGAATTATCACTCCGTTTATAAGGCCACATCCAGTGGTGGATCATGGCGTCGCCGCTTTCGACGAGTCATTTGCAAGGGACTTCCGGGAGCTGCCGCCCCCGAATTGGCCAACTTTCATGGTACCCCGATGCCGTGAGCCGGTACGAGCAAAGGCGCTGTTATGAGGACTGAACTCACACCTCGCCCGGCGCTCATCGAGCCATAGCGTTCGCTCGGCGAACCGATGAACAGCCCTGGCCCTCGCGTTGCAGCAAGGGTGCAACGGGTGAAGGTACCGCACCTCCAGAACCTGCCGGGCTCTTCGAAGCCCCGGACCTGTTTTCAGCCCAGGAGTCGCTTGCCACCATCTCCATGACTAGGCTGGGTTCATGGCCACAGTAATCCTTGTGCGGCACGGACGCACTACCGCCAACGCCACCGGCGTACTGGCCGGACGCACCCCCTCAGTATTCCTCGACCAAACCGGCGAAGAACAGGCGATTCGTACCGCCGAACGCCTAGCAGCGCTCCCCTTGGCTGGCGTTGTCTCAAGCCCGCTGGAACGCTGTGTGCAGACGGCGGAGTTCGCCATGCAACGGCAAAGCCCAGCGGCGCATTTGCTGATTGAACCCGAACTCTCGGAATGCGACTACGGCCAGTGGCAAGGCCGCACGCTGCAGGACTTGGCCGCCGAAGACCTCTGGAAAGCAGTGCAGTCAGCTCCGTCCTCGGTGACCTTCCCGGATGGCGAATCCATGGCCGGGATGCAATCCCGGGCAGTAGCAGCCATCAGGCGCCATGACGCGGCCATCGAGGCCGAACATGGTGCCGGAGCAGTATGGGCAGCCTTCAGCCATGGCGATATCATCAAATCGATACTGGCTGACGCGCTGGGAATGCATTTGGATCTGTTCCAGCGACTGAATGTGGGCCCGGCTTCCGCATCAATTGTGCACTACGGGACCGGTGCGCCTCGCGTGTATTCCATCAACACCGACGCCGGAGACCTCTCCTGGCTAGCCCCAGGAATCAAGACAACCGACGCCCCAGTCGGCGGCGGAGCAGGACACTAAGGAGAGCGAAATGACGGCAACAGTCAACGAATTCAATTGGCCAGACCGCATTGTCATTGGCACCATCGGCGAGCCCGGGTCCCGCACCTTCTACCTCCAGGCAAGAGCCGGCAAGGAACTGTCCAGCATCGCCTTGGAAAAACAGCAAGCCGCGGTGGTTGCCGAGATGATTGACGAGATTCTCGATCAGCTCTCTACCGTCAAGGGCAACCCCTTCAGCGTTCCCGAACATACTCCGGTGGAACTGGTTGACAACGATCCGCTGGAAGAAGTCAACGAGTCCTTCCGGGTGGGTTCCATGAATCTCGGATGGGATGCCACCGTAGCGCAGGTAGTTCTGGAAGCCTTCTCCTTGAACGAAGAAGATGAAGCCGACTTTGATCCAGATGGACCGGGCGCGCTCCTGCGCGTGCGCATGCCCGTAGGCACTGCACGCGCTTTCGCCATGCGCACCCATGAGATCGTGGCTGCTGGGCGGCCTATGTGCGCCAACTGCGGTTATCCGATTGATCCGGATGGGCACACTTGCAAAGATGAGAATGGCGAATGAGCTCTCCCGATCTGCTGACCGCGCAGCTGGAACTCACCGGCCGCATCACCACCGCCTCCAACGCAACTTTCCTGGGCAGCATCGGCGAGAACAGCGTGGTCTACAAGCCCATTGCTGGCGAGAAACCCCTCTGGGATTTTCCCCATGGCACCCTCGCATACCGCGAAGTTGCCGCCTTCCTCGTATCTGAAGCCCTGGGCTGGAACCTCGTCCCGCGCACTTGGCTGCGCGAAGGGCAGTTTGGCGAAGGCATGGTGCAGCTATGGCAAGAAGTTGATCGAGGACAGCACCCAGTAGACATCGTAGCCGCGGACATGGTGCCAGCTGGCGGTTGGAAGACCATTCTGCATGGGCAGGATGAATCGGGGCGGCAGATGACCTTGATCCACGAGGATACACCTGCGCTGCGGCGCATGGCGGTCTTCGATGCACTGGTCAACAACGCAGACCGCAAGGGCGACCACGTTCTAGCCATGCCCGGTGGCCACCGCTACGGAGTCGATCATGGGCTCTGCTTCAACGCAGAGCACAAGCTGCGCACCGTGCTTTGGGGTTGGGTTGGCCAACCGCTGGGTGAAGAAGAACTGGCCGGCCTCCGAACAGTCAGCGATGCCCTGGACGCAGAACTTGGCCAAGAACTGACCAACCTGCTAGACGATGAAGAAATCGCGGCGCTCGCCGAGCGCTGCGCTACCCTGCGCAGCGAAGGGCACTTCCCTGCTCATAGGGGGCAGATGCCCGCCGTGCCCTGGCCGCTCTTCTAGAACTCCGATTCCTATTGACCCCAGGACGGCAGGCAAGCCATCCTTGGATTCTGATAGCAAAGGCAGGTCGCGCATGGGAACGGTTGAAGCCAACGGTGTGGAGCTCGGTGCCGAATCCTTCGGCAGCAAAAGTGATCCATTGGTTCTCCTCATCGGCGGAACCACTATGCTTGCTTGGCCAGATACCCTGTGCCAGGCTCTGGCCGCTGGCGGGCGCCATGTGGTTCGCTACGACCTGCGGGATTGCGGTGAATCAACGGCCGGGAACCCGATGAAACCCGATTACAACCTGCGCGATCTGGCCTCGGATGCCGCAGCGCTGGCCAGATTACTGGATAACCGTCCAGCGCATGTAGCCGGTATCGGAGTCAGCGGCATGATCGCGCAGATTGCGGCGCTGGATCATCCCAAATCATTTGGCGCCCTGACGCTGATAGGCACACGACCAGTAGCTCCCGGTCCGGTAGACAAAGATTTGCCAGATCATGACCAGGCAACCATGGGCAAGCTGTTTTCCCGCCCTATGCCGGATTGGGCAGACCGCGCGGCCGTTGCCCAATTCTCCACCGAGGGTTCGCAAATTCTAGGCAATGATCCAGAAGTTGCCATGGACTTGGCCTCCCGCATCTGGGACCGTACGGCCAGCGCAGAGCCCGAAGCCCATCTGGCAAACCAGATCGGGATCGTCTTTTCCAAGCTGGACTGCACTCCGCGCTGGCGCGAGCGGCTGTCCGAGCTCGATATCCCCACCTTGGTGGTTCACGGTGCAAAGGATCCGTTTTCCCCGTCGGCAACGGTATAGTGCTAGCCGAAGAAATCCCGAACGCTTCCTTGCTCGTCCTTGAAAACGCTTCAACTGCCATTCCGTCTTCGGCGATCTCCGAGGTAGCTTCTTCGATGCTGCTGCTCTAGGAACGTAGCGATGCAATTCCTAGTCACAGGGCAATATAGGCTGTCCCCATGGATAACCGACCTAAGCGAGTCCCAGGCGGAGAACTTCGACCTGCTGAACTAGAGCTGCTGGCCTTGCTCTGCAGCGGCACAGATGCTGAATCAGCAAAGGCTCGACAGCAACTGAAGTTTGCGCGTTGGGGCGGCTACCAGTTCAAAGAATGCGAGTGCTTCTCGATTTCCTTCACAAGCAAACTCGATTGCCAAAGCGTCCGGCATGGTGGTGGCCCATTCTCCACTGTTCTCGTTTCAAAAGATGGCAAGGAGCTGGGGCATCTGGATCTCTGGGTTGTTGCCGGATACCTGCATTCAGTCGATTACATGCCGTTTGAAGACGATCCCGGGCACCTGCCAACGGCGGAGAATTACACGTTGGAATTCAGCGAACGGAACTAGGCTTCAGCACTTGCGGGCAGCTGTTCTCCACTGTCCCGAGGCATGCGTCTTTACTTGCCTGCGGGTCATTTCAACCAGCCTGGTTGCTGCCGATCAGGGCGCCATCACTGGTGGCGATTAGACGCGGAAGGCCGCAAGGATGCCAGTCGTGGAGCACACCGTGGTTCTCGTGCGCTGGCCGCGTGGCATCCTCCGGCTACTACTTCTATGCGCGGCGTGGGATTCGGTCTAGTATTCGAGGCACCTATTCATGCCTTCGAGAGGTTTCTCCATGTCATTTCAAGCCTATCTGGACACCATAGAAATGAAGACCGGGCTCACTGCTCGCCAGCTGATCGAGATCGCCCGTGAGAAAGGCCTTGGCCAAGAAGGGGTCAAAGCAGCAGAGATCCTGGCATGGCTCAAGGAGGACTACCAGCTGGGCCGGGGCCACGGCATGGCGATGGTCCATGTCATTCAAAAGGGACCGAATATCTCCAGCAAGCACGTTGGATCCGGAGGCAAGCACAATGACGAATCAGATGTTCTGTGGCTCGACGGCATCGCAACTAAGCCTTCCAACTGAACCAGCCGAAAGGCAGGGGCTATAGTTCCGGCTCGGAGTACTCGGTTCCAGTGTCTTGCCGTTGGTCGCGTACCGCAGTGATAGCGGATGTAGCAAGAGCAATTGCTATCGCGATCCAGAAGCTGCCAAGAGCCTCGGCGAGCGACCGGCCGGAAATCATGCAATAGCACGCAAGGAACAAGGCCAGCCCCAAAATCGAGATGCCAAGGTACACCGAGACTCGTAGCCAGGCTACCTTGGGAAGTTTCCTCATTCGATCTGCCTCCACTTCCCTAGCGCTCGATCCTTTTTCTTCCAACGGTATGTTGAGCTGTGGGGATATACAACATCGACCGTGAAAAATAGCCCGGGCTATCGCCAAGCCCGGTCATATCCTGCGTAGGATATCGCTTGGGCGTCACCACGCCCGCCCGCGAAGGTCGACTTCCCCTTGTGGCCAGGAAGCAAGCTGGGACTCGATGGGCAAAATGAGCAGGGGTTGGCCCGCCGGGTCGTAAATTGCTTGTCCTCCACGGCTAATCGAACGCTCGGCAGCGGAAATCCGAGTCCATCCACACGAGCTGTAGAAAGCGGCCACCTCCTCGCGGCAACCGAGATAGCCGAACGCAATACCGCCGGCATCAACCATCGATGAAGCCACGAGATTCATCAGGATTCCGCCTAGGCCGCGGCCCCGCGCGCGCTCGGAAACCAACACTCCACCCACACCTGCAACGACAAGGTCGCGGCCTCCCACACCGATCGTGCGTCGCGCCCACCCGACATGGCCGACAACCTCGCCTTTGCACCGGGCCATGATGTGGAAATCATGCGGGGCATAGCCATATGGCAGATCCGGATCCCAGATGCCGGCATCCCGCAGGTACTCGGCATCGAACAGTCTGCGAAGCTCCGCGGCATCTTGCTCTGCCAGTTCTGCGTGCGCAACAATCTCCAGCGCAGTTTCAAGTATCGTGGCTTCGCTCGAATCGTCTGCTCGCGTCAACGACAGGCCTCCTTTTGGATTCCGGTAACTGCTTCAAGTATCAGGGGTATGCGTGGGATATGGATTACTGTCTCCTGCCATATTTCCCTTGCCAGTATCCCGCACCAATGCGCGGATCCTGCCCTCTGTCTGGCGCAGCTCATCCAGTAGTCAACGTGAAACGCGACTATACATTATCCCTGGACTCCACGAGGTTCCGGCACAGGCCAACCTCTGCTCTCGCGACCCGCAATCAGACGAGCGGCGCGACCAGCGGCACCCGCACGAGCGAGTTCGCAGGCATCCGATCAGGCGTGATCACTTCAGCCAGTCGCCGAGTCCGTACTGGCCGGGGACGCCGAGGTTCTCGCGCAACGTGGAGCCCACGTAGTCCTCGGGATAGAGGCCGCGTTCGCGCAGGATCGGCACGACCTCGTCGACGAACGCGTCAACGCCGTCCTCATAGACATCGGGCGACAGCCAGAAGCCGTCGGCAGCACCGGCCTCGAACCATTCCTGCAGGTGATCGGCGTGCACCGTTCCCGGCCCCACGGTCACGGGATGGTAGTCGATCACGCCGTGCGCGAGGATGTCGCGCGGCGACCACCCCTCGCGCGCCACCTTGAGCGCGATCCCGGAGCGCGGGTCCTGCGGCGAGGCGTGAGCGCTGGCCAGCTGTTCGGGCGTGAGCGGCTTGTCGATGCGCTCGGACAGGATCGGCACACCGATCATCGCGCTGAGGTGCGGCAGGCGCGCCTCCATGACCTCGCCTGACATCGACAGGCGCCGGTCGAGCCCTTCGCGCACCGTTGGGGACACTGTGGTCATGATGCCGACGATGAACTTCACGTCGTCGGGGTTGCGGCCAGCTTCCTCGGCGGCCCGGCGCAGCGCCCTGCGCGCAGCGCGAGCCTCGTCGATCGTCCACACCTCCGTGATGAAGCCGCTCGCATAGCGCCCCGCCAGCTCGAGCAGATGCGGGCTCGGTCCTCCCGAGGTGAAGACGACGGGCTGCCCTTGCTCCGACGGCGGCAACGCGAGCGGCCCACGGGATGCGACGTACTCGCCGCTGAGGTTGATCGGCTGCAGCTTCGCGGGGTCGATGAAGCGGCCCGATTCCTGGTCCTTGATCCAGGCATCCATCTCCCAGCTGCCCCAGAGCGACTGCACGATCTGGATCGATTCATGGGCGCGCTGGTATCGCTCGGCCCGGTCCGCGACGGGCTTGCCGTAGTTCGACGCGACGAGCTGGTCGCTCGTCGTGACGGCGTTCCAACCGGCGCGGCCACGGCTCATGATGTCCAGCGTCTTGAACTGCCGGGCCGTGTTGAACGGTTCCTGGAACGTTGTGGACCCCGTGAGCACGAAACCGATGTTGTTCGTCGCTTGCGAGATCGCGGCCGCCTCCATGAGCGGATCCATGATGTTGCTGACGGTCGAATGCTCCAGGCTGCCCCGCACGGCCGGGAAGTCGGGCGTGAATACGAACGAGAAGCCACCGCGCTCGGCGGCTTGGGCGTAGCGAATGTTCGCCTCGACCTTCGAGTAGTTTCCAGGGTCGACGTGCGGTGCCCGCCAGGCACCGGGCAGGGTGCCGTAGCCGTCAGTCAGCGCCAAGCCGAGAATCATCTTGCGTTGTTCCTTGTCCATGGAACCATCATCGAACATTGACATCCATGTAAAGGTCAAATTACCTTGCCTGCAGGCCCGCGGACTCTGGCACCATGGCCGATTGCGCGCAGCCTGCGGGCGGATTCGATGAGGGCTGCCGTGGCCGGGAGGCAGTTCCGACCCGTATCCTTGACATGGATGTGAAGGAGAACGGGAATGCGGATCGGCGAGCTGGCCAATCGAACTGGGGTGCCCACGCGCATGCTCCGGTACTACGAGGAGCAGGGACTCATCACGCCGCTGCGCTGGAGAACGGGTACCGCGACTACGACGAGTATCTCGTGGAGCGCGTGCTGAAGATCCGCAGGCTGCTCGACTCAGGGGTCCCCACCCGGATCATCCGCGACATGCTGCCGTGCCTGAACGACATTGGCAGCACGATCGTTGCCGATCCCGATCCTGAACTGCGCGCGATGCTCGTCGATCAGCGCGACAAGCTGGCCGAGCGCATCGTCCTGCTCCAGCAGAACCGCGACGCGCTGACGCGATACATCGACGCGATGGATCACGCCTGACTTCCGCACGCACAAGGTGCCGGAGAATCCCGTCCTCTGCGGGGCATGATCGGCAGGGCAGCTCCTTGCGCGCCGCGGGCAGTGGCCGCAGGGAGCTCAGGCCGATACTTGAGTGCCCATGAACTCAACAGGTCCCTAATCGCGCCTCGGGGCTCCACCCAAGTAAGAGCTCTAGAGCGCACGGCGGAGTCCGACCGGAATGCCTCGCGGATCCGGCTCCCAGACAGTCGGTTAGATCGCCGTAACGCGGGGCCTGGTGCCTTAGCCTGCTTGCGGCGTTGCCCCATAAGGGAAATGGCCCATGCACCTTGAACGGCATCGCTAATGTGGAGGAGCTTTCCTTCCGGCGCCACTTCGTGATGAATCAAGGGCACGATGCAAAAAATCGCCCCCGGCTCCAAGAGAAACCGAGGGCGATTGAGACATGAGAATTACACGTTGAAGCGGAACTCCACCGAGTTCTGGCACGAAGTAACCTTAGAGATCGCCATCGATACCGATGCTGCCAAGTCGCGCGCCAAAGCCAGCACAGAGAACGTGGGCATCGCTCAGCTTCATCCACCAGCACGTCCAGCTGACCGGTTGCCCGCCGTCAGATGCATCGTTCTCACCGCACTTCCACCTAACTTGAACGTCCGAGTCCACCAGCTCAAGTTGAAAGAAGTGCCGTTCGTGCACCTCAGGCTTCGCAGGCCACATGTCGTACGACTCGACGCCCAGCGAGCGAACGATCCTGGCTGCGAGGCCGGTCTCTTCCCCCACCTCGCGCACGACGGCATGCGCAGGCGACTCGCCCTCGGCGATTGACCCAGCGGGCACCTGCACACCAGTGACTTCCACCGGGTAATCGTCGTGTGTGAACACGAGCAGGTTTCCGTCGTGGACGACGTACCCGACTGCCTTTTTGACCGAACGTCTACTCATGCTCACGATGGTACAGCTTGTTGTACGGCAGACCACACCGTGCGTTTGAATCCCCTAGATTTGGGGCAGCCTTTGTTCTCGACTTCCGATTTACCCGACGATACGCGTTGGACTCTGAGATCAGACCAGCGAGAGTGGGATCACTTCATTCGCCTGCTAGGCAAAGCACTGTCGGAGAATCTCAGACATTCGGCTTTCGATGCAGCGGGCGTTCCAGGGAAAAACGACACGAGCCAGCATCCATTCGGGACTATTGGACGTCTTCAAGAACTCATGACCATGAATCATGTGACTCCGGAACAAACGGAGCGGGCTGTCACGCCTCGCAAGTTGGTGAGGTCGGCTCGCCAGAAACCGGCGCACGCGCTACGCAAGAACGTGACTGACCGCACTCTAGTTCGGAAGTAGGCGGATCTGCTCCGATTCGTAAATGAAGTTCTGGTCAACATACGACAGTGGCTATCGAGTCAACCCAAGAATAAGGACTGGGAAGAAAACTGGCCGGACGCTAACGACTACTTCCTCTGACGCCTTCAGCCAGCGATCAACGCCGATCTTTGGCACAGACATGGCGCAAAGGGCAGTTTGACACATTTATTTTGTGTCAAACTGCCCTCAAAAAGCGCGGGATTGCGCGCAACTACACGTTGAAGCGGAACTCAACCACGTCGCCGTCCTTACCAACCTCTCAGTACCCGGCGAATCCCCGAAGCGTCGACCCTCTCCTGGCCCAGCGAACACCAAACTCGCCGAGCAATTAGGCAACCCAGGTTGACATCCGGCCACTTAGCAACATAGGTTGACGACATGGAGTCTCCGCGGATCGCAGCAGTAGCAGCCGATACCAGCGACCCGAAAGCAGGATTGCGGGCCGTAGCGTCCTTGCGCGTGCTCGCTGACACCTTGGAACTCCGGCAGGTCGAGGCCGCGTTGCGTTCGGGCATGAGTTGGCAGGAGATCGCCGACGCGCTCGGAGTGACGCGACAAGCTGCCCACAAGAAGCACTCCAAAAGAATTGACCCCGCGATCTCGACACCCAGGAGGAACAAATGAACAAACTCGTCCGCGCCGCTCAGACCAGCCAATCGCTTTCCCTGGCCGCCATGGAGGAAGCATCCCGGCTCGGGCTCCGCGAAGCCGACATCGACCACCTGTTCCTCGCATTGGTCATCAACGACCAGTCTGCCGGCTGCGCACTGCGCGAGCTGGGTATCGACATTGACAGCGCCCGTCTCGCCGTCGAGGACCAACGTGATGCACAGCTGACTTCACTCGGCATCGAGGCGTCGTTCCCCGAGGCCGGGCGCATCGTGTTCCATGAGACGGATGGGTACGAGTGGACTCGTCGCGCTCGGGACCTCATCGCGAAATCCAGCAGCAAAGGCAAGTCGGGCGACGCTGCCGCCGTTCTCCGGGAACTCGTCGCAGAGCCCAGCGGCCTGATCACGGATATCCTCGGCCGCCTTGGCACGACATCCGATGCGCTCATCGAACGCCTCGATCGGGCCGTCTCGCCCTCTATGAAGTCCATGCCCCTCGCAGCGAAAGTGAAGGGACGGACCACGGGAACGATTGAGACTTTCGTATCCGCACCACTGGACGAAGTGTGGGCGTACCTCACAGATCCCGCACGTATCCCCGACTGGGAACCGAGCATCGGCACCCTCGACCAGACCGCTCAAGAAGCGATGCCGGGTACGGTCTGGGAGGGCACGGCACCCGCAATCTATCCAGACGGCAAACCTGTGAAGATCAAGCCTCAGTTTCGTCGACGCAGTGTTGAGCTCATCGCAATTCACCAACCGGACAGGATCGCATGGAGCTTTGGCTATCCCGACGTCGCGCAGGGTAATTCGATTCTGACTGAATTCACCTTGGCGAACGCGACCGGTGGCACACAGCTGCGGATCAGCAGGTCCTGGTCGCGACGCCAAGGGTGGCGAGGACTTGTCGCATGGCCGCTGCGTCCAGTCCAGAAGTTCCTGGTGTGGATCACCCTGTTCCAGACCGGCAGCGCGATCAGCCGAACATTTCGCTAGTCCCAGGCACGGCGACTCGCCTGCTGGTCGCACATAGATCAAGTGCCCGGATCTCCACAGGGAGATCCGGGCACTCGAGCGGGACACTGAAGCGGAACGCGACTACACGTTGAAGCGGAACTCCACGACGTCGCCGTCCTTCATGATGTATTCCTTGCCTTCGATGCGGGCCTTGCCCGCAGACTTGGCATTAGCCACCGAACCAGCGGCAACGAGGTCTTCGAAGCCGATGACCTCGGCCTTGATGAAGCCGCGCTGGAAGTCGGTGTGGATGACACCGGCTGCCTCAGGCGCGGTGGCGCCCTTGGCGATGGTCCATGCGCGGGTTTCCTTCGGGCCAGCGGTCAGGTAGGTCTGCAGGCCCAGGGTGTCGAAGCCGACGCGGGCCAGCTTGCCCAGGCCGGACTCGACGATGCCGGCATCTTCCATCATTTCGGCCGCTTCGTCTTCTTCCAGTTCAGCCAGTTCGGATTCGAACTGGGCATCCAGGAAGATCGCCTCGGCAGGGGCAACCAGCTCGGAGAGCTTGGCCTGCATCTCGGTATCGGCCAGGCCAGCCTCATCGGTGTTGAACACGTAGATGAATGGCTTGGTGGTCATCAGCTGCATCGGCGCGAGCTCTTCAAGGTCCACGCCCTTGGTCTTCGCGGCGGCGAACAAGGTGATGCCTTCTTCGAGCACCTTCTGCGCGTTGAGCACTGCGTCCAGGAACGACTTCTCGATCTTCTTGGTGCGCAGTTCCTTTTCCAGGCGAGGCAGCTGGTTCTCGATGGTCTGCAGGTCCGCGAGGATCAGCTCGGTAGCGATGGTCTCGATATCCGAGGCCGGGTCCACCTTGCCGTTCACATGGATCACGTCGTCATTCACGAATGCGCGGGTGACCTGGCAGATCGCATCAGCTTCGCGGATGGTCGCCAGGAACTTATTGCCCAGGCCTTCGCCTTCCGAAGCGCCCTTGACGATGCCGGCGATATCCACGAAGGAGACGGTCGCAGGCAGGATGCGCTCGGAATTGAAGATTCCGGCGAGCACCTTCAGCCGCGAGTCGGGCAACGGCACGACACCCACATTGGGTTCGATGGTTGCGAACGGGTAGTTGGCTGCCAGCACCTGGGCACGGGTCAGCGCGTTGAACATGGTGGACTTGCCGACGTTTGGCAGTCCGACGATTCCGATAGTAAGAGCCACGGGAGGAAATTCTACCTTTTACTAGTGATGAGCGCGCAATGGTGTACTGGCGCTTGAATTCTTATGGAGAAATCAGGCCTGCGGGCGGGCGTGTCCGCCCAGGGCACGTTCCTCGTCCCCGGCTTCCTTGAGCTTTCCGCGGATTTCCTTGGGCAGCGAGAAGATGATGTCTTCCTGCGCGGTGGTGACCTCGGAAACGTCGGTGAAGCCGTACTCTGCCAGCAGCGCCACGACTTCGCGGACCAGCACCTCTGGCACCGAGGCACCGGAGGTCACGCCGACGGTGGAGACGCCCTCGAACCAGGCCTCGTCCACTTCGTTGGCGAAGTCCACGCGGTAGGAAGCCTTTGCCCCGTGGTCCAGTGCCACCTCGACCAGGCGCACCGAGTTCGAGGAGTTCGCCGAACCGACCACGATCACCAGATCCGACTGCGGCGCAATGTTCTTGATCGCGGCCTGGCGGTTGGTGGTTGCGTAGCAGATGTCATCGCTGGGTGGATCCTGCAGGTTCGGGAAGCGCTCGCGCAGCCGGCGCACGGTTTCCATGGTCTCGTCCACGCTCAGGGTGGTCTGCGAGAGCCAGATCAGCTTGTCCGGGTTCTTCACCTGGACGGTGTCGGCTTCCTCGGGGTTGTTCACGATGGTGGTGACCTCCGGGGCTTCGCCGTAGGTGCCCTCGACCTCTTCATGGCCTTCGTGGCCGATCAGCAGGATCTCGTAGTCGTTCTTGGCGAAGCGCACGGCTTCGCGGTGCACCTTGGTGACCAGCGGGCAGGTGGCATCGATGGTCTGCAGGTTGCGGTCCGCCGCGGACTGCACCACGGCCGGGGAGACGCCGTGGGCGGAGAAGACCACCAGGGCGCCCTCGGGCACTTCCTCGTTCTCCTCGACGAAAATCGCGCCGCGGGATTCCAGCTCGGAGACCACGTGCAGGTTGTGCACGATCTGCTTGCGCACGTACACCGGCGGGCCGTAGTGCTCCAGCGCCTTTTCAACGGCAACCACTGCCCGGTCCACGCCTGCGCAGTAGCCGCGAGGAGCGGCCAGCAGGACCTTGCGCTCGGTGACCGTTGGGGAGGCAGCTGCAATCTCGGCCGGGGTGCGGCGCACCCGCGGGATCCGAGGCATTGACAGCGAGACCGTAGTGGAAGTGGAAGTAGCCATACCTCTAGTCTACGAAGTGCATGCAAGTTAGCCCATGCTCATATGATGCGCGCCACCCTCCGGGGACTGTGAGATCTGCCTCCGAAGGGTGCATGCCGGTTCAGCAGGGCAGCGAACTGGGCAGCAGCACCGGGGTGCGCACCACCGCGCCGGTGCCATCGGACCCGCGGTAGGCCCGGCACACGCCCACCGAGCGGGCGCCGAGGTTCGCCTTGATCTGGCGCAGCGCATCGGGCGAGAAGCCATACCACTGCATGTGCATCAGCACGGTGTCCCCGGGCACCGCGGCCGAGGCCCGCGAGATGGTGATCGACTTGGATTTCACGTCCCAGTCGCGGGTGTCGCGGGACCAGGTCCAGATGGCCATCCCGCGGCTGTCGTAGCCGCAACGCACCGAAGCGTCGATGGCTCCGAAAGGCGGGCGCCCGAAATTCGTGTGCACTCCGGAGCCGCCCAGTTGCGCACCGGCCTGCTGGCAGGACAGCGGGCGCAGATCCGGGTGGCTGATCGAATGGTTGATCACCCATTGGCCCTTGGCCCGGGCCAGCGCGGCCAGGTCCACGCCGTAGCGCGACTTGAACGAGCCGAGGCAATCGCCGGTGGGAGCGATCACCAGGCCGATGTTGCTGCTGGCGGCGTAATCCATCACCGAGGTGAAGGCGCTCAG
Source organism: Arthrobacter sp. JUb115 (assembly GCF_004365035.1). NCBI lineage: Bacteria > Bacillati > Actinomycetota > Actinomycetes > Micrococcales > Micrococcaceae > Arthrobacter > Arthrobacter sp. JUb115. The sequence continues at coordinate 363,485 of NZ_SOBS01000003.1, read as the reverse complement.
CGTGCGCGGGCAGTCATCGAAGGTGAGCACCACCCTCGATGTCCGGTTGGGACCGGTGGACTGCGGTGCGGAGGGCGGCTTCGGATAGGTGGTCACGTAGCTGCCGCTGACCCAGCCGGTGTACCCTCCGTAACTGGCCTTGTACCATCCGTTGGAGGCGCGGGCGTAGGCGGGCACCGTCTTCCCTTTCGGGATGCTCAGCAGGACCCGGTAGCTGGTGGATGTGCCGGTGCGCAGATTCAGGTCATCGAGCGTGCGCACCGAAGCGGCGACCACGTAGTAGCCGCTGACGTACCCGGTGTACCCGTTGTAGCTGACCTTGTACCAGCCGTTGGAGGCACGCCCGGATACCGGAACCGAGGTCCCCGTGGGTATCTGCACCAGGATCCGGTAACTGGTCGAGGCGCCGGTGCGCATATTCAGATCCGCCGTGGTGCGCACCCGGACCGGCAAGTCGATGGATATGGCACTGGCAACGTGCACCGTTGCGGCCGGCACTGCCGCAGCCGCCAGCGCGGGCATCGAGGCCGCGGCGGAGAGCGGAATGGAACCGGCCAGCAAGCTGAGCGCTGCCACCCAAGTCCACCCCGAACGCGCAATATTCTTATTCCCCAATGCCCCACGCATGGCCCTGCATCCTTCTCGAGTGCTTCCCCAATGCTCAATAGTGTCCACCCGCACATTGCCCCTCGCAATGCCCGCAGGCAGGCTTGTCCCAATCGTTGGAAAACCCCGTTTCCCCGGGTCTTGCGGGGCCAATCGGGTATGAAAATCGCCCATTGCGATACCTGCGCTCCACCTGCCGCGGCCTAGCCCCAGCCCCCGGGGATCCGGCCAGCCGTCGGTGCCATGCGGTAGTCTCACAGATGCACCAGAGATTCGACTTTCCAAGGAGCGGCACCGATGGATCCCCAAGCCCCCGCCAGTTTGCCGGCGACCGCCGGGCAGACCACCGCGGACAATCCTTGGCCGCTGCGGCTGCTCTCGGAGAAGCTGAAAATCCATATCGAGAACTCTCCGGTGGTTTGGGTTGAAGGCCAGTTGCTGGAAGCCAATGTGCGCAACGGCCACGCCTACCTCACCCTGCGCGATGTCGATGCGGACTTCTCTTTCTCGGTGACCATTTGGGCCTCGACGATGCGCAAGCTGGATGCCACCCCGCAGGTGGGCTCCCGCGTGGTGGCCCAGGTGAAACCGAGCTTCTACGCCAAGACCGGCCGGCTTTCCTTGAATGCCACGGACCTGCGCCCAGTTGGCTTGGGCGAGCTGCTGGTGCGCCTGGAACGATTGCGCCAGGCGCTGGGAGCAGAAGGCCTCTTCTCCCCTGAGCACAAGCGCCCGCTGCCGGTTCTTCCCCACCGCATCGGCCTGATTACCGGGCGTGATTCGGATGCGGAGAAGGACGTGCTGCGCAATGCCAGCCTGCGCTGGCCATCGGTGCAGTTCAAGGTCATCAATACCGCCGTGCAGGGAATGGATGCCGCCAACCAGGTCATCGCAGCCCTGCAGCAGCTGGATGTGGACCCGGACATCGATGTCATCGTCATCGCCCGTGGCGGCGGGGCCCTGGAAGACCTCTTGCCCTTCTCCAATGAGGATCTGGTGCGTGCGGTCTTCGCCGCCCAGACGCCGGTGGTTTCGGCCATCGGCCACGAAGCGGACCGCCCGATCCTGGACGATGTGGCCGATCTTCGCGCGTCGACCCCCACCGATGCAGCCAAGCGCATTGTCCCGGATCTGCAAGAAGAATTCGCCGGCTTGGAAATCGCCCGCAATCGCTTGGACCGTTCCATCAACAATCTTCTCCAGCGCGAAGCCCAGCTGCTGGCCTCGGTGCGCGAACGCCCGGTGCTGGCCAACCCGCAGGTGATGGTCACCTCCCGTGCCGAAGACCTGGAGCGCTGGAAGCAGCGCTCGACGGATCTGCTGCGCCACCGCGTGATGCGCGCCAACGACGAGATCAACCATCTGAAGAACCAGATGCGTGCCCTGTCCCCGCAGCAGACCCTGGACCGCGGTTATTCGGTCACCCAGCTGGAGGACGGAAGCATCGTGCGCGAGGCAGCCCAGGCGCCAGCAGACAGCAAGGTGCTCATCCGGGTGGCTTCCGGGCAGCTGGTTGCACGAACCCTTGAATCCCTCCCTGCCGGCGACAACGCAAGTTAATCACCACGAATACCAATTTGGAGTAATCATGACTGCACAAATCCCTGAAGACATTGCCAAGCTTTCCTACGAGCAGGCTCGCGAAGAACTGCTGACCGTGGTCAACCAGCTCGAGACCGGCGGAGTTGCGCTGGAAGCCTCGCTGGCATTGTGGGAGCGTGGCGAAGCACTGGCAGCCCACTGCGAGAACTGGCTCAACGGTGTCTCTCAGCGTCTGGAGCAGGCTCGCGCCAAGCACCAGCAGGCCGCCGGCGAATAGCCTGTCCTCACCCGGACCTACTTCGCGGCCGCCAGCCGGGCCTTCTCCTGCTCCACATCGAAGGTGGCAACGGGCCAGTCCGGAGCGACACGCTCCAGGGTAGCCAGCAGCAGCTCAGCGACGCACAAGCGGGCCTTCCACTTCTGGTCAGCGGGAACGATATGCCATGGTGCGCCCTGGTTATCGGTGCGGTTAATCGCCACCTCGTAGGCGGACTGGAAGTCATCCCACAGCAGGCGATCATCGACATCGCCCGGCGAATACTTCCAATGCTTGTCGGCACGTTCCAGGCGTGCCGAGAGGCGCTCGAATTGTTCTTCTCGGCTGATATGCAGCATCACCTTGATCGGGTGGATGCCCTGCTCGATCAGCTGCTTCTCGAAGTCGACTATTTTCCCGTAGCGGGACTCGACCGCATCCGGGGTGGCGAAGCCCTTCACTTTGGCCACCAGAACGTCTTCATAGTGGGAACGGTCAAAGACTCCCACTAGTCCCCCGGCGGGCAATTGCCTGGTGATGCGCCAGAGGAAGTCATGGGCTGCTTCTTCCTCGGTTGGCGCCTTGAAGGCATGGTGCTTGACGCCCTGCGGATCCAGCATGCCAAGGACGTGGCGAACAGTCCCTCCCTTGCCGGACGTATCCATTCCCTGCAAAATGAGCAGGACTGCTGGGCCTTGTCCGCCAGCTACCGAGGCGGCGAAGAGCCTCTCTTGCAGATCCGAGAGCAGTTCAGCCAGCTGCACCATGCGCTTCTCGGCGGCCTTCTTATCCTGCGGGGCGTCCCCGGGCCACCAATCAGCATCCTTGGTTGCGCGCTCTGAAAGCTTCACGCCCGGTTCTGCACGTAGCGCTTCTAACAGGTTGGCAGGATAGGCGCTCATCATTAAGTCCTCACGCGTGTGTCGAAGTGATGCGATTCGTTGTTGCCAGCCTACTGCCACTGCAGGCGCCGTGAGAAGCGGTATTCGTCAACGGCGAAGCACCCATCACGGCTCGATGCACAGGATCGCTAAGCCTCGCGAAAGCGCCGGCAACGGGCCGATACGCCAAATCCTCAGGACACCAAATTCTCCGGTCGCAGTCGCTGGCAGGCGATACCCCTGAAGTTCCCGGGACCGCATTCCCCGGTGGCCGCGTTAACGCACAACCGGCCCAGAATCACGTGGGTGATTCTGGGCCGGTTCCGCATCCGGGCAGCCTATGCGCGAGCGCGCCAGTCCTCCAGGAACTGTCCGATGCGTCCAACCGCATCAGTCAGGTCGCGCACGTTGGGCAAGGTGACCAAACGGAAGTGGTCCGGACGGATCCAGTTGAAGGCAGTGCCCTGGGAGATCAGGATCTTCTGCGCCTTGAGCAGCTCAAGGGCGAAGGTCTCATCGTTGTGGATCGGGTAGACCTCGGGATCCAGCTTCGGGAACATGTAGAGCGCGCCCTTGGCCTTCTGGACGCTCACGCCAGGAATCGCGCTGAGCAGGTTGTAGGCCGCATCGCGCTGTTCAAGCAGCCGTCCGCCAGGCAGGATCAAGTCATTGATCGACTGGTACCCGCCCAAGGCGGTCTGGATTGCGTGCTGCGCCGGCACATTGGCGCACAGGCGCATGTTGGTCAGCAGGTTGATGCCCTCGATGTAGTCGCCGGCCTGGTGCTTGGGACCGGAAATGGCCATCCACCCAGCACGGAAGCCGCACACGCGGTAGGCCTTGGACAGGCCGGAGAAGGTCAGTATCAGCACGTCATCTGCCAACGAAGCGGTGTTGATATGCACGGCGTCTTCGTAGAGGATCTTTTCGTAGATCTCGTCCGAGAACACAATCAGGTTGTGCTTGCGCGCCAGCTCGAGGATTCCCTCCAGGGTTTCCTTGGGGTACACCGCACCGGTCGGGTTATTGGGGTTGATGATCACGATGCCCTTGGTGCGATCAGTGATCTTCGCTTCCATGTCCTGAAGATCTGGAAGCCAGCCTTCTTCCTCGGTATTCATGTAATGCACCGGGGTGCCGCCGGCCAGCGAAACCGAAGCGGTCCACAGCGGGTAGTCAGGGGCGGGAATCAGGATCTCGTCGCCGTTATTCAGCAGCGCATTCAACGAGAGAGTGATCAGCTCGGAGACACCGTTGCCCAGGTAGACGTCATCCACGCCAATGGTCTGGATGCCACGGGTCTGGTAGTACTGCGAGACGGCGGTACGTGCCGAGAGAATGCCGCGGGAGTCGGAGTATCCTTGGGCGTTAGGCAGGTTGCGAATCATGTCAACGAGCACCGCGTCGGGCGCCTCGAAGCCGAACGGCGCGGGATTGCCGATGTTCAGCTTCAGGATGCGGTGTCCTTCGGACTCCATGCGCGTGGCGTGCTCAAGCAGCGGGCCGCGGATGTCGTAGAGGACGTTGTGCAGTTTCGTTGATTGTTTGAATTCTGCCATGGTTACACTTTCTCACGTCAGGTGCGATCGACACACCTTGTTACTCGACCGCTATGGTCAGCGGTCGAAATCCTGGGAGAGCTGGCTGGGGCCTACTCTTCGATGATCCATTCCCAACGGGTGGCCGCTTGCTCTGGGCTCAGTCCGTCGGCCTGGCTGACCATCCGGTTCAGGTCCACGAGGGACTGCTGCGAGAATTCGCCGGTGACCTTGTCCAGTTCTGCCCGGGCCTTGTCATCCACGTCGCCGTTGGCCAGCACCATGTACTGCTCGGCGTTGAAGAAGGCGGCGCTTCCCGGAATACTGTAGAAGCCTTCATCTGACATGACGGCATCTCCCGACCCGAGCGCCACTGCGCTGTCCACCGAGGCACGCAGCTTGCTGGCCAGTTTCGCCGGCTCCTCAGCCACGACCTTCGGCTTCCCGCAGCCAGCGTCCTCCAATGATGCCTTCAAGGATGCGGCGTTGGCTTCATCGCTAATGATCGTCAGATCTGTGCAAGCCGCAATCAGGGTTTCCACCGAATCGACCTTGTGCAAGGTTGCCTGGGCCTGGCTCATGACCAAGACCTTTCCCGCATCAGCTGGGCTGAGTTCCAAGGCAGAGAGCTCCCCCTCAGCGTCATTGATGGCGCTGCGCAGGTTCTTGGATTCCTCGACGCTCAGCAATTGATCTTCACCAGTGATGGCCGCCGGGTCAGCAACCAGGGGCAGCGCCTTGGCCGCTTGGTCCACCGCCAAATCGGCTTTTCCGTCGACCACCTGCTGGTAAGGATCAGCACTGGGCTTGTTCAACGACACCTTATAGCCTTCGGCTTTCAGCGCATTGGCATAGACATGGACCAAGGCCTGGTCTGCAGGTTGAGAACCGGCAGCAATCTGCAAGGTGATGGCCTTGCTTGGCTCGGCCGTCGGCGTTGCCTCTTCGGTGCAAGCAGACAGGGTTAGCAGCAGGGTTGCGCTGAGTGCGCCAACGGTGATGGTATTTCGCAAGTTCATGTCCCTATTGATTCTAGGGCAGGCCAGCGGCGATCCGTCGCTACTTGCCGGGTGCGGTCAGTCGCAAGATGCTCTCAACGCGTTCAATGCAGTTCAGCTTGGCAATCTCCTCGCGGGTAAACCAGGCGGCCTGGCTGGTAGAACCGTTGACTTCGTGGCGCAGTTCTCCACCGGTCAGTTTGGCCCGATAGGTGACCGCCACCGTTTGCATGGCATGGCCTTCGCCCGAGTAGCGCTTGGAACCGGGAATAACTCCCGTGCTGACATCCAGGAGCCCCAGCTCGCCCACCGCGTAGCCGGTCTCTTCATAGACTTCACGGCGCGCGCCTTCTTCGATAGGCTCCCCCAAGTCGATGCCGCCGCCGGGAAGGGACCAGCGCGGGGTGAAGCGTGGATCGCGATGACGCATATCCCAGAGCGTAAGCAGTACCTTTCCTTCGTGTTCCACCAAGCAATAGGCCGCCAGCCTGGTATCAAAGGATTCACCGGTGTGCTCAGAACGACGTGTCATATCCCCAATATATCCGTTTGTTCACCGATTATTTACTCGTACGCGGACGGCATACACTGATTTTTCTGCCAAAGATCCCACTGATATCTCGCGAATATGATGAAATATTCTTATGGCCCAGCAATCAGAGCTTTCATCAAACGTCGATCTGGACGAAATCGATCGAATCATCATCGACGAATTGGTCGCTAATGCACGTATCTCCAATGCGACCCTCGCACAGCGTGCGGGCATCGCTCCATCCACCGCACTGTTGCGCACCCGTTCGCTGGTCGAGCGCGGCATCCTCACCGGCTACCACGCCGAGGTATCGCTGGGCGCTGTAGGCCGTACCGTGCAGGCACTGATCTCGGTCAAGCTGCGCGCCCACGACCGCGAGAAGATTGACGCTTTCGTGGCACGCATCCCGCAGCTGCCCGAGGTGCTGTCCATGTTCCATGTTTCCGGCGGCACCGATTACCTGCTGCATATCGCGGTCGGTTCCACCGATGCACTGCGTGACTGGGTGCTGGACAACCTCGCCACCGACGAGTCGGTGGGCCATACCGAAACCACCTTGGTCTTCGCGCACCACCGCGGCAACCGCGGCCCGCTGCCATTCGACGACATGATCAGCTAGCAGCGCTTAAGCGACTTGTGGCCCGGACCTCGCGAGGTCCGGGCCACAAGTCTTTGTGCTTGGAATGCTTATGCGCGGCGGCGCTGCATGACCGCGTCCAGGTTCAGGCGAGGCTTGGTACCCGCGGCAGCCACGGGTGCGGCTTCCGGTGCGGGGGATGGCGCTGCAACGGTTTCCTTGGCAGCTGGTGCGCTCTCGGTACGCTTGGCAACTACCGAAGCGACCGCTGCGCGCTCTTCGGCCGAAACTTCGATGGCCAGGCGCTTTGCATCTTCCGATGCCTTCAGGCTGATCTGTTTGCTCGGACGCAGCGGTTCTTCCACCGGCAGTGCTGCCTTGTGGGTCCGCTTGGCACCCTGTTCAGCTGCCAGCTCCGCGGTCTTGGCGATGCGCTCGCTGGCTTCCACGTAAGTTGGCTTGGGCACGTGCGTTGGTTCCCAAGTACCTGGCTGCTTTACACCGCCATAGCCGTGGGCCACTCGCAGCGCTTCGGCGCGCAGCTCTTCAGCGGTAATCGCTGGAGCGCGGCGGGACGAACCCGGGCGAGCGTCGAAGACCTCGTCATCATCATGCTTGCGCGAGATGACCTGGTTAGCCGCGTCGTCAAAAGCGGGAGTCCGCAGCGCCTGCTGCCGGGTGGCTTCGAGGTGCTCGAGCAGCTTGCGGTTGCGGTCGCGGACAGCCAGCCCGCGCAGGGTGGCGAAGGATGCTACAGCAATCAGCGCGAACAGGCCTACGGTGCCGAAGGTCAGAGCAGTGAAAGGAGCCAGAATGAGACCGAAGACGGTCGCGAGGACTGCCAAGGCACCGACGAGCGCGACGGACAACCGGCCATAGCGCACACGAATCTTGAGTTTGGTCGCAGCACTTTCCTGCGAAGCGCTCTGTGACGTGCCAGCCATGTGGGTCCTCCATCACCGATTGAGTCGGTCAAATCCTCGTGGAACTAAATATGGTTCCTTCGAATCAACACTATGCAACCTTGGGTGCGCGCTCATGCACATCCCTTGGCGTGTCTGCATGTTTTCAATGCAGTTCTCTCATATCAGAGCTCGATTGAACGAAATAGCACGAAATCCGCCTCAGTATTCGTAGATGCGTTCGAGCAGCGTCGTTTCCACCTCTTCACGGGTCAACGCAAAGGTGCGGTGATCCCGCCACTGCCCATCGATGTGCAGATAGCCTTTGCGCAGCCCTTCATCGCGGAACCCGAGCTTGTCCACCACCCGCAGGCTGGCCGAATTCTCCGGACGGATGTTGATTTCCAGGCGGTGCAGCTGCAGTTGCTCGAAGCAATGGTCTATGACCAAGGCGCAGGCTTCGGGCATCAGGCCGAAGCCGGCATGGTTGCGATCCAGCCAGTAGCCGATGGACGCTGTACGCGCGGCACCATATTGCACCGACGCCACGGAAACCTGCCCGATTAATGGCGGGCGCCCCTTGTGCAGCTGGGGAAGAGCCAAGGCCCAGGTGAATCCGCTGCCGTCAACTGCTGATTCATCCTTGGCCCTGAGCATCTCGCGAAAAGTCATGGCTTCTGGCGGGCCCAAGGGACTGGTGGGATCCCATGGCTTGAGCCATTTGGAATTGGCGTAGCGCAGATTGATCCACTCGGCTTCGTCACTGGCAGTCAGTTGGCGCAACAACAGCCGTTCCGAGGCCAGATCCGGAACCAGGCGCTTTGCTCGACGAGAGAAGAACATGTGCACATCGTATTACTTCGTCATGCTTGCAGCTGGCAACAGCGCTAACAGGCAGCGTTTCGTTTCTTGCACGTAAGCTGTAGGCATGAATCCCACCGCTGATCTGAATTCTGGCGCCGGCAAGAAGGCCGCGCGTGCCGCTGTGCGCACTTGGCGCAGGGCACTTGATCCGAGCAAGCGTGAGCAATTCGGCCTGGATCTGGCTCACACGGTGATTGGCTATCTGAGCCAGAGCACCGGAGTCGTCCAGAAGGTCGCGGCCTATTGCTCGGGTCCGGATGAACCGTCCACCGAGGCGCTCTTGGATGCTTTGGCCAAGGAAGGCATTGAAGTCTACCTGCCGGTGTGCGAACCGGAGTACGCGCTCTCGTGGGTTGAGTACTCCCCCGGCATGGAATTCCAGCCAAGTACCTTGGCCCCGGTGATGGAGCCGGTGGGCAAGCGGATGGGCACAGAGCTCTTTGACGAGATCAATACGCTGATCATGCCTGCGCTGTCCATCGATTCGAACGGGCTGCGTTTAGGCCAAGGCGGTGGCTACTACGATCGCTTCCTGCCCTTGATCGACGATGCGCCGGTCCGTGTGGCGGCCGTGATTTATGAGCACGAGTATGTTCCGGCCGGTTCCTTCCAGATCGATGAGCATGACCAACCCGTGGACTTGGTGTTCACTCCGCAGCAGGTGCATCAAATCATCTGATTTACCCACAGCTCGCGGGCAGCTCGCAGTGGGCCGCTGGACCTGAAGGTTGCATGGGGTTATGAGCTTCTTCTCCAGACCGCATGCTGCCTCCCGGCCCCCGGTGATTCCCAAGCCGAAGATCCGTCCCGTGCGCAACCGCAATGAGTTGTTGCGCCGCTACCGGAAGCCTTTGGCCATCGCCTGCGCGCTGCTAGCCTTGGCGGGCGTGCTCAATGTGTTTTCCTCCGGGCAATTAGCGCAGCGCGAGGTCGTGGTGGCGCTGAGCGACATTCCTGCCGGGTCCCGCATATCCGCCAACCAGCTGACGGTGCAAACGGTGCGGCTTGCCCCGGAAGATGCCGAAGTCTTTGAAAGCATCGATGCCATCTCGGGGCAACGGGCAGCCGTGGCACTGACTGCCGGAACGGTGCTGCGCAACTATTCCTTGGTGGGGCCGCAACTTTTGACCGGTTCGCCGGAAGGCACCGTGGCCGTTCCCTTGCGCTTGAGCGATCCTGCCACCGTGACGCTGCTCCATCCAGGGCAACTGGTGGATATCGTATTGACCACCGGAGATGGCTTTGAAAAGGACATCAGCTCGCAGACCATCGCCAAGGCGGTGCCCGTGCTCTGGGTTCCGGATAATGCCAGCAGCTCCGAATTCGGCATGCTCAGCGGCGCGGCTCCGACCGGTGAAGGAATTGTGGTGGTCGCGGCGGCCAGCAGCCTCTCGGATGATCTGGCCGGGGCAGTATCGCGCGGCAAGGTTTCAGCCGTCTTGGTGAATTAGGAAATCAGCCCCAGTGCGGCGGCTTCTCGCGCTTCATCATTTCAGCCAGGTCTTCCTTGGCGTCGCCCCAGTTTCTCGGGTCCTGGTCTTTGGCCAGCAACTCGGACAGCGGATCGGCGGCCGGCTGTTTGGCGCGGGACGCCGTCGCCGCAGCAGAAGTCTCGGCGGGCTGGTGGCCGGCTAACGCCCGGTTCACGGAGTCTGAATGCGGCACTGGCGCGTAGCTGCCGGTGAGTTCAACGCGAGCAGTCAGATGCTGTGGGGGTGCGACAACGCGCGGCCGCTTGCGGCGGCCGCGCGTTGGTTCTTGCTCAGAAGTCATTACTTCTTTGGCTCCGGATCCTCGTTCTTGCTGGTAGCCGGGACAGGGGCTGGAGTCAGTGGCTTATCCGCGCTGTCCTTTGCAGGAGCTTGGGCAGCTTCAGCTTTGGCACCGCTTTCAGCAGCTGGCGCTTCCTGCTTGGTCTCGGCCTTTGGTTCCAGTCGTGCCTTGGCCGACTTGAGCAGATTGGACTTTTCCTTCGGCGTTTCCGCCTCGGTGGTGACTTCACGGGCCGACACCGGCCGAGCGGCGGCCACACCGGTACGGGTCGAAGCCTGGGCTGGGGCCGCAGGCTTTTTCAATCCCAGTGCATGGGCCAGGCGATCGGTGACAGCACCCGGATCGGTGAAGACGTCAATGGTCCACAGCGGAACATAGCGCCAGCCGTGCTTCTCGAAGAATTCCGGGCGCAGTCGGCTGCGTTCACGCACGGTCAGTCCGGCATAGTGCTCGGTGCCGTCGTAGACCACAGCCAATGGGCGGATGCCGCTGTGCGCAGAGTCGTAGGCGTGAGCCGACAGGTCCAGCACACCGCGGTAGTCCTCGGAAACGATGGCACCGCTTTCGCGCAGGCGGCGGGCCAGATCGGAGACCAATGGATCGAAGCGCGGATTGCGCATCGAGCTGACTCCGGAATCCCCTGCCTGCACGCGTCCGAACAGTTCGAAGAACTGGCGGGCACCACGGTAGACGCGGTTCAGGTCCACGTCTTCGGGCAACAGGCTGGACACCAAGGTCATGCGGGTCCGCGATCGGGTCATGGCGGCGACGAACAGCTGTTCGCCGCCCTCGCGGGACAGTGCACCGAATTCGTGCAGGGTCTTGCCGTGCGGAGTACGTCCGTAGCCCCAGGCGAAGATGACCGAGTCCCGGCGCAGGCCGATCAGTCGGTCCATGGTGGTCACCACGAATGGTTCGCGCTTGGAGCGCAGGTGCTCCATCGCGTACTTGTGGTTTGGCAGCTGGACACGGATCGCTTCGGCGATGGCCGAGGCATGGCTGCGGTTCGAGGCAATGACTGCCAGCGATTCGCCCCCGTGGTTCTTGAAGTGGGCGAAGACCAGATCCACCACGCGCGCCACTTCTGCTGCGGTGGTCTGCACACCGTCTTCGCTGCTGGACAGCGAGCCGGTGGCATCTGGCACGTATTCGCCGCGCAGCAGCGAGGAGTCGCCGGTGAGGTTCACCGCCATTGGCAGGCGCGAGAGCGCCGAATCGTAGTAGGTGGCGGACAGCTGTTCCACCAGGCCTTCGTCAATGCCGCGGTACACGGTGGACAGCGAACCGGTCACCAGGACCTTGTTCAGGGCTTCCAGCGCGGAACGGTCCACGCTCTGCTCGCGAACTCGTGCGGTCGGGTCTACGGAGACCTCGAAGCGCTTCGGACCGCCCAGCATTTCATCGCCAATGGCAATGACCTGGCCGGAGCGGCGGATCGCATCCAGGACTTCACGCAGGGTGAGGTAGTTGGCTTCCAGCAGGATGACCGCATCGAACTTCGTGTCCTCCGGCAGGGCGCTGCCCAGCAGCAACGGAGCCGAGACGATGACCGGGGTCAGCGAATTGGCCAGCGGTGCTCCAAGATCCAGCAGCCCGGCAATGCTCGGGGTTCCGCCCTTGAGCATCTCGCGCAGCGCGCGGGAACCGGCTCGGTGGTCAGCCAGCGCTGCCTTCCAGTTGCGAGTCAGCGCCCAGCGGATGCGCTGCGGGCCGGCAGCGATGTGCGCGCCGTCAGCCAGACGGTAGTCAGCCTCGATCTTCTCCAGCTTGGAGCCGTCATTCATGGCCAGGAAGTCGTCACCGGAGATCATGGCATCCAGCACGGACTGCCACCAGGCAAGCTCCAATTCGCTGTCTACCTGGTCGGCGTCGATCTCGCGTTCGGCGAAGTCATCAAGCAGGTCGCCCAGCCCGGCTTCGGCCAGCTGCTCGGAGATCAACGTGCGCTCGGGCAGCTCGCCCAGGTCCTCGCGGCGCTCGACCAGCGCTGCAATCACCGAGAGCAGCTCCTTGATGGGCATTTCGCGCAGGCGCGAGCCCAGGGAAGACGGCAGCATTTCGGCCAGCTTGTCGATGCGGGCACCGGCGTCGTGGTATCCGGCTTCAACATCCAGCAGGCCGCCCGGGACCTGCGGGTTGCGCTGGCTGGTGGCAATGGCTCGCCAGGCATCGCGCTGGACCGCCACCGCCTGCAAAGCGGACTGCAGGTCAGCTACGTGCATGCCCGGGCGGACGTATTCCTTGGCAATCTTGCGCAGCCGGGAACGGACAATGGAGCCCATCTCCACGCCGTGCTCGCGGCGCCATGCGCTGGTTGCGGTAGCGGCGATCAAATCATCGATGTCGCCCTCGAAGATGTCGGCCTCGAACTTGTCCAGCGATCCGCGGACGGCGACCAGCAACTGCAGCTGGTCTCCCCACTTGTCGTAGCTTTCTTCCAGGCGGATCTGCGAACGCTCGGCGATCTGCAGCATGTGCTCATGCAGGATGGGCAGGTCGCGGCCCAGCCCGCTGGCCAGGTTCAAGGCCTTTTCGGTGGCTTCGGTGTTGCGCAGCGGTGCACCATGCCATGGGCTGGTGGTGTGCATCTTGGAGAAAGCGCCAAGCTGTGCTGCGCGCTTGAGCTGCGCGGCAACATGTCCGCGCTGGCCCATGGAGTCCAGCACCGAACGCTTCAGGCGCACGGTGGTGGATGGCGCTGGTTCCAGTGCGGAGAGCCGTGCCAGTTCCTGCATTGCCTGGTATGGCGAGCAACCCCAACGGCTGCGCACCGAGTGCAGCGACTTCACATGCTCGTGCAGTGCGTGGCGGGATTCGCGCAGGCGCTTGAACATGGAGCCCAGCTGCGGCTCGGCAGCGCGTTCGTTGCGCAGAATTGCCTTGGTCATCATCGCGCGCAGCGCTTCTGGATCCTCGTTGGGTTCCAGCAGCATGCTGCCTGCATCCAGGTGCTCGTTGAAGCGGGTCACGAATTCTTCGGCGGCAGAACGCTGTTCCGCAACCACCAGTACGCGCTTGCCCTGGGCGGCCAGCAGCGCGGCTGCGTTCAGCGCGGTCTGTGTAGCACCGGTACCGGCAGCGGCGTTGATGGCCACCGATTCGCCGGCAGCGATGTAGTCAAGCATCTTGGACTGGGACTCGTCCGCGTCCAGCAAGAACAGTTCATCTTCAGGATCACGGTCATCAGAAGACTTGGCAATGGTGGTGGTTCCGGTGTGGACCTTGCGGGCAGAAGATTCTTCGGAGGCAAGGCTCTGCTTACGCGAGCGCGCGGTTTCCTTGAGAATGTTCTTCACGCGGCTCAGGCGGGAGCCGGCAGCTTCATGGCCCTTGGCATCGGCGGCCTGCGCTTCAGGCTGCTCTTCGTCCTGCTTCTTTTCAGCGGCAGACTCGTCCTTGGCTTCTTCAGGCTTTGAGCCCTCGGTTTTGGAAGCGCCCGGCTTGGAAGCGACCAGGTTGGCCAGCGCTTCGGAGGTCTTGCTGCTTTGGCTGTTCCCAGCCTGCTTTTCCGCGGAGTCGTGACGAATTAGCGCCTCGATGACCGGGTGGGACCCATTGAGCTTGGCCGGGTCAGCTGGGTCCATCAGCTCGGAGAAGGTGGAGAGCAGCAGGCGGTGGCCTACCACTACGCCGGGAACCTCGGACATCTGGTGGCGCAGGGCATCCATTCCGCGGACCGGGTCGAAACGGGCGATGGAGTACGCTTCGGCGTCCACCGCGGCGACGTCTACCTTGGCGTTGTGGTCGGCTTCGAATTGGCGCACGAAGGCCGGGGATACGGTGGCGCGGCCGACCAGCTGCAGGTCGTAGTCGTCAGCATCAACGTGCTTGGTCAAGGTGATGCGGCCGAGCATGATGGGAGCCGAGACAGGCTCGCTCTTGCCATCGTGGACCGCACGCCAGTTGGCGACACCGGCGGCCAGGTAGCCGACGTCGATGCCGCGTTCTTCCCACAGTTCATTAATCTTGGCCGAGAGCGCACGGGCGGTGCGGCGCGCGGTAGCGTACTGGTCCGCATCGTGCAGCAGCGTGGACAGGCGGGTACGCCGTCCGGCAAGGAACTGGGCCAATCCCGATGGATTGGCATGGGTTATGTCGATGCTATTGGAGGTCGACGGAGCAAATCGCAGGGTGGTATCCGCCCCGGCACTCTGTCCCAGGGATTTCACCCAGGCAGCTACACGCTCGGCGGCAGCATTCTGTCCACTAGTCACGACAGTCATTCCCTTCACTGAACCGACCACATTCGGGCGCACCACAGGTGCAGATACGCCTCTTTCTAACGTAGTGCACGCACCGTGCAGAACCGGTGCGCGAAACACGTTTTAACTGCGGGAAGCGGAACCGGCGTACCGGATCCGCTTCCCATTCACCCGCCAAAGCGCAGTGAATTAGCAGTCTTGGGGATTTACTCCCACTCGATGGTTCCAGGTGGCTTGGACGTAACGTCCAGCACCACGCGGTTCACCCCATCTACCTCGTTGGTGATGCGGTTGGAGATCTTCGAGAGCAGATCGTATGGCAGGTGCGACCAGTCGGCGGTCATGGCATCCTCGGAGGAAACCGGACGCAGCACGATTGGGTGGCCGTAGGTGCGGTGATCGCCCTGTACGCCTACCGAGCGTACGTCAGCGAGCAGCACTACTGGCATCTGCCAAACTTCGTCATCCAGTCCTGCAGCAGTCAGCTCGGCGCGAGCGATCGCGTCAGCCTTGCGCAGGATGGACAGGCGCTCTTCGTTGACGGCACCGATGATGCGGATACCCAGGCCTGGGCCAGGGAATGGCTGGCGGCCAACGATTTCCTCTGGCAAGCCGAGCTCGCGGCCCACTGCACGGACCTCGTCCTTGAACAGGGTGCGCAGTGGTTCAACCAGCTCGAAGTCCAGGTCCTCTGGCAAGCCGCCCACGTTGTGGTGGCTCTTGATGTTCGAGGTGCCTTCGCCACCGCCGGATTCGACGATGTCCGGGTACAAGGTGCCCTGGACCAGGAACTTCACTGGCTCGCCCTCGGAAGCGGCCTCGGCGATGATCGCCGCTTCTGCCGCTTCGAAGGCGCGAATGAATTCGCGGCCAATGATCTTGCGCTTGGTCTCCGGGTCGGTGACACCGTCCAAAGCAGTCAGGAAGCGCTCGCGCTCGTCGGCAATGTACAGCTTGGCGCCGGTGGAAGCTACGAAGTCCTTCTCAACCTGCTCGGCTTCGCCTTCGCGCAGCAGGCCGTGGTTGACGAACACGCAGGTGAGCTGGTCGCCAATGGCGCGCTGCACCAGGGCAGCTGCAACAGCGGAGTCCACGCCGCCGGACAGGCCGCAGATGGCCTTGCCGGTGCCGACCTGGGCGCGGATGCGCTCGATCTGCTCGTCAGCGATGTTGTCAGCGGTCCAGTCGCCCTTCAGGCCAGCACCGTTGTACAGGAAGTTCTCCAGGACATCCTGGCCGAACTCGCAGTGCTTCACCTCTGGGTGCCACTGCACGCCGTACAGGCGCTTTGCTTCATTTGCGAAAGCGGCAACCGGAGCACCAGCGGTGGTGGCCAGCACTTCGAAGCCTTCTGGGGCCTTGGAGACGGAGTCGCCGTGGCTCATCCAGACGGTAGGGGCCTGAGCGGCGCCTGCCAGGATGGAGCGGGCATCGCCCTCAAAGTTGGTTGCGGTGCGGCCGTACTCGCGCAGGCCGGTTTCGGCCACGGTACCGCCCAAGGCGTTAGCCATGGCCTGGAAGCCGTAGCAGATGCCCAAGACCGGCACGCCGGCTTCAAACAGGTCAGCCCCGACGGAAGGGGCGCCATCGGCGTAAACGCTGGAAGGACCACCGGAGAGGATGATCGCTGCAGGGTTCTTGGCCAGGATGGCTTCGGTGGACAGGGTGTGCGGAACGATCTCCGAGTACACACGGGCCTCGCGTACGCGGCGAGCGATAAGCTGCGCGTATTGGGCCCCGTAGTCGACGACCAGAACCGGCTTATGTTCTGGATTGAGGGGAGCAGTAGTCACCGTTACAGTCTACGCGGTTCACTGCGCGCGAAACAGCCAAGGTGATGTCATCAGCGTCACCTAGTGGATTTTTGGCAAAGGCAAAGGGCAGATCTGTTCATTTTCGATGAACGGATCTGCCCTTTGGCAATGAATGCGGCCACGTGTCAGTAGCGCTTGGCGGCCTTTGGATGCGCGGCCAGCTCGCGGTCTACTTCTGCGTGCACCTTGGCTTCGGTCCAGAAGGAAAGGAACGGAACGACGCCGCCGAGCGCGATCGTAATGAAGCGCATGAATGGCCAGCGCATCAAGGTCCACAGGCGGAAGTCGGCAAAGAGGTACACCACGTATAGCCAGCCGTGGGCGATCAGGATGCCCAGCGAGAGGTTCAGTCCCCCGGCCACCTCGGCGCGGTTGTACATGCCGACGGCGTTGGAGGTGCCATCTACCAAAGTGCCACCCACGAAGAGTTCCAGGGACCAGAAGTACTTGAAAATCATTTCCAGCACGAGCAGCAGCAGCATCACGCCGGTGATGTAGGCGAAGACCTTGTAGAAGGTTGCGGCTGCACGGATCTGCTTAGGGGTGCCGCCGAATTTCCGGGGCTTCGGTGCCGGGGTGGTGCTGGACATCGTTAGTGATTCCTTCCGATTTCGGTAAGAAGTGCGGTGTGCGTGAAATGCTATTCGTTGCTGTTTCCAGCTTGGGTGGCGTTGCCGCCCTTAATATGTGTTTCGGCAGCGAGCTCAGCAATCTCGTCAAGATCCCGCTGGTAATCATCGCGCACCATGCGGTACCAGAGGAAGATGGCGAACCCTGCGAAGAGGACCCATTCCAAGCCGTAGAAAACGTTCAGCCAGTTGATCTGCGCTTCCTGGGGCTGCGGACCGACGTCGACAATTTCCAGGCCCGGCTGCGCTACGGCCTCGCCCTTGGCAGTGGTGATTTCGTGGGCCGTGACGAATCCTTCAAAGAGGACCGAATCCCAGATGTTCGCCAGCTGTGCCGAGGCGAGAGTCGGCAGCGTTGCGCTGCGCAGGTCTTCGCGGAATTCCGGGCCTTCGCTAGGCAGCAGGCGCCCGGTGATCTCCAGTTCGCCTTCAGGTGCCGGAGCTGGCTTGGTTGCTTCAGGCTGCCAGCCGCGTACCACCGCAATACCGGCGTCCTGGGCCGCGCCCTCGACCTTGAATTGGGTGATGACCCAGACACCGCGCTGATCGCCATTCAGCCGAGGCGCAATCAGCTGATCGGTGCCGGGGACGAATTCGCCCTCCATGGTGACGATCTGGTCTGCCTTGATGCCCAGCAGCTCCTTGCCGACTTCCTGATGCTCGATCAGCGCGACCGGCTTCTCGGTCTTGTCGATCTTGACCGGCGGCTCGGTTTCGGAGGCGCCGAACTGCCATCCGGACAAGAGAACGAATCCGGTGGCGAGAGCTAGCGCGGCAAAGAGGGCGCCGATCCATTTGGGCTTCAGAGCGGTTTTAAGCACACTCTAACGGTACTTCTATTTGGCGTAGAACTCGAAATGCGATGGCGTGAGATTAGCCCTGTTGCCTTATTTTCCGCTGGTGGAACCAACTTGCTTATTCATTCGTTGAGACCAAGCGGTTAAACGACACTGGCCCCACCCTTCGAAAGAAGAGCAGGGCCAGATCAGGATCAGCTAGAAGCGATCGGATTCGTACGGGGACAGCACGACGTCGACGCGCTGGAATTCCTTGAGGGTCGAGTAGCCGGTGGTGGCCATCGAGCGGCGCAGTGCGCCAACCAGGTTCGAGGTGCCGTTGGTCTCGTGCGATGGGCCGTGCAGGACCTTCTCCAGCGAGCCGACAGTGCCGACCTTGGCGCGGTCGCCACGTGGGCTGGCCTCGTGAACTGCTTCCATGCCCCAGTGGTAGCCGGCGCCTGGTGCTTCATCGGCGCGGGCCAGTGCGGTACCGAGCATCACTGCGTCGGCGCCCATGGCGATGGCCTTGACGATGTCGCCGGAGTTCCCCATGCCGCCATCGGCGATGACGTGGACATAGCGTCCGCCGGACTCTTCGATGTAGTCGCGGCGTGCGGCTGCAACGTCGGCAATGGCGGTAGCCATCGGCGCGTGGATGCCCAGGGTGCGGCGGGTGGTGGAGGATGCGCCGCCACCGAAGCCAACGAGCACGCCGGCTGCACCGGTGCGCATCAGGTGCATGGCCGGGGTGTATCCGGCTGCGCCGCCCACGATCACTGGGACATCGAGTTCGTAGATGAACTGCTTGAGGTTCAGCGGTTCGGTGGTCTTCGAGACGTGCTCGGCCGAAACAGTGGTGCCGCGGATGACGAAGATGTCCACGCCGGCAGCAACAACGGTCTTGTAGTGCTCCTGGGTGCGCTGCGGGGTCAGCGAGCCGGCAACGACAACTCCGGAGTCGCGGATCTCGGAGATGCGCGAGGTGATCAGCTCAGGCTGGATGGGAGCCGAGTACAGTTCCTGCAGCTTTGCGGTGGTCTTCGGGTCGTTGCGGGTTGCCGCCTCGGACTTCAGGCCGGCAATTTCAGCCAGCACTGCTTCCGGGTCCTCGTAGCGGGTCCACAGGCCCTCGAGGTTCAGCACGCCCAGGCCGCCGAGCTTGCCCAAGGCGATTGCGGTAGACGGGGAGGTCACCGAATCCATTGGTGCGCCCAGGATAGGGGTGTCGAACTGGAAGGCGTCGATCTGCCAGGACACCGATACGTCCTTCGGATCACGGGTACGGCGATTCGGTACGATCGCTACGTCGTCCAGGGAATATGCCTTAGTTGCCCGCTTGCCGCGGCCGATCTCAATCTCGTTACTCACCTAACTAGGTTATCAAGATTCCCGGATAATCCCGCTTTTGATAGCGCATTGGCTTTAGGCGATGTTTCTGCGCTGGCTCTGGCGCATGGGGCCGCAAGTGGCACACCGGGACAACAACGCCCTGCCATCCGGTGAGTAAGATCACCGGATGGCAGGGCCTATGTTGAGCCAGGTTTACCTGGCTGCCTTGGATGCAAGCTTCTTGGCGGTCGCGGCCAAGGAGGTGGCGGCCTGCTCTTCAGTTTCGGCAATGCGCTCAATCGCGTCAGCCAATACGGCGAAGTGCTCAGCACGCTTGGCGAACTCGGTCTCTGGATCAATCAGGTCCGCGAACGCATCCCACTGGGTGGAGAGCTGCTGGTAAGCATCTACGTGAGCTGCCAGCGCCTCCAAGCCTGGAAGTTCCGCCGCTTCCGAAAGGAACTCCGCGTACAGGCCGCGCAACGCCCCTTCGCCGCTGAAACGCGTGTCGGAGAAGAAACCTGCGAGCTGGTCCAAGCCGTTGGCCAGTGCTTGCTGGCTTGCGAAGATCTGGGACCAACCGGTCTTGGACTCGTTATCGCGCAGTCGCGTGGCCAAGGTGCGCATGCCGGTAATGCCGAAGTTCTTGGCAAAGTGCACTGGAACCCCGGAAAGCTCGCTGGTGCCCAGCAGGCGAGCGGTGGTTTCCCCAATCGCCTCGACAGCATTGGCGGCCAAAGTCTCGGCCTTCGGCGAGCGCGAGGACGGGATCCATGCCTGCCAATGCTTTTCCTTCTTGCGCATCGCACGGGCGATGGCCAGTTCCTTGGGGCTGATGAGGTTCAACGCACCTGAACCGTCATCTACCATCAGGTCCTTCTTGTGCTCGCCAACGACGACGAGATCCAGGGTCTCGGCCTCATCAACCGTGTTGCCGTCAATCCATGGCAGCGCGCTGATTGCCACGCGAACCACCACAGTGCGGCCTGCGTCCAGGGCAGCGTCCATGTATTCGACGGCGCGTTCGGCTGACCCGGTGGTACGTTCGGTCACCGTAGCACCGCAACGGGCCAGCAGGTTCTGGGTATAGGGTTCCGGGTTGTGGCGGGTCACCAGCGTTACTGCAGTCCCTTCGCCGCCTTCATGGGTGAAAGCCATGAAGCCGATACCGCCGGCAAGGCCAGCGAGCAATGCCTGGCTCAGCGGTTCGCCGGTGTGCTTGTTGGTGACGCCAGCTTGGACTAGGACTCGGTGCCAGAGCGCAGCATCGTACTGGATGACATCTTTTGGTGCTGGGTACTCAGGCAGTTCGTCAGCTGGCGAAGCAGCCGGAGCGTTCTTGCCTTTCTGCTCCTGCGCCTTGGCCTTTTCGCGTGCTTCCTTGGCGTAGTCGCGGGCGGCGGCAGCGCGAGCGGCCCGAGGGCTTTCAGGCTTGCCGGCCAAGATGTTCTTGCGCGCGGTGGTGTAGCTCTCCCCCGTGCGCTCCATACGCTGGCGGGTTTGCTTCTTCAGGTTGGCTGGCTGGCCCAAATTGATGCCCTTCGTTGACGGTCACTCACTAGCGGGTGGTTCCCGCGCACCGAGAGGTATTGCCTAGTTTTCATTCTACGTGGGGCCGTGTGTGCAGGTAGCCTTGCGCACTGTGCTTCTGGACAAGTCCCCAGTAAAGATCCGGTGAATAACGAAAAGGCGTCAACGCTCGTCTTTGCCGAGTATTCGTCGCTGCGCTCCCATAGACTCGGGTGCATCACCATGCCGCCCTTCTCGAGAAAGCCACCCGTGCGCAAACTTCTAACTTGCTTGCCCCTGATTGCCATCGCAGTAGTGCCACTGGCAGCTTGCACTTCATCCGGATCGGAGGAGCCCCTGCCTTCTGAGCCTGCAGCCGCTTTCGCTCCTGAAAAGCCGGAACCAGCAGAACTGCCAGCACCGGCAGAAAAGCCGGCCCCGAAAGCAAGCAAGGATTACTCGGATGAAGAACTGCAAGAGTGGGCCAACGAAAAGATGCAGCAATGGATGGACGACATCAGCAAGGGCTGGGAGGACGTTGTCATGGACATCGACGAGCCCAAGGACTTCCTGAAGTGGTACCCAACTGATCCGCACGGGCACATGCTTCCCTTCGAAGCCCCGGAATACGGTGAATTGCTCATTACCCTTGAACCATATGATTGGGAAGTCGACGCCCACTCCGATTTGGCATATGTAGGCAGCAATACGATGCTTCGAGTCGGCGAACGGGACAAGGACCTGCGCTCGGTCACCGTGGTAACCCAGGACGGTGAATTCGAGTACGTGGCAACTCGTGAAGAATGGCCATCCGCCGAGGGCTGATAACGCCCCCTGCGCCACAGCCCCGCATGGATGCATTGCCTGCGGCTTTGTTCCCCTTTGGCTCCCGGCATGCAAAAGATCCTGGCGGAATCCGCTCTGGAGCGTGGATTCCGCCAGGATCTTTTCAATGCGTCTTAGCGCGAACGGTAGTTCGGTGCCTCAACGGTCATCATGATGTCGTGCGGGTGCGATTCCTTCAGGCCTGCTGCGGTGATGCGGACGAACTTGCCGCGTGCCTTCAGCTCGGGAACGGTGCGTCCGCCCACGTAGAACATGGTCTGGCGCAGGCCGCCCACGAGCTGGTGGGTGACAGCCGACAGCGGGCCGCGGTAAGGGACCTGGCCTTCGATGCCTTCAGGGATCAGCTTCTCGTTCGATGGCGCGTCAGCCTGGAAGTAGCGGTCCTTGGAGTACGAGGTGTTCTTGCCACGGGTTTCCATTGCGCCCAGCGAGCCCATGCCGCGGTAGGCCTTGAACTGCTTGCCGCCCATGAAGACCAGATCGCCTGGGGACTCAGCGGTACCTGCCAGCAGGGAGCCGAGCATGACCGAGTCGGCGCCGGCCACCAGGGCCTTGCCGATATCGCCCGAGTGCTGCAGGCCGCCGTCAGCGATCAATGGAACGCCAGCTGGAATAGCTGCCTTGGCTGCTTCGTAGATAGCGGTAACCTGGGGAACGCCCACGCCGGCAACGATGCGGGTGGTGCAGATGGAGCCCGGGCCAACGCCGACCTTGATGGCGTCAGCGCCAGCATCGATCAGTGCCTTGGCACCGTCATAGGTGGCTGCCTGGCCGCCGATGATATCCACGTGCGCAGCCGCTGGATCCTTCTTCAGGCGTGCAATCATCTCCAGCACGCCCTGCGAGTGGCCATTGGCGGTGTCGACAACCAGTGCGTCAACGCCGGCGTCGATCAGGGTCATGGCACGCTCGTAGCCTTCGCCGAAGAATCCAACAGCAGCTGCAACACGCAGACGGCCTTCGTCGTCCTTGGTCGCCAGAGGATACTGCTCGGCCTTGTCGAAGTCCTTGACGGTGATCAAGCCGGTGAGCTTGCCGTCGTTATCGATGAGTGGAAGCTTCTCGATGCGGTTCTTGGACAGGAGCTCGATTACCTTCTCTGGAGCTACACCGTCATGAGCGGTCACCAGCGGCATGCCGGTCATCACTTCGTAGACCTTGGTGGTCATGTAGCGTTCGCGAGGAACAAAGCGGGTGTCGCGGTTGGTGATGATGCCCAACAGCTTGCGGTTCTCATCTACCACTGGCAGACCGGAGACGCGGTACTGAGCGCACAGCTCATCCCATTCAGCCAAGGTGGCACCCGGGTGCACAGTGACTGGGTCGGTGATCATGCCCGACTCGCTGCGCTTAACCTGGTCAACCTGCTTGGCCTGGGACTCAATGGAAAGGTTGCGGTGGATCACGCCGATACCGCCCTGGCGTGCCAGCGCGATTGCCATGGGTGCTTCGGTCACCGTGTCCATTGCAGCGGAGCTGATGGGCACCTGGATGTTGATGCGCTTGGTGAAGCGGGTGGTGGTGTCCGCCTCCGAAGGAATCACATCCGTCGGGCCAGGCAACAGCAGAACGTCGTCGTAGGTGAGTCCTTCAAAGGCAAAGGGGTTGAACTCAGTCACGGGGGAACCTTTCGGGGCGACAGCGGAGGTTGATTAAATGGTAGAGCTCTTTTGGCGTTCCGGTTATTCCTTCGTGGCGCACTGTGTTCAACCTCATGCCCCATCCCGCATCAGGGGTGATTTATTCCCAGTTTGTTGCTTCCTTGAAAGAAGAAGCGAACTGGCGCTTGGCACTGAGCACGAAGGTCTTGGACAGGTGCGAATCATCCAGGTACGTCAAGACGTTGCCAATGACAGCTTTGCAGACCCCCTCGGGGCAGAGCAACCCCGTCATGTCCAGGGAAACAACCTGGTCGCCATAATCATTGGAATCCAGGAATTGCTCCACTGGATTCACGCTGTTCAAGACGTAGCCGGCCGAACCATCGCAGTTGGCAGGAAGTCCCTTGTTCGAATCCACGCATTCCGGAATGGAGTAGGTATAGCGCGGGGTATCGCGCATCGCGATGACCCGGCTTCCGGCATCGAGCAGCGGCTGGATCATCTCGGCGTAGTTGTCCACCAGGATCTCCTGCTCCCCCGGGCTGCGAAGCATGTCATCAGGGTCCGCTACGGTCTTGCTGGCCGTGGTCAGCACCATCTGCGGAGCCAGGTCCGCTACATATTCCTGCGCCGCGTCCTGGAAGCCGGAGCAGGCTTCTTCCACGCGGTCCGCATCGGAGCCGTAGCGGCAACCCGGTTCGTACACCAGGATCCAGCTGCCGCCAGCTTCCTCGATCATTGCCGAAGCCGCCGCGGACCAGTGCTGTATGTGCGAATCGCCCAGCAGTACCAGGTCCGGCGCTCCCCCGTCGAAAGTGCCGCCCTGCTCGCAGAAGTGGATGCGCTCGTCATCTGGAGCGTTCGCCCCTTCGCAGACATCGCCGGGAGTCTGCCATTCGCTATCCAGTTCGGTCGCCAGCGGCAGGGTCAAAGCCGCAGGTGACGGATCCCAGTCATCTTCGGCGTTGGCCCCGGGGTTGTCGGTGGCGGTCTGCGCCGCGGCCATGGCCCTGCGGTGCTCGACGTTGTTCTCCCAGGCCATCACCGGAAGGCTGGCTACGCCAAGCCCCACAGCGACCACGGCAAACTGGGCAATGAGCTTGAACCCGGTTTGCGGAATCAGGCGCGAGAAGCTGGCACTGGCTTGCCAGGCGATGGCCGGTTTCTCGACGAACTTGGTGGTGGCCCATGAAGCGAGGATCGAGGCAAGAATCAAGACACTGCCGGCAGCGAAGGAGGCCTTCTCGTTCCCGGAGACCTCAAGGTAGAAGACCAGCAACGGCCAGTGCCACAGGTACATGCCGTAGGACAGGTCGCCCAGCTTTACCAGCGGGGGCAAGGAAAGCAGGCCCGACGGGTTGGCCCAGCTGCGCGGTGCCGGAGCCGAGATCACCAAGGCGGCGGCGACCGTGGGCACCAAAGCCATGAAGCCCGGGAACTGCCCCTGCACATCCAGTACGGCGCCACTGCCTATGACGGTGGCCAGGCCGGCCCAGCCTCCGATGCGGCGGATCTTCTCGGGCAGGCTGGAGAGCCACGGCAATGCCAAGGCGAGCAGCGAACCGAGGGCGAATTCCCATAGGCGCGCGCCCGTGTGGAAGTAGGCCACCTGCTGGTTGGTGGCGGTGATGTGAATGGAATACGCGAGCGAGCCGAGGAAGATGGCTCCGAAGGCGCCGCCTGCTACGGCGGCGAAGCTGTGCCGGGAGAAGAGCTTCTTCCAGAGCAGTGCGCTGCCGGCAAGAACCAGCGGCCAGATGATGAAGATCTGTCCCTGGACAGACAGGGACCAGAAGTGCTGCAGCGGCGAGGCGGCGGCTGTGTTGAAGGCGTAGTAGTCCACCTGGTGATCCGAGAGGTACCAGTTCTGCCAGTAGAACAGCGCGGCATTGGACTGGTCGATCAGCTCCAGCCAGCGCGTACTAGGCAGGATGATCCATGCCGCGATGACCACGCCAATGATGACTACCGCCGCTTGCGGTATCAGGCGCGAGAATCGATGCAGCCAGCCGTCGAGCAGAGGCGGGCGCTGCCCGCGGGCGATGCGCCGTGCGGTGGAAGAAGTGAGGAAGAAGGCGGAGAGCATCAAGAAGATGTCCACACCGCCGGAGACCCGGGAGAACCAGATGTGATAGCACATCACCAGCAGGACTGCGAGGGCGCGAAGTCCCTGCAAATCAACTCGGAAACCGGCACGCTGGGTGCTTGTCCGAGACTGATCCAAGGTATGGCTCACTGGCTGCGCTTTCTTCGGGGACAGGTAATTGTCCTCGGCGTTTTCTACTTGATTCACGTCAGACAACCAACCATCTTATCAATTCGCCATGGCCACACCGTGCGAGTTGACGCTGCTGCCGCTGTAAAGCAGCGTATATAGATTGACCGTATTGGCCTGACCTGCTCAGGATTAGCTGTCGAAATTCGAGAACTGGCGCAAAGTTCCACGGCGGTTTGCCGCCCAGCCATCGTCGGCACGGCGGCAAATTGTTGCTTGGCCAGGTGAGCGAAGTCAATCCGCGCATTCTGAAACAACAGCTTTCTTGATTAGACTCATGAATAACTCTGATCAGTTCTAGCCGAGGGGCTCCCGGGTGACGTCTTCAACTCCTATGCCAGGACGACGCGAACGCAACAAGCAGGCGAAGCTTGAACGGATCATCTCCGCGGCCAGCGAACTCTTCGCGGCACACGGTGTCGATGAGGTCACCACGCAGCAGATCGCCGACGCGGCGGATATCGGAACCGGAACCCTTTTCCTCTACGCCAAGTCCAAATCCGAGCTGCTGCTCATGGTGCAGAACCACCGCTACGAACGCTCCTTGGAGCAAGGCATCGAGGCCTCTAAATCAGCAAAGACCGCGCTGGAGGCAACCATGGCCCTTTTGGTACCGATCATCGACTGCAATCGGAAGCATGTCGACAACGGGCGCTTTTATCTGCGCGAAATGGTTTTTGGCGATTCGGCGGAACCGCATCATGCCGAAGCCCTGCGCATAGCGGCGTTGACCGAACAGGCGATTGCCGAGCTCCTGGGCACGCATAGGAATCTGGAGGCGCCGGAGGCAGCCACGATTGCGCGGGCCATCACTTCCATCCAGTTCCTGGCGATGGCTACTGCTGCGGACCCGGCACTGGCCACAGCTGAAGTCGCCCGGGGCATCCGCGCTCAGATTGCT
Source organism: Arthrobacter sp. JUb115 (assembly GCF_004365035.1). Lineage (NCBI taxonomy): Bacteria > Bacillati > Actinomycetota > Actinomycetes > Micrococcales > Micrococcaceae > Arthrobacter > Arthrobacter sp. JUb115. The sequence goes on along the minus strand of NZ_SOBS01000003.1, from coordinate 337,131 downwards.
GCATTCCTCCCCCACTGACGAGCAAAGCGCGCCCACCGCCCAGGCGAACGCGCTCGCTTTACTTCTGCTGCATGGTGATGACGGTCTTGCCGCGCCGGCCACCAGCCTCCATCGATTCAAGGGCCTCTGCAGTTTGCGCAAAACCGAAGACCTGGCCCACCACGGGCGTCAGGACCCCGGAGTCCACCAGTTCGGCAATGCCTCGCAGCTGCTGGCCGCTGGGCTTCATGAAGAGGAACTCGTACCCGACACCCAGCTTCTTGGCCTTCTTGAGAACTGACCGGCTTAGCGCGCGGACCGCCAAGCCCATCACCGGATTCAGCCCTGCTTCCTTGGCGAATGCCGGAGTCGGCGGACCCGAGATGCCGATGACCTTCCCTCCAGGGCGCAGAACTCCCAGCGACTTGGCAAGCGTTTCGCCGCCCAGGCTGTCAAGCACCAGGTCATAGCCCGAGATACTTACCTGGAAATCCTCGGTCTTGTAGTCGATGACTTCATCGGCTCCGAGATCCTGCAAGAATTCGGCGTTCGTCGCCGACGCTGTTGTCGCGACGTAAGCGCCCAGGTGCTTGGCCAGCTGGATGGCGATGGTTCCGACGCCGCCAGCGCCAGCGTGGATGAGTACTCGCTGCCCCGGCTGCAGATTTCCCCGCTCAACTAGTGCCTGCCACGCAGTCAGTGCAACCAGGGGCAGCGAGGCCGCTTGCACCAGGTCGATGGAGACAGGTGCCTTCGCAATATCCATTTCATTCACGGCCATGCGCTGGGCGAAAGCTCCGATCCGATGATCTCGAGGGCGGGCAAAAATCTGGTCCCCTACCGTAAAGCCGCGGACTCCTGAGCCGAGCCCGATCACGGTCCCTGCGACGTCGTGGCCGAGAACCAGCGGCATCTTGTAGGGCAGGATTGCCTTGAATTCGCCTGCGCGGATCTTCTCGTCAAGCTGGTTGACGCCAGCGGCCGCAATCTCGATGAGTACCTCCCGCTCCCCCAACTCAGGTTCAGCGACCTCGGCCTGCACCAGGGCACCCTTGTAGTTTTCGAGAACGAACGCGTGCATGGAAGATCTCCTGTACGGATATGAAATGGGCATCAATCTTTGACTGAGTTCAATTATGAGCGCACTCATTTATCGTGTCAATGAGCTGGGTCACCCCGGGTGGATCGTTTTCTGAGAACAAAAAGCCGCCGCTGGATCCAGGAGATAAATCCTGGATCCAACGGCGGCTTTCGCTCACGAAGCAATGCTTCGGTGACGGGCTAAACCCTAGTGGCCGTGCGCCTCTTCAGCTTCTTCAGCCTTCTCTGCCACCAAGGTCTCGGTGGTCAGAACCAAGGCCGCGATCGATGCTGCGTTGCGCAGTGCCGAGCGGGTTACCTTGACTGGGTCGATGACGCCTGCGTGCAGCAGGTTCTCGTAGACACCGGTCTTGGCGTTGAAGCCTTCGTTGGCTGGGGACTCCGCCACCTTGGAAGCAACTACCGCACCGTCGAAGCCGGCGTTGGTAGCGATCCAGAAGAGCGGCTGCACCAGCGCGCGGCGGACAATCGCAACGCCTGCTGCTACGTCGCCTTCGGTGGCTGCGATGCGGGCATCGGTATCCAGCGAAGCCAGCGCGTCGACCAGGGCGGTACCGCCGCCGGCAACGATGCCCTCTTCCAGGGCAGCACGGGTGGAGGACACAGCATCCTCGATGCGGTGCTTGCGTTCCTTCAGCTCGACCTCGGTGGAAGCGCCCACCTTGATCACGCCGATGCCGCCGGACAGCTTGGCCAGGCGCTCGGACAGCTTCTCGCGGTCCCACTCCGAATCGGTGCGGTTCAGCTCAGCCTTCAGCTGGGCTACGCGCTCTGCGACATCTTCCTCGGTGCCAGCGCCATCAACGATGGTGGTGGAATCCTTGGTGATGGTCACGCGGCGTGCCGAGCCGAGTACCTCGGTGCCAACCTGGTCCAGGGACAGGCCCAGTTCCGGGGAGACAACCTGGGCACCGGTGAGGATAGCCAGATCCTGCATCATTGCCTTGCGGCGGTCGCCGAAGCCTGGAGCCTTGACGGCTACCACGTTCAGCAGGCCGCGCAGCTTGTTGACCACCAGGGTGGAAAGGGCTTCGCCCTCGACATCCTCGGCGATGATCAGCAGCGGCTTCTTCGCTTCCAGGACCTTTTCCAGCAGTGGCAGGAATTCTGCCACGGTGGAGATCTTGGCTGGGTTGATCAGGATCAGTGCGTCTTCCAGGACAACTTCCTGGCGCTCCTGGTCGGTGATGAACTGTGGCGAGAGGTAGCCCTTGTCGAACTGCATGCCTTCGGTCAGGACCAGCTCGGTAGCGGTAGTCGAGGACTCCTCGATGGTGATCACGCCATCGGTGCCCACGGTCTTGAAGGCCTTGGCCAGCAATTCGCCGATTTCATCCGACTGCGCGGAGATCGCGGCTACGTTAGCAACCTTGTCCTCTACGGCAACGGCGTTAGCGGCCAATGCGTCCGAAACGATCTCCACAGCCAGTTCAATGCCCTTGCGGACATCGCCCGGAGCGGCGCCTGCGGCGACGTTCTTCAGGCCTTCCTTGACCAGGGCCTGAGCGAGCACGGTGGCGGTGGTGGTGCCGTCGCCTGCTACGTCATTGGTCTTGGTGGCTACTTCCTTGGCCAGCTGCGCGCCAAGGTTCTCGTATGGATCTTCCAGATCGATCTCACGCGCAATGGTGACACCGTCATTGGTGATGGTCGGGGCGCCCCAGGTCTTGGCAAGCACCACATTGCGGCCGAGTGGGCCGAGGGTGACCTTCACCGTGTTTGCGAGCTTATCAATGCCCGCTTCGAGGGCGCGTCGCGCTTCCTCGTTGAATGCTAGCTGCTTAGCCATGCATTTTCTCCTGAAACTTTAGAGAGGTTGGCGTTACTTTACGACGACTGCCAGTACGTCGCGAGCCGAGAGCACCAGGTACTCTTCGTTGCCGACCTTGACCTCGGTTCCGCCGTACTTCGAGTACAGGACTACGTCGCCTTCTGCAACGTCCAGGGGAATGCGGTTGCCGTTGTCATCGATGCGGCCTGGGCCTACGGCGACTACGGCGCCTTCCTGTGGTTTTTCCTTAGCGGAGTCTGGGATGACCAGGCCCGAAGCGGTGGTGGTTACGGCTTCGACCTGCTTGATGACAATGCGGTCTTCGAGCGGCTTGATGGAGACAGACATGGTCTCTCCTTTTCGTGTATGAACCAATGGTTGTAGGGGTGCGCCCTATGGCATTGGACCAACCGTCGTCGCGGTGCCAGTTGGTGGTATCCAGTCAGGCGGTGTGTAACGCTGCAAGCTGCAGATGCAACTTCCATCGTGACACCCACACATGACTTTAGGACGAGCTTTAGCACTCGGTCAAGGCGAGTGCTAATCATTGCCCTACTTCTTCACACCGGTTCGCGCAGAGCGCACAGCCGCGGACTCTTCGATATCCTCCGGAGCGTCCAGATCCATCTCGGTGAGCTTGACCATCTTGGACTTGGTCACCATGCGGTGCACCAGCCACAGTCCGAGGAACAGCGGCAGCCCGATATAGGCCGAGAGCACTTCCAGCCCGTGGCCGGCCAGCACCGCTTGGTAGTTCTGACCGACGATCACGGCAATCAGCATCAGGAAGGCCACGATGGGTCCTAGCGGGAAGAGCGGGGCCAAGTAGGGCAGGTCCTTCACGCTGTAGCCCTGGGCGAGATAACCGCGGCGGAAGCGGTAGTGGGATACGGCAATACCCACCCAGACGATGAACCCGCACAGCCCCGAGACATTCAGCAGCCAGGTATAGGCCGCACCCTGGCCCACCAGGGCGGTGAGGAACCCGAAGAGGCCTACCGCAGCGGTGGCCAGCAGAGCCATGATCGGCACGCCGCTGGAGTTGGTGCGCCCGAAGATCTTCGGAGCCTTGCCATCGTGGGCCATGGAGTAGAGCATGCGGGTTGAGGCGTAGAGCCCCGAGTTGCCAGCCGAGAGGATGGCGGTGAGAATGACCGCGTTCATGGCAGCAGCGGCAAAAGCGATGCCGGCCCGCTCGAAGACCAGGGTGAAGGGCGAGGAAGCCACGTCGGCTTCGCCGCTGGCCAGCAGGCTCGGGTCGGTGAACGGAATCAGGCAGCCGATGATGAAGATGGCACCGATGTAGAAGAGCATGATGCGCCAGAACACCCGGCGGATGGCCTTGGGCACTTCGCGGCGCGGATCCTTGGCTTCGCCTGCGGCGACACCCACCAGCTCGGTGCCCTGGAAGGAGAATCCGGCAATCATGAAGACCGAGACGATGGACAGCCAGCCGCCATGGAAGACATCCTTGCCTTCGCGCCAGTTGGCCAGCGGATCGGTGTGCGCGCCGAGCACCCCGAAGATCATCAGCACGCCGGCGGCCAGGAAGGCGATGACGGTGACCACCTTGATCATGGCCAGCCAGAACTCGCCTTCGCCGAAGGCCTTGGCGGACAAAGCATTCAAGGCGGTCAAGGCCACCAGGAAAGAGCCGGCCCAGACCCAACCGGGGACATCAGGCAACCAGAAGCTCATCACGATGCCAGCGGCCACCAGTTCCGCTGCAACAGTGATGGCCCAGTTGAACCAGTAGTTCCAGCCGATGGCGAAGCCGAAGGAGGGGGAAACGAAGCGGGTAGCGAAGGTCTGGAAGGATCCGGCCACCGGGATCTTCGCGGTCATCTCGCCCAGGGACTGCATGAGCAGGTACACCATGAGACCCACCGCGGCGTAGGCCAGCAGCGCGCCGCCGGGACCCGCCTGGGCAATAGTGCCGCCGGAGGCCACGAACAGCCCGGTGCCGATGGAACCGCCAATGGCGATCATCTGCAGGTGGCGGCTGCTCATGCCGCGCTTGAGCTGGTTCTGCACCAGGGGTGCGGGATCCACGGCCTTTGGACCGGTTGTCGACGTCACTGTCGTTCGCTGCATAGGTTTCATCACAGGTGCCATACAACACCAGTTCCACAGGGGAATGCGACGTGGATCACTTCAGGTCTTGCGGAGGACATGCAGCCGCTCGCAGCAAGCGGGGCGACTTGGTCCAGCGAACCGCTTCCTAGTGGCGGAGAACTGTAAAACAGCGATAGGGCTACTCGTTAGCCAGATGATCCAATTAGCAACAAGCATTACTCTCTCTAACGAAATCAATGCCTATGAGATAGCGATACTTAGTCTTTTCGTTTCAGGGCTTCACATCTCCCGGCTTCGAACTGCTCTTGGCGCAACTGCTGGGCGGCCGGATCCCGGAGCTTGGCGAAGCCCGCTTGGCGATTCTGTGAATTCTGAATGTGACGCGTTTTTGTCACATAGATCACTGGCCCTGCGGGCTGGGCACACCGAGAGGGCCAGTCTGTTCCAAGACGCATCAACGATAGTCTTGGATCATGGCCCAGGCTTCAAATGACTCTACGCTCAATGAACAATTCGCCGCCCTGCTTTCGGAAGACGGCTGGAAGCTGCTTTCCACCATCGACCCGTCCATGGTGGCCACCAAGGATGCTGCTTGGTCGCTGAATGAGAAGCTGCGCAAGGAAGGCCACGACGCCCAGGTGGTTCGCGCCGTCATGGCGCAGGCCGAGCTGCGTTTCCGGGCGAGGGTGAAATTCGGCCCCTTTGCAGACTCGTTGATCTTGACCCCGGCCGGACTGGAGCAGGCCACGCGCCTGACCATCGCCGGGCTGCATGCCCGCCGCTACACCAATGCCGGTTCCACCCACGTCGCAGACCTCGGATGCGGCATCGGCACCGACTCCATTGCGCTGGCCAGCGCTGGCCTGCAGGTCACCGCAGTAGAGCTGGATGAAACCACCGCGGCAGCCACAACCTTGAACCTGATGCCCTTCGACAATGCCACCGTGATCCACGGCAGCGCCGAGGACACCGATCTGACCGGGATTGACGGCGTCTGGCTGGATCCAGCCCGGCGTACCGACGTGAAGGGAAGCACCCGCCGACTCTTCGACCCCGAGGCGTTTTCCCCGCCCCTGTCTTTCGTGGAGAAGCTGGTGGACTCCGGGCTGGACGTCGGAGTGAAACTCGGTCCGGGCCTGCCCCATGAAGCGATTCCGGCGAACGCCGAGGCTGTCTGGATTTCGGACCACGGCTCGGTCATCGAGGCCTGCCTCTGGTTCGGCAAGCTCAAGCGCAAGGACATCGCCCGTGCCGCGCTGGTCATCGACAAGGACGGCGCCCACGAGTTGGCCAGTGCAGCTGCCGCGGCAAATGATCAGCCAGCCCCGGTAGGCGAATTGGAAGCGCACATCTACGAACCCGATGGCGCAGTGATCCGTTCCCACCTGATCTCGACCTTGCTGGAGCGCACTGGCGGCCACCTGCTCGATGAGCACATCGCCTACTTCACCCATAACCAGCAGATTTCCACGCCGTTTGCCCGCGGATACAAAGTCATGGCAGTGCATGACTACAACGTGAAGAAGCTGCGCAGCTGGGTGAAATCCAACGGCATCGGCACATTGGATATCAAGAAGCGCGGAGTCGACGTCACGCCCGAAGAATTGCGCCGCATTTTGCTGGCAGGCTCCCCCAAGAGCGCCAAGAACAAGGCAACGCTGATCCTGGCTCGCCTCGGCGACAAACGCGTAGCTTTCGAGGTCATCCCGCACTAGTCTGGGGTGACGCAGGTCCCACCGGAGCATTGTCCCGGCAGGAGCGGCGCAATACATACAATGAGTATGGAGAAACATCGAGGAATCGGTGGACGCTCCATCCACTTTGTTCGGCTCCGGAGCATTCCGTCCGAGACGTCATCAATAGGAGCGCCGTGCAGAAAATCGAGTTCGCCCACTCTTCCCAATCCACTATCGGTGTCGAATGGGAAATCGCCTTGGTCAATCGCGAAAGTGCGGACTTGTGCTCGGTTGCCGAGAGTATCCTTGACCAGCTCAAGGATGAGGCCGGTCTTGACCGCGAAGATGAGCATCCGACAGTGAAGCCGGAATTGTTGATGAATACCGTGGAGGTGGTCACCGGTGTCCATACCAACGTGGCAGACGCGGCTGAGGAACTGCGCACCAACGTGCGCATGCTCAACGAGGTCGCCGGAAACCACGGCGTGGACCTGTATTCCGCGGGCTCCCATCCTTTTGCCGCGCCGACCTTGCAGCCGGTGACGGACAAGGACCGCTATGCCAAGCTGATTGACCGCACCCAGTGGTGGGGCCGCCAGATGGTGATCTACGGCGTGCACGTGCACGTGGGCTTGGACGATCGCGAAAAAGCGCTTCCAATCACTGACGGTTTGATCAACTACCAGCCGCATTTCCAAGCACTCAGCGCCTCCTCCCCGTACTGGGGCGGGGAAGACACCGGCTACGCTTCGCAGCGTTCGCTGATGTTCCAGCAGCTGCCAGCTGCCGGGATCCCCTTCCACTTCGATTCATGGTCCGAATACGAATCCCACGTTGCAGACATGCTGCATACCGGGGTTATTGATGATGTCTCCGAGATCCGCTGGGATGTGCGTCCGGTACCTCGTTTGGGCACCGTGGAAATGCGCATCTGCGATGGCGTGAGCTCTCTGGATGACATTGCCGCTTTTACCGCACTGACCCAGTGCCTGGTGCACGACATGTCGCTATCCATCGAAGCCGGCTACAAGATTCCTGTTATGCCGGCCTGGTTCCGAGTGGAGAACAAGTGGCGCGCCGCCCGCTACGGGCTGGATGCCATCATCATCCTCAACGCCCAAGGCGACGAGATGCTGGTGACCGACCACCTGCGCTCAGAGGTCAAGCGCCTGGCACCGATTGCCGAGCAGCTGGGATGCGCCGAGGAACTGCAGGGCATAATCCGTTTGATCGAACGCGGGGCGGAATACCAGTTGCAGCGCAATACCTTTGCGGCTTCGGGCGGGGACTTCAAGGCAGTGGTGCAGGAAAACGTCCGGCGCATGAAGGCTGTTTAGTCCGGGCAGCGCCCTCGAAGTCAGGAATTAAGGCATCCAGCTCATGCAGTAATCAAGATTCTTGATAACAGTTCGAGCTGCTGCTTCGGGATCGCCTGCTTCGATTGCGTCTACCAGTGATTCGTGGCCCTCGTGCAGGCAGCCATCGAATCCGTCGGAAAGCCTCTGGACCATCTTGGTTCCGTGGAAAACATCCCCGAAGCTCTCATAGATCTCATGCATCAGCGGAACACGGGAAGCCCGCGCCACTTCCAGATGGAATTTCCAGTCGGCTTTCGCCCACGCAGGATAATCCCGGTTTCCCCATGCTTCGCTTCGCTGGCCCAGCAACGCGCGCAACTGTTCGACTACTTTTGCATCAGCGGCTTTGGCAGCGAGCCGGGCCGACTGGGTATCCAGGGCGAATCGCACCTGGAGCACGTCCTGGTCGGAGTGGTCTCGGTACACCCGTTGGGCGGTGCCGCTGATCTCGCTGGTCGCGCGCACGTAGGTGCCATCTCCACGGCGGACCTCGAAGATCCCCGTGCTGGCCAGCGCCTTGATGGCTTCGCGCAAGGTCCCGCGGGAGACGCCCATTTCCGCCATCAGCTCGGGTTCAGCCGGAACGCGGTCCCCCACCTTCCAGCGGCCCTTCGCTACGGCGCTCTGCAGCTTCGCCACAACCTCTTCGGACAAGGGCGGACGCAATGGGGTCTTGCTCATGGCCGCTCCGCTTCAGCCGAGCCGTCCACTTCGATCAACGGATGCGAATCGGCTTCGGTACGCAGGCCGCCCAGCTTGTAGCAGAACAGAAGCTGCACCACAGCGAAGGCGAGGATGATCACCAAGCCAACCGTCCAAGATCCCAATGCGCCCTGCATGAGCCCCAGGGCGAAGGGTCCAATGGCTGCAATCAGGTAGCCGACAGATTGGGCCACCGTGGACATTGCTGTCGTTTCTTCTGCGCTGCCGCCACTGCGGCTGAGCATGAGCATCACCAGCGGGAACACCCCGAAGCCCAGGCCAATGAAGACCGAGCTGATCAAGGACAGTTCTACCGGCAAGAGCAGCAGAGCGATAAAACCGAGTACCGAGCAGCTGGTAGTCAGCACGAAGGCACTGCGCAGCAGGGCCGGCTTCGAAGCCATCCAGAGCATGATCATGACTGCCGGGATGCTGACTCCCTGCACGATGCCCAGCATCAAGCCGGCATCAACTGGCTCCAGCCCGCGCGAAATGAGGATATGCGGCAACCAGCTGACCACGGTATAGACCAGCAGCGACTGGATGCCGAAAACAGTGGTGAACAGCAAGCCCTTGCGCGTGGCCAGTAGCGGCCATGGAGAAACATGCGTGCCCTTCTGAACAGCGGAACGCTTCCCGGAGATGGACAGCGGCACAAAGACCAGCAAAGCCAGGCCGGCGGGAATCGCCCACAAAGCCAATGCCGTCGTCGGCGAACCCGCCTTCACCGCCAGCGGGACGCTGATTGCGGAGGCCAGCGTCGCGCCGATGGACATGGTGGTCGTGTAGGCCGCGGTCATCGACGCGGCGCGGTTCCCGTGGTGCTCTCGAATAAATGAGGGCATGGCCACATTGCAGATGGCCAAGCCGCACATGCCTACCACGGTGCCGGCCAGCAAGGCCCAAGTTGAATCGACAATGCGCAAGGCCAGCCCAGCGGTGAGCAGCAGCAAGGACAGGGCGATGCCCAGTTCCAGTCCGGTCCTGCCGATCACCAAGCTCGTTGCCGCGCCAGCCACGGCAAAGCACAAAACTGGGATCGTCGGCAGCAGCGAAGCGATGAACGTGCCGTACCCCATCATCTCCTGCAGGTCATGGAAGAGCGGAGATGCCGAGGCAATACCCATGCGCAGGTTCAGCCCGACGAGGATCACCGCCGCAACTGCCAGTGCGCTTGCCCGCCAGGGATGCTTGGCGGCTTTGCTGGCAGGAGGCGGGGCCGCGGATTCTGATGCGTTGTCGATCACGTTTAAACATTAGACGTTTGATGTTTCACGCGGCGAATCCTGTGATCCAGCGCACCAGAACCTCGCGGCGTGCCCGCTTCTGTCCGCCAAGTACTGCTGCTCGGGGCCGAACTCCGGCTACGTCGTGCACTTGGCAAGCACCGCAGGATGGCCCGCGACCCGATTTACCCCAAGCCACCCTCGGGCTTCCTGGATCCTGGCAGCAGCCAGCCTCCTATGCGAAGCCCAGCTCGCGCGCCGTGAGATTCTTGTATGACGCTTTCCCGCCGGAGACAAAGAGCTTGATCCCGGCATCAGTGGACAGCGGGAACACGCGATGAGAGTGGACGAGCCGCCCGTCGCCGAAGAACACCTCGACGCTAGAGCGATCCACCAGGATGCGCACGTCGAGTTTCCCGCTCGGTACCTCCAATGGGCTCTTGGATTCGCCCTTATCCCCCGGATGGAAGCCCGGCTTGCGATTCACATAGGCGAACCCGCCGGCCAAATAGAGCCCGGTTGCCACATGGCGCGTTCCGGATACGGCCCGGCACAGCTCGAAACCGATGTTTTCCGGCGGGTTGGCCGGGTCCCACTGCAATTCGCACTGCAGCACATAAGCACTGCTGGAGAACGGGAGAATCTTCTCCCCCGAAACCACAGGGCTGCCGAACTTGGTGGTTGCACGGGCTAGCCTGTCCAGCTGCGCCACCGGAACAGAAGCGAGGTAATTGCCATTCGGTCCGGCAACCATCCGCACCTCGCGCACAATCATGTCGTCTCCGTTGTAGCCATCGGTGGCCATGCTCGGAGCATTATGCGGATAATCCCAGAAGTTGTTCCAGCCAATGGCGCGGCGCATTCCGGGATTTTCGCTGCCATCGGCGTGGTGGTCCGGATAGGTCACCGCGCCGTAGAAGTCGAAGCCCCAATCCAGCCATTGCGGCTCGGCTTGCGAAGCAGTGAAGGCCTTTCCGTCGAAGTCGCCAATCCAGTAGGCGTAGGTAGCGGGCAAATCGCGGGGCTTGCCGTTAGCGCTGGTTCCCAGCACCCAATGCCTGGAGCCATCCGAAGCCTGGATCTGGAAGAGATCTGGGCATTCAAGAATGCCCAGAGTGGTGCGCACGAATTCGCTGGTTCTCGTCCACTGCTTCAGATCCGCCGAAGCATAGATTCCGATGCGGTCTCCCTCGGCATTGAGCAGGACCCACTGAGAGCTCTGCTCATGCCAGATCACCTTCGGGTCGCGGAAGGCATCGGTGCCCGGGTTGGCCAGAACCGGTTCGGTCCCTCCGGGTTTGAAGCTGCGTCCCTTGTCGGTGGAGTACCAGAGGTACTGGGCCTGCACGCCATTGGGGGCTTGGGTGACCAAAGCAATCAACGTGCCCTTCCCGTATCCTGCGGTGTTTTGCTGGTCGATGACAATTGATCCGGACCAGCAGTCCCCGTTGGGGCTCTCATGCTTGCTGATAGCTACGCCGCGGTCAGTGAAATTGACGTGGTCAGTGGTACTCGCCATGCGCCAGCTGGTCCCAATGCCGCCGAGAATGTAGTCCTCGTTGTAGAGGTAGTAGTACAGGTATTCGCCATCAAGATACACCGGACGCTGCGGGTCGTTCTTCCAATTGTCGGGGACGCTGAAGTGGTAGCTGGGACGGTAGCTCATGGCCGGGGAAACGCCCTTCTTGGTCTTGGAGCTGCCTGCGGGAGCGGCATGGGCTGCATCTGGGCCAACCCCGGCCAGCCCCAAAGCGGTGGCTGCAGCCAGGGTTTTGACAACATTTCTCCGGGAGGCGCTGCCGTAGGCGGCATTCATATCCAGATTCAATTCATTTCGCTTTCGCCGGCCAGCACCCAGTGCTGGCGTGATTCATCGATCATGTGCTTTTTCAGGGTGGTGCTGGCCGACCAGCGGTGGATCTGTTCACGCAGGGCCGCGCGCTTCGACGCATCCTGGCTGCTGTCGCGGTCCGGGTCGGGTACCGCGCCCACCAGCAGCCGGGTGTATGGATGCCGGGGATTGTCCAGCAGCTGCACGGACTCGCCCGACTCGACTATTCGCCCCTCGTTAAGTACCGCGATCCGGTCCGAGAGATAGCGGGCGGATGCCAAGTCGTGGGTGACATAGAGGATGCAGATCCCATGCTCATCGCGCAGCTTGTGCAGCAGATTCAGCACGCCGATCCGCACCGAGACATCCAGCATGGAGGTCGGCTCATCGGCCAGGATGACTTTCGGCTTGGCTGCCAGCACGCGGGCGATTGCAATGCGCTGGCGCTGTCCGCCGGAGAGCTCGTGCGGGAATGAGGACAACACATCCGGGCTCAGCCCGACGGTGGACACCAGCTTGGCCATTTCTGCGCGCTTGGACTTGATGCTTGGCTGGTGCAGCGCCAAGGCGCGTTCCAGGATGTGCTCCACTCGGAAGGCCGGGTTCAACGAACCGAAAGGGTCTTGGAACACCATTTGCACTTCGCTGCGGTAGTTCCGGGCCGCTGATCCCTTGAGCCCGGATATGTCCTTTCCATTGACCAGCATTTCCCCGGAATCCGGTGCCTCAAGCAATGCCAAGCAGCGGGCCAACGTCGATTTACCGGAACCTGATTCGCCCACCAGCGCCACGATTTCACCGCGGTGCAGATCCAGGTCGATACCCCTCAGGGCCGGAACCTTCGTGCGACGGAACAGTGCGGTGCTGGTGAAAGATTTGCTCAGCGAACGGATACGCACCACTGGCACCATAGAGGCATGCTTGGCAGCTGTCGAGGTCATGGCAGTTCTCCTTGAGTGAGGACCGGGGCTTGGGTCGGGGCGACCCAATGGCCTTCGCCTACCTGCCTAAGGTCCTTGATGTTGGTGAATCTGGTGCCTTCGGCCAAGCCGGTGAGCTTGACTTTCGGTCCGTGCAGGGGCGGGAACGCCCCGAGCAGCGCCTGCGTATAGGGGTGCTTCGAACCATGGCGCAACGACGGCGCCGGTGCCAGCTCCACGATGCGCCCTCCGTACATGATGCCAATGCGATCGGAGAGCTCAAGCATCAGCGACATGTCATGGGTGATGAACAGGATGGCGAATCCGAGTTCGCTTTGCAGTTCCCTGATCTGCTCCAGGATTTCTTGCTGAACCACTACGTCCAGCGCCGTGGTGGGCTCATCCAGGATCAGCAACCGCGGGTTCAGCGCACAGGCCATGGCAATGACAATGCGCTGGCGCTGTCCGCCTGAAAGCTGGTGCGGATAGGCCCGCAATCGCGCCGGATCGATGCGCACCATGGTGAGCAGCTCTTCGGCGCGCTGCACCGCGGCAGCACGGGTGCCGCCACGGTGCGTGCGGATCACGTCGACAAACTGCTCGCCAATTCGGGTGACCGGGTTCAATGAGTTCATCGCCGACTGGAATACCATGGCGACGTTGTTCCAGCGCCAGGCGCGCAGTTCCGCTTCGTCCATGCCCAGCACATCTTGGCCTTCAAAGAGGATCTTGCCGTGGGTGATCCGCGCAGGATCTTTCAGCAAGCGCATGATCGAGTTGGCAATGGTGGACTTGCCGCAGCCGGACTCCCCCGCCAAACCGAAGATTTCACCGGAGTGGATGGCGAAGCTGACCCGGTCAGCGCCGCGCACAGCTCTCTCGTCGCTGACGTACTCGACGGTCAGGTCCTGGACTTCCAATACCGGGACGCTCATTTTTCTTCCTTTCGCACCACGGTAGTCGCCGCGGTGCTTTTCGTTGCATGCTTCGGGCGGCGCAGGCGCGGATTGGTGATTTCATCCACCGCGTAGTTGCACAGGGCCAAGGCGAAGGCGACCAAGGCGATGGCCAGGCCCGATGGCACGAAAATCCACCATTGGCCCAGCATCAGCGATCCGTCGCTGGTCGCCCAGAACAGGTTGGTACCCCAGGAGATGGTGTTCACGTCGCCCAAGCCCAGGAATTCAAGCCCAGCCTGTGCGCCGATGGAGCCGATGATGCAGCCAAGCAGCGTGGTCATGACGACCGAGGCCATATTGGGGAGCATTTCGCGGACCATGATGCGCAGCGGGCGCTCGCCCGATACCAAAGCCGCGGCAACATAGTCTTTTCCGCGGATGGACATGGCCTGGGAACGCATGACGCGTGCGCTGCCTGCCCATCCGGTAATCATCAGCACCACGATCACCGTGCCAAGACCAGGCGGCATGAATGCCGCCAGGATCACCAGCAACGGCAGGCCGGGCACCAGCAGGAAGACGTTGGTAACCAGGGAGAGCACCTCGTCCAGGCCGCGGCCGAAGTAGGCCCCGCTCAACCCGACCAGCACGCCGACAATGGTGGAGAGGATGCCGGCGGCGAAGCCGACGAAGAGCGACGAGCGGGCACCCCACAGGGTCAGCCCCAAAACGTCTTGGCCCTTGCTGGTGGTACCCAGCCAATGCTCCATGCTTGGTGCGCTGGCACCGGCCGAGGTAATCCGCGACGGATCCCCGGGGAAGAGCGCCGGGGCAAGCAAGGCCAGGATGATAAAGGCAAGCAGGATGCTGAGCCCAGCCACGGCCTTGCCGTTGCGGAGCAAAGTCCGCAGCAACCGGGTAGCACTGACTCTGGCACGCGCGGAGCCGCTTTCCTCCGCTGGTTGCGAGGCAGCCAGAGTCTGTGGATCTGTAGCATTCTGGGTCATGGCGATCAGCCTTTCCGCACGCGAGGGTCGAGTCGGACGTAGACAAGGTCTACGAGGAAGTTGGCTATCAGCACCGCGGCAGTAATGGTCAGGAACATGCCCTGCATCAGCGGGTAGTCAAGGCCTTGGACAGCGCCGAGCAGCTGGTAGCCGACGCCTGGGTAGGCGAATACCACTTCGGTCAGCAGTGCGCCGCCGACGATGAAGCCGATGCTCATGCCCATGCTGGTGACCGATGGCAGCATCGCGTTGCGTGCCGCGTAGTTCAGCATGATGCGGTGCGGTCGCAGCCCCTTGGCCTCGGCCATCAAAATATAGTCTTCGGAGTTGGTGGCAATCATGGTGTTGCGCATGCCCAGCATCCAGCCGCCCAGGGAAACCAGCACGATGGTCAGCGCGGGCAGGACCAGGTGCGCTGCAACGTCCAGGATGAATTCGAGATTGAATCCGGGAACCAGGCCTACGGAGAAGGCATGGCGCATCGGGGCGACGCCCATGTTGATGCCGAAGATGTACAAGGCCCCCATGGCTAGCCAGAAATACGGGAAAGAACCGATGAACACCAGCAGCGGTGGAGCAACCGAGTCCAAGAAGCCGCCACGGCGCCAGGCGGCAAGGATGCCCAGGAGGTTTCCGAGGATCACGGCGAAAATCAATGAAGTCAGTCCCAGCAGCAAGGTCCACGGCAGCTGCGAGGCGATGACCTCGGAGACTGGAGTGGGGAAACGGGAAATCGACATCCCAAAGTCGCCGGTCAAGACACGGCTAAGATAGCCAAAGTATTCGGGGATGATGGGGCCGCCGTCCACTCCCATCAGGGTTCGAAGTGCTTCGACTTGTTGTGGCTCAAGCCGTTGCTGCGAGCGGGACAGCATGCGGGTGACGGGATCGCCTGGCATCAGCCGCGGTAGAAGGAAATTCAGGGTGATTGACGCCCAGAAGGCTAGGAGATAAAAGCCCAAGCGCCGTAGGAGGAAACTCATGTTGTGTGTCCTTGGCTAAGGATCGCAACGCAGCGGGCGGACGGTATCCGCCCGCTGCGAAGGGAAAATGTTGCTAGTTCGCTGGTTCCAGGCTGGTGAGCACCAGAACGGTGGTCGGGGCCCGGTTGCTCAACGTGGCATACGGGTTATCTTCGGTTGGCCAACCCACGAAGTTCTCAGTGGTGTAGGCACCCCATTCCGGGCCGGCGAATAGCGGTACTACCGGTGCCAGTTCGCTGTAGCGAGCCTGCAGGTCGTTAACGATCTGCTTCTGTTCTCCCTCATCGCCGGCAGCCACGAACTTGTTCAACAGCTCATCTGCTTTTTTATCGCTGAACCGGTGGTAGTTGTCAAAGGTCTGCTTGCCCACGGGCTTGACGTTCTGGCTGCCCATGAGGTTGAGGTAGTACTGGTAAGGAGTCGGAGCGTTAGCGGTCCAAACGATTCCGGTGTCGAATTCACCGGTTTCGTAGCTTGCGGTCACCGCGGCCCAATCCGGCGAATCAACAGTGGCCTTGATGCCCACGTCCTGGAGGTTTTGGGCGATGATATTCGCTACCGAAAGCCAATCCGAGGAGGTTGAACCCACGGAGATATCGAAGGTGAATGGCTTGCCAGCGGCGGTGGTGCGCTGCCCCTGTGCATTCTCCTTGAAGCCTGCTTCATCAAGAAGCTTCTTTGCGCCTTCCACATCCCGCGTGGTCCAGTCGCACTGTTCGACGACCGCAGTGTCGCGCCACTTGTCATAGTTGCCGGACAGTCCGGTGCAGTCCGCTGGTTTGGCGTAGTCGGACATGCCGACCTTGACAACCTGTTCGCGGTCTACGGCCATGCTCAACGCCTTGCGTACGCGAACATCCGAGAATTCTTTCTTGGTAGTGTTCAGCTGCCAGTTGATTTCGGCGCCAGTGGTCGGGAACCAGAAATGACGGTGCTCCGGATCCTTGTCCACGTAGGTCGATTGGATATCCGGCATGTAGGTTTGCGTCCAGTCAACATCGCCGGAGATGGCGGCGAGGTTGGCTCCGTCGTTGCCGGCGAAAGCGAGCATGCGGATGCCGCCGATATTCTGCTTCTCGGGTTGCCAATAGTATGGGTTCTTGCCCAATTCGAAGGACTGCGCCTGGAAATTGGCTACTTCGGTGTATGGTCCGGTGCCTACCGGTTTCGGGTTCTCTTCATTTCCGGGCTTGTCGAACTTGGACCAGATGTGGGCCGGGACAATCACCTGCTGGCCCAGTTCGTAGAGGGCCGGGGTGAATGCCTGCTTGAAGTGGAACTCGATGGTCGAGTCATCGAGAGTCTTGATGGACTTCAGGTAGTCATAGCCGCCGAGCAGTTCCTTTTGCAGTTCAACTGAGAGCTTGACGTCCTTGGACGTCAGCGGGGTGCCATCGGAGAATCTAACGCCCGGACGCAGATTGAAGGCCAGCGACTTTCCGTCTTTGCCTGCACTCCACTCCGTGGCCAGCCAAGGCACGGTGTCGCCGCCTGCCGGGTTGTAGACCAGCATGGATTCGTAAATGGACTGCCCGGTCATTGGCGCAGCATTGGGCGAGAAGGGGTTGAAGTTTTTTGAGAAGGTTCCCATGTCCTCGCGCGGAATGGTCAGGAACGCGGCGTTGGCTGATCCGTCGCCCCCTTCAGTTCCGCCTGGATTCGATGCGACGCATCCGCTCAAGGCGAGGGTGCCGGCCACAGCGGTCGCGGCCACGGCAAGGTGCGCGCGACGTAAGTATTTGATTATCATTGAAGTTCCTCATCCATTCATGTGATGTGTAGCGGAGGGGAAGTTCATCTGCGGCCGTGCATGGCCACAGACGAACGAATGCGTGGGGGGCAGCCGATGGTAATTTGGCGATTCTCGATCGGCGAGCCCTCTACCATTTGATTCAATAGGGACACCCCCGCCATGCCCAGTTCTTCGAAGGGCAAGGCAATGGTTGTCAGCTTTGGCCGCATATGCGGTGCCAGAATTTCCTGATCATCGAATCCGACGATTGAAATGTCTTTTCCCACCTGCAATCCGCGTTCCTTGATTGCGTCATAGGCGCCCATGGCGATCCGGTCATTTCCGCAAAAAATTGCGGTAGGCGGATCCAGTTGGCTTAGCAGCGTTTGCGTACCGTGGTACCCGCTGTCGGCAGTTCCATCACCAGGCACGATCCGGGAATCATCGAATTCAATTCCGTGATCGCGCAGGGCCTGCTTCATACCGGCTTGGCGTCCGATTTGCGCAGGAATTCCTGTTTTGAGAGTGATGTGCCCGATGCTGGTGTGCCCGGCCTTGGCCAGGATTTCAGCGGCAGCGTATCCGCCGCCGAATTCATCCGGAACAATTGATGGCAATTGGCCTCCGGCGTCGAAGCAGTTGACCAGTACGCAGGGAACTGATTTTGCATTTTCCGGCACCGTGATTTGGCGGTGCCAGGAAGTCGCGATGATCAATCCGCCAACCTGCTGTTCAAGCAGCTTCTCAACGGCGAGGTTGTCCATGCCTGGATCATCGTCGCTGGGTGCGATAAGGAGGAAGTTGCCGTCTTTCCATGCTGCCTGCTGCGCTCCCTTGATCACGTCAGTGGCAAAGGGCGAGGTGGCAATTTCGGTCACCAGCCCGAACCAGGAGCTGCGTTTGCTGGCCAAGGTTCGTGCGGCTGCGTTGGGGCGGTAGCCCAGTTCGCGCGCCGTTTGGTTGATTCGTTCTCTTGTGGTTTCGGGGATGCTTGATTCCATCCGGCCGTTGAGTACGAATGAGACGGTTGTTCGGCTCACCCCGGCTGCTTTGGCAACGTCGGCCATGGTCACTGACTGCTGAGACATGCCCCTCCTCCCCTTCGAGATCAGTGCGTTTCGCGTCGTGCCAACGGTTTGCTAACACGATTCAGTAACGCGCGTTACTACGCTGTGAAATAAGGTAACCTACATCACTTACGGCTGTCAAGGAAGAAGTTTTGCGGCAGTGAAAATCATTGACAGGATCGATTCCTGACCGTCAAGGCCATGGATCCAAGACATGGGAATCCCTTGCTTCATTCAGCTGAGTAGGGCAAATGGGGCACGATGCCACAGGGCAGAGGCGTAATCAGCACCCCGAAGCATGGCAGCCATTCCCCGAAATGGCACTGGTAGACACAAAGGAAATCGTGGAAATCAGGTTCGCGGAACCGGCCGGCTCGGTTGCGCCCGCGAGTCAGCGGGATTTCATGGACTCGCGCTCGATGAGCGGCATGTCGATCTGATGCTCCCCGGGCTCCAGCTTTCCATCGAGCAGAAGCTCAACGGCCAGAGCACCCATCCCCTCATATGGAAGTCGAATAGAGGTCAATTGCGGGCGAAGGTAGCTGGCAATGATCTCGTCATCGAAAGACAGCACGGACAGGTCCGTTCCTGGCTTCAGGCCATTTTCGGCGAGCGCTTGGAAGACACCCATGGCCACGCGGTCATTGGCGCAAATGATGGCGTCAGGGTTGTACCCGTCGGCTAGCATCCGGATTGTTGCTTCATATCCGTCGGTGGGGTTCCAGTCGTCGAGCACCCAGTGGCCCAGTACTTCGAGGTTTGATTCCGCCAAGGCTCTGCGCAGGGAGCCGAAGCGGCGAGAGATACTTGGATAGGTTCGCGGATCCTTTTCGGCGTTTTCAAGTTCACCGATGACCGCAACACTCTTCGCCCCGGATTCGATAACCCTCTGCACGGCTTTAGCCCCCGAATCCATCTCATTGGGAAGCACTGCGACGCAAGGGCTGTCGTCAATGCCGTTGACCAGCACGGTGGGCAATCCAGTTTTCGGGATCTTCAAATCACGTTGGCGAGAATCCATGAACCCAAGAATCAGCCCGTCAACGTCCCGGTGGGTCATCTGCGTTATTGCTTCAGCCATTTGTTCTGGCTTGCCGAAGGTCTCAGCAATGAGCACCGTATGGTCTCGCTCTTCCGCTGCGCGCAGGATGCCGGTGATCATTTCGGAAGCAAAACGAGTCACGGTAACTTGATCAGAGATGAACCCCAGGGTGCGCGTCTTCCCGCTTCGCAAGGATTGGGCTGCCGCATTTGGCCGGTAACCCAGTTTCTTGGCGGCCGCGCGCACTCGTTCCGTGGCTTCGGCGGACAGTCGCGTGCCCGGCTTATTGTTCAGGATCATGCTGACGGCAGCCTTGGACATCCCCGAAGCTTCTGAAACGTCAGCAATTGTTATCCGCTTGGCTTTAGGCGATTCCACATTTCCCTCTTGAGACAGTTCGAATGCAATTATTCGACCCTAGCCTATTGCAGTGATTCGGCCACGCTGTTAGAGTCTTGTGCTAAATCCATTTAGCCAACTCATATCGAAGGATGGCAGCGTTGCCCGAAACTCAACAGGTCGCGGTGAAGCGACCACAGCTACATTTCACTGCGAAGAAAAACTGGATCAATGACCCCAATGGATTGTTCTTTGACGGAAAGCAATACCACCTGTACTTCCAGCACAATCCTCACGGCGTAGGCCACGGATTCATGTCTTGGGGCCACGCGGTCAGCACCGATCTGGTGAACTGGGAAGAACTTCCTATCGCGATTCTGCACGGCGACATGGCTGATATCTTCTCCGGCTCCATCGTGGTGGACCACGAAAATACCAGCGGCTTCGGCGACGGCACGGTTGCGCCGGTCGTTGCCATCTACACCGCGGCAGCCAAGGATGAGACCAACCAGTCCCAAGCCATCGCCTACTCGCTGGATGGTGGAATCACTTTCACCAAATACGGGCAGAATCCAGTTCTGGATCGAGGGTCCAAGGACTTCCGCGACCCAAAGGTCATCCGATACGAATCCGAGCAGGGTTCCTTCTGGGTCATGGTTGCTGTTGAAGCCATTGATCGCCGAGTGATGATCTACCGTTCTGAGAACCTCAAGGACTGGACCGAGCTCTCCAGCTTCGGACCCCAGGCTGCTGTTGCCGGAATCTGGGAATGCCCAGATCTATTCCAGCTACCAGTTGCCGGCACAGACCAGCTGAAGTGGGTTCTAATTGTTTCGCTGAACCCAGGCGGCGTGGCCGGCGGCTCAGGTACCCAGTACTTCATTGGTGAATTCAACGGCACCACCTTCACTCCTGATGAGACTCAGGAAACTTGGGATAGCTTCGGATACGAATCCTTGAAGCAGGGCGACTGGCTGGACTGGGGACGCGACTTCTATGCAGGTGTCAGCTTCCACGGCTTGCCACTAGACGAGCAAACTCTCATTGCCTGGATGAGCAACTGGGACTACGCCCGCGAGCTCCCCCACGACGGATGGCGCGGATCCATGAGCGCCGCACGCCGGCTGGATTTGGTGAAAGACTCCAACGGCAAGTTGGACATTCGCCAGCGCATTCTCGGATTGCCAAAAGCCGACGTTGCATCAAGCAAGGCCAACGCTGGCGAAAATCGTATTGAGCTGGGCTCCCCCGCTCTGGTTGAACTGACGTTTGCTACCAGCCCAACCGAACCAGCAGTCCTTTCCTTATTCCGCGCCGATGACACTCTTATCAGCGAACTCACCGTTGAATCCGCATTGATTCAGCACCGCCGCGAAGCAGGCAAGGTAGACCACGAGCTCTACGCCTCCAACCAGCGCATGCCTCTGCCCGCTGGTTCGGATGAACTAGATGTGAAAGTTCTCGTGGATCACGGATCTATCGAAATCCTAGCTGCTGGTGGTCGACGTTCCCTTACGGATCAGCTCACCGGTGAGGCAGCGCTGGCCTACGCGACCTTGCGCGTCGCAACTGGTGCGAATGCGTCTTTCAAAGTTCAAGAACTCTCTGATAACGCACTGGAGCCCAAGGCATGAGCCGCATTAGCGTAATGGGCGAATCCCTCGTCGACGTTGTTGAAGAAACTGCGCATCCTGGCGGATCACCGCTGAATGTCGCCGTCGGGCTTGCCCGGCTGGGACATGATGTTCAGTTCTATACGGAATTCGGTCAGGATTCCTACGGCATTCAAATTGCGGAGCACCTGGATCAGGCGGGAGTGCATGTTGCCGCCGGCTCAGTAACTGGGCATCCCACGTCCGTAGCCCAGGTAGTGATGGATGAGCACTTCAATGCTCGTTACACCTTCGACATCCACCAGCAGATTCCTGCTGTCCCCGCTGATGATTCCAGCGAATTGCTGCACACCGGTTCCATCGCTGCTTGGATTGAACCCTCGGGTCAAATCATTGTCGATGCTTTCAAGAATGCATCAGACGATTCACTTCGAAGCTATGACCCTAACCTCCGTCCGGATCTTGTCGAGGACAGGGACTCGGCTTTGCAACGCATTGAGCTGCTGATGGGCCTGAGCCACATCGTGAAGCTCAGCGACGTTGATGGTCAGTGGCTATACCCAGGCCTAGAGCCATGGGAGGTTCTGAAGCACGTAGCCAGCCTCGGCCCAGCCTTGGCGGTGATGACTCAGGGCGGCGATGGTTGCGTGGCGCTTTCCTCGGGACGGCAATTTGATGTCGCTGCCTCTCCCACCAATCTTGTGGACACCATAGGTGCCGGGGACGCCTTCATGTCCGGGCTGCTCTTTGGAGTGCTGGCTAATCCAGAATTCGCTCAAGCTCTTCGTCACGGCGCAACGGCTAAGTCTCAAGATGTTGAAGAGGCACTTCGTCAGGCCTTAACCTCAGCTGCACTGACAGTGGCACAAGCCGGAGCCAATCCCCCGTGGATTAAAGACTTCTCCCTCGCAATCGCTCAGTAACTACGCTTCGCAGCGTTCACGAAAGAATCCAGGACAAAGATGGCTGGCATTACGACTACTTACAAGAATCCTATTTACCTCCAGAGTTCCTTCTCGATGCTCCTGTT
Source organism: Arthrobacter sp. JUb115 (assembly GCF_004365035.1). Taxonomy (NCBI): domain Bacteria; kingdom Bacillati; phylum Actinomycetota; class Actinomycetes; order Micrococcales; family Micrococcaceae; genus Arthrobacter; species Arthrobacter sp. JUb115. The sequence goes on along the minus strand of NZ_SOBS01000003.1, from coordinate 314,779 downwards.
CTTCGCATCGTGGGGCATCTGGTGGTCCTTCTTCCAGATCTGGCTCACCAGCGAATCAGCAGGTCTAGGGCTCACCGGGGCACAGGTCGGCACGCTCTACTCGGTAAACTCGCTGGCAACGCTGATCCTGATGTTTGCCTACGGGGCCATTCAGGATCGGCTTGGCGACAGAAAGCATCTGGCCACCATTCTTGCCTCGGTGACCGCCCTGATCGGGCCATTCTGCACGTGGGTCTACCAGCCACTATTGCAGTCCCAGTTCATGGCCGGCGTGCTCATTGGCGCCATTGTCTTGTCAACTGGTTTCCTAGCCGGAGTTGGGCTATTTGAAGCCTTGACCGAACGCTACAGCCGCCGTTTCAACTTTGAATACGGGCAGGCCCGCATGTGGGGGTCCTTTGGCTACGCTCTGGTCGCATTGGCGGCCGGCTTCCTGTTCACTATCAACCCCATGCTGAACTTCTGGATCGGGTCCGTTCTGGGCCTGGCCCATCTCCTGCTGCTGGTGCTGGGCCGTACCAATAGACAGCCAGTGATCGCCGCCGGTTCCGGCAGGAAAATTCTTTCCCCCGCAACTACACCGACAATTCGTGAAATGTTCAGGCTATTCCGGCTGCCGAGTCTCTGGCTGATCATCTTGTTCGTCATGCTCTCTTGGACGTTCTACACCGTCTTCGACCAGCAGATGTTCCCCGAGTTCTACACCGGCCTATTTGAATCACCCGAGACCGGACAGCGGGTATACGGAATCTTGAACTCAGTTCAGGTGTTCGTTGAAGCGGCCATGCTTGGCATCATCCCCCTGGTCATGCGCCGGATAGGCATTCGTTCAGCATTGCTACTGGGAGTGGCCATCATGTTTGTCCGCATCATCGGCTGCGCTCTGGTTGACGATCCGGTGCTGGTCTCGGCAATCAAGATGTTGCATGCCATTGAGACACCGCTATTCATCTTGCCGATCTTCCGTTACTTCACGCTGCACTTCAATCCGGCACTGTCGGCAACCCTATACATGGTTGGGTTCCAAGTATCGGCACAGATTGGCAACGTCATTCTGTCCACTCCCCTCGGTGCGCTCCATGACCGTATGGGCTACCAGCAGACCTTCATCGTGATTTCTCTAGTTGTGCTATTAGCTGGGATCTACGGATTCTTCGCTCTCAAAAAAGATGATCAGCAGGTAGATGGTGACCCGTTCATGCGTCATTCAAAAGCTGCCATGAACTCATAGCTGACTATTAGGCGAAGCGGGGTGGGATGTTGTCGAATTCGACGACATCCCACCCCGCTCTCGTTTGAGTAAGGAATGTCAAAAATGCGCAACTTCTGCATTGGGTTTATTTATGTTGCACACCTATTGTCGATGACTTAATTTCATCATTTCGTCACTCTGGATTCCTACGATCTAAACATTGTCGCCACGATAATTACACGGCGAATCACAGAATCATTTTGAAAGGTCTCCATGAAAACATCGTCTTCTGTTCCACGTCGCGGGATATTGGTTGCCGGCACCGCAGCCGCTATCACCGGACTCTTCGCCGCCAACAGCGCCACTGCATCCCCAGCACCGGCTGAGAATCCGGGAACGGCTCCCAGGCCAAAACTGAAATTCGCGGCAGATGGCAAGTTCAAGATCGTTCAGTTCAATGACACCCAGGATGGACCGCGCACCGATCGTCGCACCATTGAGCTGATGGAGAAGGTTCTGGATGCCGAGAAGCCCGGCTTCGCCCTGATCAACGGCGATGTAATCAATGGCTCCTCTCAAACAGTTACCGAAGTCAAGCAGGCTATCAACAACGTCGTGCAGCCGATGGAGTCCCGCGGTATCCCTTGGGCACTTACCTTCGGCAATCACGATGAAGATTCAATGCCCAATGGCACAGGCATGGACGAGGCAAAGATCCTGAACTTCATCCGAGGCTATGAGTTCAATGCCAACTCGAAGAATGACAAGATTGTTGGCGAATCGAATTCCCAGTTGCTGATCGCTTCCTCGAAGAGCGCCAAACCTGTCTTTGGCATCTGGCTGCTTGATTCGAACCGCTACGCTCCAAAGACTGTTGGCGGCCAGGACTTCGAGGGCCTCATGTCCTACGACTGGATCCGTCCCGAGCAGATCGCTTGGTATCGCGAGGCTTCCATAGCCACCGAAAACCGCTACGGCAAGGTTCAGTCGCTAATGTTCTTCCACATACCACTGTGGGAGCACAACCACATGTGGTACGGCGCCCAGTTCACCTCGAACGACGCTGACCACGAGAAGGCCATCAAGAAGCACTCTATCGTCGGAGTGAAGAACGAGGGCGTCTACACCGGCGCATTCAATTCCGGCATGTTCGCCGCGCTGCAGGAACGCGGAGATGTCCGGGGCGTGTACTGCGGCCACGACCACATCAACACCTACATGGGTGACTACTACGGCATCGAGCTCGGCTACGGTCCAGGTACCGGTTTCGGCACCTACGGCCTCGGTGGGACCGAGAACCATCACCTACGCGGCGCCCGGGTCTTCGAACTCGACGAGAACAAGAACAGCGTTTACGCCGGAACCCGCACCGTGTTCGCCAAGGATCTGGGTATCGACATGGGTACTCAGGGACAACCGATCGAAGGGCCACTGCCGCTTCCATAGCCAAGACAAGTTCTGAGCAAGACGAAACCGACCGACGAATGAGCGATTTCGTCTTGCCCAGACTTTTTTACCGCAGCGAAACTGGTAACGGCAAATTATCGAACAGCTGGAAACCATGGCTGGCGTATTTGTAAAGCGTTCCAGACCTTCTACGAAGACGCCTCCATCCACGAGGAATCCAACCCGGCATCATCTTCGACATGATCATGAAACCGGACTCGATGGGGAGCTACAGCGACAAGGACGTGGACCAGGTCGCCATGAAGTGGGTAGCCCAACACAACCACAAGGGCTCGGACTCACACCTGCAACCTCCCATCGACGTATTCCACGACCGCCGCAGGAATGCCACGCAGGATAACAACACTCTGGAACCGGAACAACCAGTCGAATTCCGCAAAACCGCGGGCGCCTTCAACAAGTCCTACGACTTCTTCTCGCAGGTCATCGACTACGGCAGCACCCGAATCGAGAAATTCGCGATCTACCTGAAGCTACTGGCCAAGGCACTGCAGACCACAGCCACCGGCAACAGCTTGGACCTTTCCGATGCGGCGCTCACCCACTATGCCCTGAGGTGCAAGAAGCACAGGACCTGGAGCTAGTGGGTGGGCAAGGCAAGGGAATCGAGAGGTGACTGCAGCCGATTCGGGCGTTGTGCGGGAGACGACCCTACGCACTTTCGACGGACAGATTAAGCAGATCAACGAGCTATTCGAAGACACCGGAATCAGCGACGACGACCAAATCAATGCCGTCGAATCGATCATGTGCACGCCGAACCACACGAGCAGTTACAACGTGAAGCGATTGCAAATGGACCGATAGATTTCAGTTCATCGCCAAGTCTTCCCGAGACTATTGACAAGATCACCTACACCTCGGGAGAAGGACGCAAAAGGCAATCAATGCCTAGCTAGAGGTGGATGCCCCGGACGAGATAGTTCATTTTCTTCTTGCGACTGGTTTGCAAGATCGGGCTAGGAAGCCTTCGCAACGTGATGCTATGACGAATCATTACCCTGAGACACATAGACGTACATAGGTGCAAGAGGTCTTGCTGTTCGCTTTTCCACTCAGTGGCTCATGACCCCGTTAGGAGTTTTGTTTAGTCTTGGACCGACAGATCTTGACTACGAATGCCGATTAGGATGGACAACCCTAGAAATTAGTTTGGGGTCCACCGCCTGTACGTGGTGGCCCCAAACTGAGGTTGCCCAGGTGTCTAGCTTCGAGAATTCAAAACGATGTTCGTTACCGGCTGCGAAGAGTCGGTTGCGAATTCCAGCCCAGACGGAGAAACGCCATCAGCAACCAGCTGCGCGCCGAGAGCTGCAACCATTCCGCCGTTGTCCGTGCACAAGCTAAACGGAGGAACCACCAAGGCTATGCCCGCAGAAGCACATCGGGCCGCCAGAAGTTCACGCAGTCGAGTATTCGCCGCCACTCCCCCGCCCAGAAGCAGAGTCTTCAGTCCCTGTTCCTGCATCGCCCGGACTGCCTTCGACGTGATCACGTCAACGACTGCTTCCTGGAATGACGCAGCAATATCAGCGACAGGAATTTCTTCTCCGTTGGCCTCGAAGTGCTCGACGCAGCGGGCTACAGCAGTCTTCAGTCCTGAGAACGAGAAGTTGTTGCGGTGCTTGCCAGGATTCTCGGCACTGCCCACGAACTTCGGCAGCGACAAGCCGCGAGGGAATCGGAATGCCTTTCGGTCTCCATCCTTAGCCGCCTTGTCGATAGCCGGACCACCTGGATACCCGAGACCCAGCAAACGAGCAGTCTTGTCATAGGCTTCACCGGCTGCATCATCAATCGTGGAGCCCAACAGCTGCACGTCGTTAGTCAGCGAAGTGACCTTCAAGATTTCGGTGTGCCCCCCTGAGACCAGCAGTGCCCCGAAAGTTGGCGGCAATACGGTTCCTTCGAGAACGCCAACACCTACGTGAGCAACCAAGTGGTTGATCCCGTACAACGGCTTCCCTGTAGCCAACGCCAGAGCCTTGGCTGCCGAAACTCCAACCATCAGAGCACCGGCCAGGCCTGGACCGCTGGTCACGGCAATGGCGTCAATGTCATCAAGAGTCAGTTCCGCGGTGTCCAGAGCTGACTGCAGGGTGGGCACAAAGGCTTCCAGGTGTGCACGCGCTGCGATCTCTGGAATCACTCCTCCAAAGCGTACGTGCTCATCCATGGAACTGGAGACAGCGTTAGCAAGCAGCCTATTGCCGCGCACGATGCCCACGCCGGTTTCATCGCAGGAAGACTCGATGCCCAGTACTACGGGTTCTGTGTTGCTCATGCGTTGCGTTCTTCCTCTTGTCCTTGCTGGACATCCAGCGGCAGTCTCATAATAAGCGCGTCTACCCCGCCCTTGTAGTAGCCCTTGCGACGGTGAATGGTAGTGAATCCCATGGATTCATACAGACCAATGGCACCGGGGTTATCAAAGCGAACTTCGAGCATCACATCCAATGCATTCTTCTCGCCTGCGGTCTGGATGAGCAATGCCAAAAGCTTGCGTCCCAAGCCTCGCCCTTGGTAGTCCGGGTGCATGGCAATAGTTTGCACATCGGCAATCGGCAAGACCACGCAGAGGCCGGCATAGCCGACAACTCGACCAGCGTCCGCATAGACCCAGTAGGTGCGGGTATCACTCTGAGCTAGCTCGGATTCAAAACCTGCCAGCGGCCACGCGTCTTCTGGAAACAGCTGCTGTTCCAGCTCGTGGACAGCCGGCAGATCTTCTGCGGCCATGCGGCGCAAAGTGATCTGATTTGCTTCACTCATGATTTGGTCTGCTTCATGAATGCCGGAACCTGCGCGTCGGATTCACGCAGGTACTGTGGCGAAGTATCAGAAAGATCCTTGCCCGCTGCCAGTTCATTCATGCCACGGCGGGCAAGATGGCCGGCGTTTGCAATCCATTCAAAGGACTCAGGCATTGGCTGGGAGCCTGCCTCTTCAAGTTGTTCAGCGTAGATCCCGGCACCAACGCCGTAGACCGGCAATGCCGGAAGCGCTGAAGCTGCGGAAACGTGCGGGCCATCCACCATGGTGCCGTCTTGGTCATATCGAGCCCAGTACACTTCCTTGCGACGTGCATCGGAAGCCACAACGAATTCAGCCGGAACCTGACTTGAGTCAAGCGCCTGTTCGGCGAGCGCGTGCAATGACATCACACCGTACACGGGGATTTGCCATACGAAGCCGAAGGTTCGTGCGGCAACCAGTCCCACGCGCAGGCCAGTGAATGGGCCTGGGCCTACGCCGACAATAATGCCGGCGAGGTCTTGGCCTTTCTGTCCATGAGCGTCCAAGAGTTCCTTGACGTATGCCGACAGGGTTTCGGTCTGGTCGTTCCCCTTGGATGAAACCCGCTGGTCGACAACTGAACAGGTGGCTTTGTCAACCAGTGCCACCGATGCGTTGGCGGAGGTGTCGATAGCTAAGTAGTTAGGCATGCTTCTCTTCCGTGTGCTGCGCAGTTACTGCAGACAGCAAAGTGTCTTTCAACTGGGCAAAGGTGTCCTCGTCCCAGCGCGGGCCGATCCCCTTCAGGCTGAACAACCGCGGCTCGTCCAGCTCTTCCTCCGATTCTTCCCACGGGTTGGCACTCGGTGCGGCCAGGGCTTCGCGGTCCAGCTGGATTTCCAGACGCGAGTCCGTGAGATGTTCCACCTTGCCCAGCCCCCACTCCACAACGGTGACTGAATCAGCCAGCGTTGATTCGAGATCCAGGGTGTCCACGTCGTCGTGGCCCTTCAAGCGGTAGGCATCCACGTGGATCAGTCCGGGGCCATCGCCTAGCGCCGGGTGCTGGCGGGCCAAAACGAATGTAGGCGAGATGATTCCCTCGCGTACATTCAGTCCCACGCCCAGCGACTGAGTCAGAGTCGTCTTACCAGCGCCCAAGGCCCCTGTAAGAATCACCAAGTCTCCGGCTTTGAGCTGGGTACCAAGAGCTTCCCCCAGCGCTTCGGTAACAGTGAGGTCATCTAGTTGGCAGGAGAATTCCCGCACCGGGTTACTCACCGGCTTCACCCCAGCTGCCTTCGATGTAGTAGCGGGGCACGCGCGGAGAAATGCGGGTTACCACTTCGTAGTTGATGGTGTTCGCCGCATAGGCCCAAGTGTTCACCGACTGCCCGCCTTTACCGAAGATAATCGCCTCGGCGCCGAGGAAGTCCTCAGGCTTGATGTCCGCGCCCAGATCAATGACGCACTGGTCCATGGCGATGCGTCCGCGTACCGGGTAGGTGCGTCCGTTAACTGTTACCGGCGCACCTGTTGCGATGCGCGGCAAACCGTCTGCATAGCCCATGGGGATCAGCCCGAGGTAGGTCTCCGCTTCAGTCTTGTAATTCAGGCCGTAGGACACGCCCTGCCCCGGATGGACCTTCTTGACGTTAGCCACGCGGGTCTTCACTGTCATGGCTGGACGCAGGCCGAAACTTTCTGGCGAGTCGGTTTCAAAGGGGCTCAGGCCATACAGGCCCAACCCCAAGCGCACCATGTCGTGGTGCGAATCAGGTCGCGAAAGGATACCCGGCGTATTGGCGATATGGCGCACTTCAAGATCGAAGCCGGCTGCTTCTACCAGTTCTATGGCCTTGTTGAAGATTTCCAGCTGCTCGTCCGTTTCGGGCCGCTCTGGCTCATCTGCGACCGCGAGGTGGGAGAAGATGCCAACTACGCGCAGCAGTCCTTCTTCTTGGAAGTCGCTGGCGCGGTTCAACAGATCAGGCAGGGCATCCATAGTGGAGCCATTGCGGCCAAGTCCTGTGTCCACCTTGATGTGGATACGTGCCGGTGTCTGCACGGCACGTGCTGCGGCGGCAACGTATTCCAGCTCCCAGCCTGAGACTCCCAGATCAAGACCGGCATCAATGGCGGCCTCGAATGGGGTGTCCTCGGTGTGCAGCCAGGCCATCATGGGAGCATCGATGCCCGCTTCACGCAGGGCGAGAGCTTCCGTGGCATGGGCGCACCCGATCCAGCGGGCGCCGCCCTCCAAGGCGGCCTTGGCTACGGGGATAGCTCCATGGCCGTAGGCGTCTGCTTTGACGACGGCCATAACTGCAGCTGGGGCTACAACATCAGAAATCTGCTTGACGTTGTTGCGGATGGCCGACAAGTCAATGACTGCACGACGTTCAAATCCGATAGCCTGTGCACCGCTGGTGCTGTTTGTCAGGTTGCTTTCTTCAAGCGCTTCAGAGTTCACCTAATCATCTTCGCACTTTTCGGTTCCGCTTGCCTTGTCCACCCGTGCGCAGTTCGGCACATAGCGCGAGTTAAAGTCGGAAGGGGCGGACCCAAGCAACTGTGTTGCTTGGGTCCGCCCCTTGGAGACGGATATTTGTCAGGGCTTAGCGCAGAGTCTTCAGCTCGTCGCGGATCTGGGCGAGCAGCTCCAGCTGTGGATCTACTTCTTCCTCTGGCTCTTCTGCACCGGCAGCGCGGCGTGCAGCCAGTCGCTCGTTGAGCTTGGTCATTGGCAGAACCAGCGCGAAGTAGACAGCTGCAGCAATCAACAGGAAGTTGACCAGTGCAGTCAGGAAGACACCGAACTTGATGTCAACGCCGTCAATGGTTAGCAACAAGAAGCTGTCGAAGTTTGGAGATCCAACCAGGGCGGCGATCAATGGCATCAGCACATTATCGACCAAGGCGGTGACTACGGCGCCGAAGGCAGCGCCGATAACAACAGCAACGGCCAGATCGACAACGTTGCCCTTCATAATAAAATCGCGGAAACCTTTTAGCATGGTTAGAGCATACACAGGAAAATCACAGCACGACTACGAATTTGGGCTCCGATCTGCAATAGTTCGGCAAACTCACAGAAATCGTTTGCTTAAATATCAGCTGAAGAAGCCTAGATTTTCCTCAATAGCATCCTGCGCACCGAGTGATCCGCCGCCTTGCGCAGTACTAATTGCGCCCGCCCACGCGTAGGCAAGACGTTTTCCCTGAGGTTCGGCTCGTTAATGCGCTTCCAGATACCGTGAGCAGTTTCCCGTGCCTCGACATCAGTGAGCTGGGCATAGCGGTGGAAATAGCTGGCAGGGTCGGAGAAGGCACCGGAGCGCAGACGCATGAACCGCTTGATGTACCACTCTTCGATATCCGCGGTACGCGCATCCACGTAGACGGAGAAGTCGAAGAAGTCGCTCAGGGCCAGGCCCACGGTCCCATCGGAACGGGTTCGAGCAGGCTGCAATACGTTCAGTCCCTCGACAATCAATACCTGCGGTGAGCGGATTACGTTGCGCTCCCCCGGGATGATGTCGTAGGTCAGGTGCGAGTAGACCGGAGCACTTACTTCTGGGGCACCAGACTTTACCGCCGAGACAAAGCGCAGCAGCGCCCGCCGGTCATAGGATTCGGGGAACCCTTTGCGGTGCATGATCCCGCGGCGCTCAAGCTCGGCATTCGGGTACAAGAAGCCATCAGTGGTTATGAGCTGGACATCAGGCGTATGCGGCCAGCGGCGCAGCATTTCCTGCAGTACACGAGCAGTTGTGGACTTTCCCACGGCAACCGAGCCGGCGACGCCGATGACAAAAGGCGTGCGGCTGGTCTGCTCGCCCAAGAAGGTAGTGGTTGCCTGATGCGTCGCGCCGGCACCCTCGACATAAAGCGACAGCAGGCGGCTCAGTGGCAGGTAGACGTCCCGGACCTCTTGCAAGTCCAGCTGGTCGCCGAGGCCGCGTAGCCGCTCAATGTCCGAATAATTCAGCGGCTGTTCCATTTGATTGGACAGGCGCGCCCATGTCTCGCGCTCCAGTTCAACGAAAGGCGAGATAGGCGTTTCAAGTGTTCCGTGTGGTTCCACGAGGGTAAATTCTGCCAAGAATATGCTCCACATCCCAATTAACAACATCAACAAGGCAATTGGATTAGTCAAAAAACAGCCGACTGGTGATCTAAGACATAGGTAATTTTGAGTGCTCCGACACGATTATTCCCATCGATAGGCATTGAACCGGTAGGATTTTCCCATGTGCGGAATTGTTGGATATGCAGGAACCTCGAGCCAGGTCGCCGATCATGGCGCCCTCGACGTTCTAATTGAAGGTTTGCGTCGGTTGGAATACCGCGGCTACGACTCGGCTGGTGTCGCTGTTGTTGCCGATGGCGCCATTCATTCTCGTAAGAAGGCCGGCAAGCTGGTCAATCTGGAAAATGAAATTGCCGAGTCCCCATTGCCTAAGTCGATGACCGGCATTGGGCATACCCGTTGGGCAACCCACGGTGGTCCGAGCGATCAGAACGCTCACCCACACCTGGCCGATGGTGGCAAGCTTGCCATGATCCACAACGGAATTATTGAAAACTTCGCCGGCATCAAGGCCGGCTTGGCAGCCGAGGGCGTTGAATTCCTCTCGGATACCGATACCGAGGTTGCCGCAGCTCTGCTGGGTAAGCTCTACAGCTCCGAGGCCGAAGGCGATTTGACCCGCGCCATGCAGCTTGCTGTTCAGCAGCTCGAAGGTGCTTTCACCCTCTTGGCAGTTCACCAGGACCACCCAGGTGTTGTCGTTGCGGCTCGCCGCAACTCCCCTCTGGTTCTCGGTCTGGGCGATGGCGAAAACTTCCTGGGTTCGGATGTCTCCGGCTTCATCGACTTCACCCGTCGTGCCGTAGAGCTGGGCCAGGACCAGATCGTAACCATCACCCCGGATAACCATTCCATCACCGACTTCGACGGCAACCCGGCCGAAGGCAATGAATTCACCGTTGACTGGGATGCAGCCAGCGCTGAAAAGGGCGGCTTCCCATCCTTCATGGAGAAGGAAATCTTCGACCAGCCTGCAGCTGTTGCCGACACCCTGCTGGGCCGCTCGGACGCTGATGGCCGACTGACCCTGGACGAACTGCGTATCGCTCCAGAGGAACTGGCCGAAATCTCCAAGATTGTTGTTCTTGCTTGCGGCACCTCGGCATATGCCGGCTCCGTGGCCAAGTACGCTATCGAGTCCTGGTGCCGTATCCCGGTAGAAGTTGAGCTCTCCCACGAGTTCCGCTACCGCGAGCCAATCGTGGACGAAAAGACCCTGATCGTTTCGATCTCCCAGTCCGGCGAAACCATGGACACCTTGATGGCTGTGCGTTACGCCAAGGAGCAGGGCGCCAAGACCATGTCGATCTGCAACACCAACGGATCGACCATCCCACGCGAATCGGATGCGGTGCTGTACACCCACGCTGGTCCGGAAATTGCTGTGGCTTCCACCAAGGCATTCCTGGCACAGATCACCGCAACCTACCTGCTGGGCCTGTACCTGGCGCAGCTGCGCGGCAACCTGTTCCAGGGCCAGATCAAGGACATCCTTGCCGACCTGGGCAAGATCCCTTCCAAGATCCAGGACGTCCTGGACCGCGCGGAAGAGATCAAGGATCTGGCACGCAACATGTCAGATGCCAACTCCGTGCTGTTCCTGGGCCGCCACGTAGGCTACCCGGTAGCAATGGAAGGCGCCTTGAAGCTCAAGGAAATCGCCTACATCCATGCTGAAGGCTTCGCCGCTGGCGAGCTGAAGCACGGCCCTATCGCCCTGATCGACGATGGCCAGCCAGTGTTCGTCGTAGTTCCTTCCCCTCGTGGTCGCGACTCGCTGCACTCCAAGGTTGTCTCCAATATCCAGGAAGTGCGCGCCCGTGGCGCTAAGACCCTGGTTATTGCCGAAGATGGCGATGCTGCGGTCAAGGACTTCTCCGAGTGGGTCTTCTACGTGCCAGAAACCCCAACCCTGCTGATGCCTCTGCTGGCCACCGTGCCACTGCAAATCTTCGCTTGCGAACTGGCATCCGCCAAGGGCTTCGATGTCGACCAGCCACGCAACTTGGCCAAGTCGGTGACCGTGGAGTAATCCACCGAGCACCAGAATTGCGGGCATTCCCTTTCCGAGAATGCCCGCAATTTTTATGCCCTGCAAGCACTGGATAAACTGATAGGCATGATTGCAGGAATTGGAGTGGACATCGTTGATGTGCCGCGTTTTGGCCGCCAGCTCGAGAAGACTCCACGCTTGCGTGAACGGCTCTTCACCGAAGAAGAGCGGGGCCTGCCCCTGCGATCCCTGGCGGCCCGCTTCGCGGCCAAGGAAGCCATCGCCAAGGCACTGGGAGCTCCTGCGGGCATGAACTGGCAGGACTGCACTATCCGCAAAGATGAAGCCGGTGATCCCCAGGTTCACAACACTGGTTCAGTGGCCGCTGCCAGCGAGCTGCGTGGCATCAAATCATGGCATCTGACCATGTCCCACGATGGAGATATGGCTATCGCAATGGTGGTTGCAGAACGCTAGGCACCAACGCCACGACGAAAGAATAACGACACGCATCTCATTAAATAGGGCATCGCACAGGTGCCTTGAGTATTGTTTGTCTTATGATTCCTGTCTACAGTGTTGCGCAAATTCGTGCGGTTGAAGCCCAGGAGAACTCCAAGCGGGGCGAGACCAGCTTAATGAAGCAAGCAGCCGCCCATTTGGCTTCAACGGCAGTCGCCATGCTAACCGAGAATTCCAGCGCCGATCCGGCTTTCGTGGTGGCGCTTATCGGCCCGGGCAACAACGGTGGAGATGGCTTGTATGCACTGGCAGAGCTCCAACTGCAGAAGATTTCCACTCTGGCTCTGCAGTGCCACGAACAGATCCATGCCGAAGGTGCTGCAGCATATCAAGCTGCCGGCGGTACCGTGCTGGACCTCTCCGACGGTCAAGGCGAATTAGCTAATGCCTCGCTCATTATTGACGCCATCTACGGCCTTGGATACCGTGCCGGCTCTGATTTGCCGAAGCTTCCTGCTGGCGCACGGGTGCTGGCATGCGATATTCCTTCAGGCCTGGATCCTGAAACGGGCGTTGCGCAGGACTCTGTTCTTCGCGCAGAACGCACGGTAACTTTCGGTGCCATGAAATCCGGTCTTCTGTCTGTAGACGGACCGCTGGTTACCGGTGACATTACCGTGGCAGATCTCGAATTCGACTTTTCTTCCGTCCAAGCTGGAACGCAGCTTGTGGACGAGGTGGCCACTCGCGAGCTGCTGGACCAGCACCGCTCTTGGAGGGATGCCGGACGGCACAAGTACCAGCGTGGAGTCCTGGGACTCATCGCCGGTTCCGGCCTTTATCCCGGAGCTGCTCAGCTGACCGCCAAGGCCGCTGTAGCCTGCGGCGTCGGATTGCTTCGCACCCACGTGCCAGAATCCATTCAGCCGCTCATGGCCGTCGCCGTGCCGGAGTCCGTGCCACTGGATGATGAGCAGATCAAGGAAGCGCTGTCTTCCTCCCGCCGTCAGATTCACGGCAAGGGCGCCAAGATCAAGGCTTGGGCCATTGGCCCGGGCTTGGATGGACGCACTCCCCCGACTGGCGCCATCGCTGATGTCTTTGCCAGCCCGCAGCCGGCCGTAATTGACGCGTCCGGATTGGAAGTCGTTCCTGCCGGCCCAAGCGAGCAGCCTCGCGTGCTGACGCCTCATGCCAAGGAACTGCGCATGCTGCTCAGCCGCGCTGGAGTGAAGATCACTCCCGATGAGATTTCCCAAGACCCGATTCGCTGGACCCGGTGGGCCGCCCTGGCATACAACGCCGTGGTCCTGCTCAAGGGACCAACCAGCTACATTGTGGCCCCCAATGGCGACAGCCTGATGGTGAGCCACTCGGCACCAGAATTGGCCACTGCAGGCAGCGGCGATGTCCTGACCGGCATCCTGGGCTACATGCTCTCCGACAGCTCGCTCACGGGCACCGAAGGCCTGCGAACCGTGCCTAACCGCCGCATGATGGAACTGACCGCGTGTGCCGCTTACATTCATGGCCACCTGGGCCGGGTGACCGCTTCAGAGGGAACTGTCAATGCTTCGCGCCTGATCGAGAACCTGCCTAAGGTCATGAAGCAGTTCGGCTTCTAGGCTCTGGGTCCCTCTAGAGGCCGCCAGAAACTTTGAGAACGCTGCCGGTGGTGTAGGCGGCTTCGCTAGACAATAGCCAAGCCACCGCACCGGCTACTTCTGTCGGCTTGCCTGCGCGTCCCATCGGGATCGTCTCGGCGATTTGCGCAGGGCGCTGTGGATCCTTATGGAATTCAGTCCAAAGCGTTCCCGGGCTAACCGCATTCACTCGGATGCCGTCCTTAGCCAGTTCCTTGGACAGTCCCACTGTCAAGGCTTCTACTCCGGCCTTGGCTGCAGCGTAATGCACGTACGTGAAGGGGCTTCCGGATTCAGCCGCCACCGATGAAATGTTCACGATTGCACCACCGCCATGTGACTGGAGCAGGGGCAGCGCATATTTAATGCAGGTAATTGGGCCCAGAAGATTCACGTTCAGATCCGCGGCGATATCGGTCAACTCGTTGTCTGCCAGATTTCCGATGGCCGTCGCTGATCCCGCGTTGTTTACCAGTCCTTCAAGTTCACCAATGTCCTTCACTCGGGCGAAGAACCTTGCCACTGATTCTTCATTGGCGCAGTCGATCTGCAGGACATGGCAAATAGCGCCGAGCTCACGGACTTTATCTGCCACTGCCTGCGCCGATTTCTCATCCTGCCTGTAGCCGATGATCAAGTTGCGGTCGGTGGCTAGACGCACCGCAATCGCGGCTCCTAAGCCACGACCACCGCCGGTGACCACAGTGTATGCCATGCGGCTCCCCCTCTCTTGCAGTTGCGGTCGCGTACCGCAGCTAGCTTCAGGAAGCCTGTACCGGAATCGAGGTAGTTGCCGGAGCCATGTTGCCCAGCTCGAAGTATTCACCCGGACCGGTAACAGTCCAGCCCTGATTCCGCCATTCAGGGCGGTCCAGGACGTTGCGCCCGTCAATCAGCTGCTTGTTGGCCACTACGTCTTCCAGATCCGACGGATTCAGTTCGCGGAATTCATTCCATTCGGTCAGCACCAAGGTCAGGTCCGCATCCTTCGCCGCTTCCTTGAAGGAATCAACGTAGTTCAAGCGCGGGAAGCGGCCGGCAGCGTTGGCGTTGCCTTCTGGGTCGTAGACCGAGACTTCAGCGCCCTCGTTGTACAGGCGGACGGCGATATCCAGTGCTGGCGAGTCCCGCACATCATCGCTGTTCGGCTTGAAGGTCACGCCAAGTACGCAAACATGCTTGCCTGCCAGCTCATTGCCCAGCATGTGCGAGGCCAGCGAGACCACGCGGTCACGGCGGCGCAAATTGATCTGGTCGACTTCAGCCAAGAAGCCCATGGTCTGGCTCAGGCCAAGTTCGCTGACGCGTGCTTGGAGGGCTCGAATGTCCTTGGGCAGGCAACCGCCGCCGAAGCCCACTCCAGCGTTCAGGAAGCGGCGTCCAATGCGCTTATCGTGGCCAATGGCGTCGGCAAGGACCTTGATGTCGCCGCCTACGGTTTCAGTCACCTCGGCAAAGGCGTTGATGAAAGAAATCTTGGTAGCCAGGAAGGCGTTGGCTGCAACCTTGACCAGTTCTGCAGTCTCCAGGTCCGTGGCGATCTCCGGAGTATCCAAGGCAAGGATCGGTGCATAGACTTTGCGCAGCAGTTCCAGTCCGCGTTCATGCTCCAGGCCGTAGACCAGGCGATCGGGGCGCAGGGTATCCTGGACGGCGAAGCCTTCTCGAAGGAACTCCGGATTCCATGCCAGCGCGATGCTGCTTCCGTTCTTGGCGTCTTGGGCAATTTTCTCGCTCAGCCGGCGTGCGGTGCATACCGGCACGGTGGACTTGCCGACAATCAGCGCTTCGCCGGTGATGTGCTCCAGCAGCGAATCCACGGCACCGTCTACGTAGGACATGTCTGCGGATTGCGAGTCGGCGCGCTGCGGGGTGCCCACGGTGATGAAGTGGATATCCGCGCCGGCAGCGACTTCTGCGTAGCTGTCGGTGAAGCGCAGGCGTCCGGAGGCCACATGCTTGCGCAGCAGTTCTGGCAGGCCTGGCTCGTGGAAGGGCAGAACGCCAGCGGCCAGTGCTTCCAGCTTGGCTTTGTCTACGTCCAGTCCAATGACTTCATAGCCCAGTTCAGCCATGCAGGCGGCATGGGTTGCACCGAGGTAGCCGGTGCCGATCACGCTGATGCGTAAAGTCACGAAAGTCCTTCTCTCCGAGAACGCGAACCGATATCAGTTTCTATTAGTTAGCATGCCACACCCCCGCAGCGTGTTCCGGCGTGGAACGCGCTGCGGGGGTGTGAGTTTTCTTGATATTTACGTGTTGGTTGCTGGGAAGCCACTGGGCCTAGAGGGCCAGATGCTCCTTGACCGATCCTGCCAGGGCTTCGGCTTCGGCCTGGGCCTGCTCGTGGGTAGCTGCCTCGACCATGACGCGAACTACTGGCTCGGTCCCCGATGGACGCAGCAGCACACGGCCGGTGGTGCCCAAGCGTGCCTCAGCAGCGGCAATTGCCCGCTGCAGCGGTTCGCATTCTGGAACGCTGGCCTTGTCTACGCCGCGTACGTTGATCAGGACCTGTGGCAGGACGGTCAGCACGGCAGCAAGTTCCTTCAGGGTCTTGCCGGTAGCCTTCACGCGGGCCGCAATCATCAGGCCGGTCAGCACGCCGTCGCCGGTGGTGGCGTGCTTGGAGAAGATCACGTGGCCGGATTGCTCGCCACCCAGGGAGTAATCGCCTTCGCGCATGCCTTCGAGCACGTAGCGGTCACCCACGCCGGTCTGCTTAACAGTGATGCCTGCTGCTTCCATGGCCAGGGTCAGGCCGAGGTTGCTCATCACGGTGGCAACCAGGGTGTTGTCCTTGAGTTCGCCGCGGTCCTTCATGTCCAGTGCCATGACGGCCATGATCTGGTCACCGTCGACGACGGTGCCTTCATGGTCTACTGCAAGACAGCGGTCAGCGTCGCCGTCGTGCGCGATGCCCAGGTCCGCGCCGTGCTCCAGCACAGCGGCCTGCAGCTTCTCCAGGTGGGTGGAGCCGTAGCCGTCATTGATGTTGATGCCGTCTGGATCTGCGCCAATCACGACGATCTCGGCGCCGGCAGCCTTGAACACCTCTGGGGAGCAGCCCGAAGCAGCGCCGTGGGCGCAGTCCAGAACTACCTTCATGCCATCCAGCCGGTTGGGCAGGGCCTGCAGCAGGTGCATGATGTAGCGGTCCTCAGCGTCGGCGAAACGCGAGACTCGACCTACCTCACCGCCGGTTGGGCGTGGCTTTGGCATCTTCAAGCAGGCTTCGATGGCATCTTCCAGCGCATCGTCCAGCTTCTTGCCGCCACGGGCTAAGAACTTAATACCGTTATCCGGAGCCGCGTTGTGCGAGGCGGAGATCATGACACCGAAATCGGCGTTCAGGTCCCCTACCAGGAATGCCGCCGCAGGAGTCGGCAGCGTGCCGGCATCCATGACGTCTACGCCGGAGGCGGCCAGGCCGGCCTCAATTGCGGCAGACAGGAAGTCACCACTGATGCGCGGGTCCTTGGCAACCACAGCGACCGGCTTGTAGCCGTCCTCTGGCTGGCTCAAGCCCAGCACCACCGATGCCGCCTGCGCCAGTTCCAGCGCGAGCTCGGGAGTTAACAGTTCGTTTGCTTTTCCTCGGACCCCATCGGTCCCAAATAACCTTGCCATCGCCTTCAATCATATGCCCTCTGCATTGATTTATACGGCTTAAAGTCCCGCATTGGCAGTGAGATGAGAAAAGATTACTGGGATCTTGCAGTCTTCGGCGTTAAAAGGCCAAAGGCCCCGGCGTCCTTTGCAGGATGCCAGGGCCTTTGGAAAGACCTTGAAGCAAGGTTTAGCGCTTCGAGAACTGCGAAGCCTTACGTGCCTTCTTCAGACCAGCCTTCTTGCGCTCGATGACGCGTGCGTCACGAGTCAAGTAGCCAGCCTTCTTCAGGGTGGCGCGGTTTGCATCGCGATCGATCTCGTTCAGCGAGCGAGCGATACCCAAACGCAGTGCACCGGCCTGGCCGGAAATGCCGCCACCGTTGATACGAGCGATAACGTCGTAAGCACCCTCAAGACCAAGGATCTTGAAAGGCTCGTTGACGTCCTGCTGGTGCAGCTTGTTAGGGAAGAAGTTCTCCAGGGTGCGACCGTTAACGGTCCACTTGCCGGTGCCTGGTACCAGGCGAACGCGGGCGATAGCCTGCTTGCGACGGCCAACTGCTGCACCTGGAACGGTAAGCGGAGCGCGCTCGGTTTCGGCAACTACAGCCGAAGCAGAGGTCTCGGTGGTGTAAGTCGAAGGGGTCTCGCCTTCGAATTCAGTGGTTTCTTCAGCGTTCTGAGCCACGATAATCTCCTATTAAGTATTTCTTCTCGGGGCCAGGACTACTGAGCGACCTGGGTGATTTCCAGTGCCTTTGGCGACTGAGCAGCGTGTGGGTGCTCGGCGCCGCGGTAGACCTTCAGCTTCGACAGCTGGGCATCGGAAAGCTTGTTCTTAGGCAGCATGCCCTTGATGGCCTTCTCAACAGCCAGTACTGGGTTCTTTTCCAGCAGGTCTGCGTAGTTGATGCTCTTCAGGCCACCTGGGAAACCGGAGTGGCGGTAAGCGCGCTTGTTCAGCAGCTTCTTACCGGTCAGTGCAACCTTGTCTGCATTGATGATGATGACATGGTCGCCCATGTCCATGTGTGCAGCATAGGTTGGCTTGTGCTTGCCGCGCAGCAGGGTTGCGGCCTGGACGGCGAGACGGCCGAGTACTACGTCGGTGGCGTCAATGACAAACCACTGACGAGTCTGGTCAGCCGGCTTTGGGGTGTACGTACGCACAGTAATTGCCTTACGTTGATTCGTTTCTGGTCAAACAGTCGCTTGGCTGAAGGCGGTGAGATCCCCCAGTGACAGGCACTGTCGTGTTGTTCTTGTGTTTAGACCAGTACGCCAGGTGAGGACTGATGATAACCGGCCGTCCATATATTGTTCGCACACCCAGCAGACCAGCGACTATGCAACTAAGCCGTCACGCTTGGGCGTGTAGTGTCGAACGTGGACATACACAACTCATAAAAGTTTAGCGGATTAAAGTGTTTCCGGCCAAAAAAGCATGTACGTCGTGAGCAACAACACCCTTAAGATCCCGGGGATTATCGGCTAATCAGCTTTCCATGCAGGCTTCGTCAACCTCAGCTTCGGTTCGCCGTGCGCGGGTCAGGAGTGCTCGTTCCGCCAGTTCTTCAACCTCTGGGTAGTAGACCTCTTCGAGGACCAGGGCCCGCGGGTGCGAAAGCTTGGTCTTGGAGTCGCGGACCATCTGTTCCAGCCGCTGGGCCAGGAACCCCGGTTGCTCACGCCCGTCCCCCACCATCATCGCGGCACCGATTAGCGCACGGACCATGTTGTGGCAGAAGGCATCGGCCTTCAAATGGGCCAGTACCAAGCCGTCGGCTCCACGGGTGAAGGTGAATTCCTGCAGGGTACGAATGGTCGTGGCATGCGGACGGGGCTTGCAGTAGGTCAAGAAGTCGTGGCGGCCCAGCACGCTTTGCGCCTCGCGATTCATCGCCTCGACATCCAGCTCTTCACGGTGCCACGTGGTCAGGTGCCGGGTCAGTGGATCCCAGCGCTGCTGCCCATCGGCAATCCGGTAGGAGTAGCGGCGGGCCAGCGCGGAGAAGCGGGCATCGAAGCCTTCTGGTGCGCGTTCGGCTTCATGCACCCAAACGGCACCATCTTGACGGCCAAGGATGCCGTTGATGCGGCGTACGAGCGCAGGACCGGGAGCCAAGGGCGCCTTGCGTGGCAGTCCCGCGTATTCTTCCTCGGTCAAATCGAAGTGCACCACCTGGTGGCGGGCATGCACACCTGCATCGGTGCGTCCGGCAACAACCACGCGCACGCGGCGCCGGATCATCATTTCCAGGGCCTCTTCAACCAGCTGCTGCACGCCCAAGACATTGGGCTGGCGAGCCCAACCGCTATAGGCGGCACCGTCGTATCCGAGCACCATGCGCATGCGGATCCATGCTGGTGCTGCAGTGGCCCCCAATGCGGTGGTGCCCATTGGATCGATGCTTTCTGGCTGAGTACTCATGTATTCAATTATGCGTAAGCAGACGTGCAACCGTCGAATCAAGTGCCCGCCTTCACGCCGTTATCCACAGGCGCCAAAACGAGAGCTGCTGCCGGGAGTAGCCTATGTGCATTCCACGGACCTGCCGCGCAGGCGGCTGGTTCACTAGCAACGTTCTAAGGTCTCGCCATGTTCAGGAATGCAGTTAGCTTTATCGCGATATCCGCTGCTGTCCCGCTCTGCTTAAGTGGTTGCAGTTCGGGACAGCTGAGCACAAAGCAATCATGCGCCCTCATTAATGAACCGGCCGTAGAGCATTTCATCGAGGAAAAGTGGGCGCTGGCATATATGGGAATTCTTGCGCAGAATTCACAACCTGCGATTGAGGCTTTGGAAACAGCCATCGGCATCTACCGGGAAGTCTCCGAGCAAACTGGCAATAGGCACTTGCGCACTGCATTGCGGTCCGAAATCGAAAACTACCAAGACTTCATTGACCTCATTGCCAATCGCTCCTTTGACGATCCAACGCTCGCGTCAGACGTTGAGGCAGCCGAGGGCGGACTGCAAGATCGATACACCGACTATGTGCGTGAAACGTGCCCAGCTTCCGCTTCTGAACCTGATCCGTCCGCTTCTTAGGAAACCGCTGCTTGCCGATCCGCTCATGTCATACACTGCCTGCAATAACTCCTGATTATAGAATAAACAGGTACTTATCGGTGCCTCACGTGCTGGGCCATCGGATCATCATCGTCTAAGGATCTCCATGTTGAAAAAGTTCGCGGCATCTGCCGCTGCGCTCACCCTTGCATCTGTCATGCTCACTGGTTGCAGTGCAGGCAAACTGTCCACCGAGGAAACCTGCGTTTACATCAACGACCAGGTGGCTGAACGCGGACTGCAGAAGAAGGCGGAGGACTCCAGCGCTGAGCTCTTGGCTGGCGATACATCGGCTTATGCCGAGATCATGAACGAGTTTGATTCCATCCTGGGCGAAGCCGCTGAGAACACGAAGGACAACAAGCTTGCCACGTCCTTGAATGCGGCATCGGAGCAGACCAAGAAAATGGCTGGCCTGATGGCTGAGGGCAACAGCAGCAACATGATGGAAATTTCGCAGAAGATCGCCGAACTGGATACGGCTGAGGCTTCCGAGGCTACCGAATACCTGAATACGGCTTGCCCGGACATGGATTCGTTCAGCTAGGCAATTCCAAGATGCGGATGCCCCTGCCCTCCAACTGACGGGCAAGATCACCCGCGTCTTCACGCAAACAGGCATAAAAAAGATTCCCGTTGGTTCCTTGCGGATCCAACGGGAATCTTTTTCGCCTTTGCAGGCGAGAGAGCATTAGCTCGAAGGGGCTTAGGCCTCTTCGGTCTCAGCAGCCTTCTCGGTAGCCTTGGTGGCTTCCTTGACGACAGCCTGCTTTGGCGAAACTGGCTCCATCACGAGCTCGATAACAGCCATAGGAGCGTTGTCGCCCTTGCGGTTACCGATCTTGGTGATGCGGGTGTAGCCACCCTCGCGGTTTGCCATTGCTGGTGCGATGTTCTCGAACAGTTCGTGAACGATCGACTTGTTGGTGCGCGAACGCGAAGCGATGACGGCCTGGACGCGGCGACGCGAAGCCAGGTCTCCGCGCTTAGCGAAGGTGATCAGGCGCTCTGCGTGTGGACGCAGACGCTTGGCACGGGTCAGGGTGGTGGTGATCTTCTTGTTCTCGAAGAGCTGTGCCGACATGTTAGCGAAAATCAATCGCTCATGTGCTGCACTGCCGCCGAGACGCGGACCCTTGGTAGGGGTAGGCATTGTGGTTCTCCTAGATGAATAACCCGTACTGGACGAATATTTCGTTCAGTCGGATGAAGTAGTGTGTCGCTAGACGCGGGTCTTACAGACCTTCGTCGTATTCGTCGCCATCGTCGATGGCGCTACGAGCGGCCAGATCGAAGCCTGGAGGGGAATCCTTCAGGGCCAGACCCAGTTCAACCAGCTTGGCCTTGACTTCGTCAATGGACTTCGCACCGAAGTTGCGGATGTCCATCAAGTCGGCCTCGGAGCGGGTTACGAGTTCACCCACAGAGTGGATGCCCTCACGCTTCAAGCAGTTGTACGAACGAACGGTGAGTTCCAGATCCTCGATCGGCAGCGCCATGTCAGCAGCCATAGCTGCATCGGTTGGCGATGGACCGATTTCGATACCTTCAGCCTGAGTGTTCAGTTCGCGGAACAAACCGAACAGCTCAACCAGGGTGGTACCTGCGGATGCAACTGCATCGCGCGGGGTGATCGATTCCTTGGTCTCCACGTCAACGATCAAACGATCGAAGTCGGTGCGCTGCTCGACACGGGTTGCTTCCACGCGGAAGGTCACCTTCAACACTGGGGAGTAGATCGAATCAACTGGGATTCGACCGATCTCGCCATCAATGTTCTTGTTCTGAGCGGCAGACACATAGCCACGGCCGCGCTCAATGGTCAGTTCCATGTCGAACTTGCCATTGGCGTTGAGGGTGGCGATGTGCAGATCAGGGTTGTGGAACTCCACACCTGCTGGAGGGGTGATGTCCGCTGCAGTAACGATGCCCGGGCCCTGCTTGCGCAGGTAGGCAACGACTGGCTCGTCGTGCTCGGAAGATACTGACAGGTTCTTGATGTTCAAGACCAGTTCGGTGACATCTTCCTTGACACCGGCTACGGTGGTGAACTCATGCAGTACACCGTCAATTCGAACACTGGTGACAGAAGCACCAGGAATCGAAGAGAGCAGGGTACGGCGGAGCGAGTTACCAAGGGTGTAGCCAAAGCCTGGCTCCAGTGGTTCGATAACGAACCGGGAGCGGTTTTCGGCAACTACTTCTTCGGTCAGGGTTGGGCGCTGCGTAATGAGCACTTACATTTCCTTTCAGCGAGCGTCCGCTATATGACGCCTCACGGGGGTGGAAACGACGGTAGCCTGAGGTGGCCGTTCGTCTTTTTGCAGGCTAATAAGTCCAAGACAGTCACCGGAGCACCCACGAGTGAATGCTTCGGTGACTTCTTAGGCTAAGCCTAGCGAATCAATTAGACGCGGCGACGCTTCGATGGGCGGCAACCGTTGTGAGCGCTTGGGGAAACATCCTGGATGGATCCAACCTCAAGGCCAGCAGCCTGCAGCGAACGGATCGCGGTTTCGCGTCCCGAGCCTGGGCCCTTGACGAAAACGTCAACCTTGCGCATGCCGTGCTCCTGAGCGCGCTTTGCAGCGGACTCAGCAGCCATCTGGGCAGCGTATGGGGTCGACTTGCGCGAACCCTTCATGCCTACCTCGCCGGCCGAAGCCCACGAGATAACAGCGCCAGTCGGATCGGTGATCGATACGATGGTGTTGTTGAAGGTGCTCTTGATATGCGCCTGTCCCTGCGCAATATTCTTTTTGTCCTTGCGACGCGGCTTACGTACCGCTCCACGAGTCTTTGGGGGCATTTCTTCTCCTACGAAAAAAGTATTTGAACTAGATCGCTAAGATTTAGCGAGTCTTCTTCTTACCTGCGACGGTACGCTTCGGGCCCTTACGGGTACGTGCGTTGGTCTTGGTGCGCTGACCGCGGACCGGCAGGCCCTTACGGTGACGAATACCTTCGTAGGATCCGATCTCAACCTTGCGGCGAATGTCAGCCTGAACCTCACGGCGCAGGTCACCTTCAACCTTGTAGGTGCCTTCGACGAAGTCGCGCAGCTGCACGAGCTGGTCATCGGTGAGATCCTTGACGCGAGTGTCCGGGCTGATGCCGGTCGCTGCGATGGTCTCTTCTGCACGGGTCTTGCCCACGCCGTAGATGTAAGTCAGCGCGATAATTACGCGCTTCTCGCGTGGAATGTCCACGCCTGCTAAACGAGCCAAGTGGCTACCTTTCAACGAACGGAGGTCTGGAGCAGTACCTTCCGTGATTGCTCACGGCCCCGGCCTCCGAATCCGGGGGTACACCAGGACTTTCGTCCTAGCTGATACTGCCTAATTGACTACGCGTGGGAATCCCGTAAAAACGGAATTAGCCCTGACGCTGCTTGTGGCGTGGGTTCTCGCAGATCACCATGACCACGCCGTTACGACGGATCACCTTGCACTTGTCGCAGATCGGCTTCACGCTAGGGTTAACCTTCAAGGCTTTGTCCTTTTGCGGTTGCAGTTAAATGTGGAGCAGTAAAAAGCTTTGCCCAAGAACATCATTCAGCGGCCGTAGCACAAGATTGCGCTGCGCACGCTGGGAAAGTCTTGGATTCTGCAGATTTACTTGTAGCGGTAAACGATGCGACCTCGGTTGAGGTCGTATGGGCTCATTTCAACCTGCACTCGGTCCTCTGGGAGGATTCGAATGTAGTGCTGACGCATCTTACCCGAGATAGTGGCGAGCACTACGTGTCCATTCGGCAGCTCCACGCGGAACATCGCGTTCGGCAGTGCTTCCGAGACGGTGCCCTCTACCTGGATGACGCCTTCCTTCTTGCCCATTTTCCCCGCTAACTTTTTTTGTTGGCAATTTCCACCAACAAGTAATTGGTTCTGGTCCTTGATCCCTGTACCGAAAACCCGAGGGTTTTAGGCGCAATTAAATCAGGAACCAACAAACAACGATACGGCATTAGTCCACACAGTGCCAATCGTTCATTGACATTTAAAATGTTAGATCCAGCACGCCACAGCCATGTGGCGTACTGGATCCGATGATTTCCAGGCTGGTGCTAGCCCTGGATCGGCGATGGGGTCACGCCGAATGGGGCCAGTCCGGCCGCTCCCCCATCGTGCGCGGTCAATACCCAGATGCCGCCCATGTGGAATGCCACGGTGTGCTCCCACTGCGAGGCGTTGGACTTGTCGTTGGTGACAACAGTCCAGTCGTCTTCCAGCACGGAGGTTTCGATGCCACCGCGAACCAGCATTGGCTCGATGGCCAAGCACATGCCCGGCTTGATGCGTGGGCCGCGGTGCCCCGAGTTGTAGTTCAGCACATCCGGTGCCATGTGCATCTGCGAACCGATGCCATGGCCGCAGTAATCCTCGAGGATGCCCAGCTCGTCGCCTGGCTGGCTGGTGACGAAGTCATCGATGGCCTGGCCGATCTGGCCGATGAAGCGTGCGTTGGCCGCCGCGGCGATGCCGGCCCACATGGCCTGCTCGGTGATGTCGCTCAGGCGCTGGTCAGCTGGGTCGATGTTCTCGCCCACCAGCACGGTGCGTGCCGAGTCGGAGTGCCAGCCGTCGATGATGGCGCCGCCATCGATCTTCAGCACGTCGCCGTCCCTCAGCTCGTAGTCCGATGGGAAGCCGTGGACTACCTCGTGATTGACCGAAGCGCAGATGTTCGCTGGGAAGCCATGGTAGCCAAGGAAGTTGCTGGTCGCGTTGTGGCGTTCGAGCACCTTGCCAAAGGCCTGGTTGATCTCTTCGGTCCGCACCCCGGGCCGAGCCATCGCAACGGCTTCGTCCAGCGCTTCAGCCAGCACCAATCCGGCCTGGCGCATCTTCAGGATCTCGGAGTTGGATTTGTACTCGATTTTCGGCTGTCCTAAAGCCAATGTGATTCCCCTGCCTCAAAGTGTGATGTCCTTGCCGTGTGCCGCTGCCGGCAACCGCAAGGTCCATCAATGCAAAAAGTGCGCAGGGACCGGGCTGCAACATCCATTGTTGCTGCACGGTCCCTGCGCGTTGTAACGCTTGTGTCTAGGCGTTGACGTTCAACGCTGCAAGAACACGCTCGGTGACTTCGTCGATAGCGCCCAGGCCGTCGACCTTGCGCACGATGCCGCGTTCCTCGTAGCGCTCCACAACGACGCGGGTCTCGTCGTTGTACAGGCCCAGGCGGTGGCGGATGACCTCTTCGGTGTCATCGGCGCGGCCTTCGATCTGCGCACGCTTCAGCAGACGGGCTACCAGCTCGTCGTCATCAGCGGTCAGCTGCAGCACTGCGTCCAGGGCGATGCCCTTGTTGGCCAGCATCGCATCCAGCGCGTCCACCTGCGCACTGGTGCGCGGGTAGCCATCGAGCAGGAAGCCCTTGGCGACGTCGTCCTGGTTCAGGCGGTCTTCAACCATGTTGTTGGTGACCGAATCAGGGACAAAGTCTCCGTTGTCAATGTACTTGCTGGCTTCGAGACCCAGCGGGGTTCCGCCCTTGACGTTGGCACGGAAGATGTCGCCGGTCGAGATGGCGACAATGTCCAAGCGCTCGGAGATCTTTACGGCCTGGGTGCCTTTGCCGGCACCGGGTGGTCCAATAATAAGCAGTCGACTCATCGCAGAAGCCCTTCATAGTTCCGTTGCTGCATTTGAGCATTGATTTGCTTGACGGTTTCCAAACCCACACCAACCATAATCAGGATCGATGTACCGCCAAATGGGAAGCTTTGGTCAGCGTTGAACAGCACGAAGGCAATCAGCGGGATCAACGCAACGAACGCAAGGTACAACGCGCCCGGGAAGGTAATACGGGAAATCACGTACTGCAGGTAATCGGCGGTCGGACGACCAGCACGAATGCCCGGAATGAATCCGCCGTACTTCTTCATGTTGTCGGCGACCTCTTCAGGGTTGAAGGTAATCGCAACATAGAAGTAGGTGAAGCCGATGATCATCAAGGTGTACACCAGCATGTACCACGGCGATGAAGTTGCCGAGTGCTCCTGCAGCCACATCGCCCACTGGGGCAAGGTGCCGTCATCGTTCTGGTTGAACTGAACGATCATCTGCGGCAAAGCCAGGATGGAGCTGGCGAAGATCACTGGGATCACGTTCGCCATATTCAGCTTCAATGGAATATAGGTGGAGGTGCCGCCCACGGTGCGGCGTCCCACGGTGCGCTTGGCGTACTGCACCGGAACACGTCGCTGGGACTGCTCGACGAAGACCACCAGGGCTACAATCAACAAGCCCACCAGCAGCACGCCAATGAAGGTCATGATGCCCTGCGCCTGGAAGATGGCGCCCATCGAGGATGGGAAGCCCGAAGCGATGGAGATGAAGATCAGGATGGACATGCCGTTGCCGATGCCGCGCTCGGTGATCAACTCGCCCATCCACATGATCAGGCCGGTGCCTGCGGTAAGGGTGATGATCATCAGCAGGATGACAATCAACGAGTCATCCGGGACCAGCGGAAGGGTGCAGCTTGGGAACAGGCTGCCGGTACGGGCCAGGGTGACCAAGGTGGTTCCCTGAAGCAGTGCCAAGGCGATGGTCAGGTAACGCGTGTATTGCGTCATCTTGGCCTGGCCGGCCTGGCCTTCCTTGTGCAGGGCCTCGAAGTGCGGGATCACCACACGCAGCAACTGGACGATAATTGCCGCAGTAATGTACGGCATGATTCCCATTGCGAAAACCGAGACCTGCAACAGGGCGCCGCCGCTGAACAGGTTCACGAATGAATAAAGTCCACCGGTGGTTTCACCCATTGCCAGACACTGCTGAACGTTGCTGTAATCAATGCCCGGAGCGGGAATGAATACACCGACACGATAGATCGCAATGATCCCAAGCGTGAACAGCAACTTGTTGCGCAGATCAGGCGTCCGAAAAACTCGGGCTATGGCGCTGAACAAGCGTCCTCCTGAAGTAAGTGCTTGAGCCTGAGGAAGAGATTCTTCCCAGACCTAACGATTCTAGCGGTCTGTTAGGCAATCCTGCCAAATGCGCCACACGAAATGCACACAAATGTTTGCAGGAATGATCCTAAACCGACTAATCAGCCAAGCAATTATAAGAAATCTTAGAATGTTTCGCCGAGAGAAAAAGAAAGTCCCGGTTCACGTTGATTGCTCAACGCGAACCGGGACCATTCAAAGGCTTGACCCTGTATTAGAGGGTGTTTGCCGAGCCGCCAGCAGCAGCGATCTTCTCGGAAGCGGAAGTCGAGAAGGCGTTAACCTTCACGTCAACCTTAACCGTGATGTCGCCGGTGCCCAGCACCTTGACAGGCTGGTTCTTGCGAACGGCGCCCTTGGCAACCAGTGCCTCGACGGTGACTTCGCCACCTTCTGGGAACAGTTCCGAGATCTTGTCCAGGTTTACAACCTGGAACTCGACGCGGAATGGGTTCTTGAAGCCGCGCAGCTTTGGCAGACGCATGTGCAGCGGAAGCTGACCACCTGCGAAGCCTGCCTTCACCTGGTAACGAGCCTTGGTACCCTTGGTACCGCGACCTGCGGTCTTACCCTTGGAGCCCTCACCGCGACCCACGCGGGTCTTAGCGGTCTTGGCACCCTCAGCTGGGCGCAGGTGGTGAACCTTAAGTGCTTTTTCTTCAGCCATCTCTACTTCGCCTCCTCGACCTTCAGCAGGTGTGGGACCTTGTTGACCATGCCAACAGTCACAGGATCGGCGGTGCGAACAACGGTGTGACCGATGCGCTTCAGACCCAGCGAGCGAACAACGTCGCGCTGGCTCTGGTTTCCACCAATGATGGACTTGACCTGGGTGATTGCCAGCTTGGCATCGCTTGGAACAATGTTCTTAGCCATTGATTAAGCACCTGCCTTCTGGGCCTGGATGTGACGCAGCATTGCTGCTGGTGCAACCTCGTCCAGCGGAAGACCGCGGCGAGCTGCAACAGCTTCAGGCTCTTCCAGAGCCTTCAGTGCAGCAATGGTGCCCTGAACGATGTTGATCTGGTTCTGCGAACCCATCGACTTCGACAGGATGTCGTGGATGCCTGCGCACTCCAACACGGCGCGCACTGGGCCACCGGCGATAACACCGGTACCAGGAGCTGCTGGACGGAGCAAGACAACGCCAGCGGCGGCCTCACCCTTGACCAGGTGTGGAATGGTGGTGCCAACGCGTGGAACGCGGAAGAAGGACTTCTTGGCCTCTTCTACGCCCTTTGCGATAGCAGCAGGAACTTCCTTGGCCTTACCGTAGCCAACGCCGACCATACCGTTGCCGTCGCCAACGACCACAAGTGCGGTGAAGCTGAAGCGACGACCACCCTTGACGACCTTGGAGACGCGGTTGATAGCTACAACGCGCTCAAGGAACTTGTCCTTGTCTTCGTTGCGGCTATCCTTCTGGTCACGACCACGACCGCGGCCTTCGCCACGTCCACGGCCTTCACCACGACCGCGGCCTTCGCCGCGACGGGATCCTGCGTTCTCGGTAGCGGGAGCCGATGCAGTCTCGACTGCTTCAGTAGCTTCAGACACCTGAGTTTCCTTCTTGTTAGTTGCTTCGCTCACAGTGCCAGCCCACCTTCACGTGCGCCGTCAGCAACAGCAGCCACGCGACCGTGGTACTTGTTGCCACCGCGGT
This sequence comes from Arthrobacter sp. JUb115, assembly GCF_004365035.1. Lineage (NCBI taxonomy): Bacteria > Bacillati > Actinomycetota > Actinomycetes > Micrococcales > Micrococcaceae > Arthrobacter > Arthrobacter sp. JUb115. The sequence goes on along the minus strand of NZ_SOBS01000003.1, from coordinate 285,884 downwards.
CGAAGACAACTGCTTCGATGCCAGCAGCCTTGGCGCGCTCTGCAACGAGCTCACCAATGCGCTTGGACTTTGCGGTCTTGTCGGCATCGCTTGCGCGAAGATCTGCTTCCATGGTCGATGCGCTGGCCAGGGTGATACCCTGCGAGTCGTCTACGATCTGTACGAAGATGTGACGAGCCGAGCGGTTGACAACCAGGCGTGGACGAACGGAGGTACCAACGATGTGCTTGCGCAAACGCTGATGACGACGACCGCGCTGAGCGGACTTGCTCTTGCCCTTGATTCCGATAGCCATGATTACTTACCAGCCTTTCCGACCTTGCGGCGGATGATCTCGCCAGCGTAGCGAATGCCCTTGCCCTTGTAAGGCTCGGTCTTGCGCAGCTTGCGGATGTTAGCGGCAACTTCACCGACGTGCTGCTTGTCGATACCGGCAACGGTGATCTTGTTGTTGCCCTCGACCGAGAAGGTGATGCCTTCAACGGCAGCAACCTTCACTGGGTGCGAGTAGCCCAGAGCAAGCTCCAGCTCGGCACCCTTAGCCTGTACGCGGTAACCGGTACCGTGGATTTCGAGCTTCTTCTCGTAACCATCGGTTACACCAGTGATCATGTTGCTGATCAAGGTACGGGTCAGACCGTGCAGCGAACGAGCCTCGCGGGAGTCGTTCGGGCGGCTGACGGTAACAGTGTTCTCGTCCTTGGCAACGGTGATTGGAGCCTTAACGGTGATCGAAAGTTCACCCTTAGGACCCTTGACGGCGACCAGCTGGCCGTCGACGTTCAACTCAACGTTGGCAGGTACGGAAATCGGAAGACGTCCAATACGTGACATTGTATGTTTCCCCTTTCCCGTTACCAGACGTAGGCGAGGACTTCCCCACCCACGCCCTTCTTTGCAGCCTGACGGTCAGTAAGCAGACCGGAGGAGGTGGACAGGATAGCGATACCAAGACCACCGAGCACGTGAGGCAGGTTGGTGGACTTTGCGTAAACGCGAAGACCTGGCTTGGAGATACGGCGTACGCCAGCGATCGAACGCTCGCGCGATGGGCCGTACTTCAAAGTGATAGTCAGAGTCTTGCCGACTTCTGCTGCAACTTCCTCGAACGAGGCGATGTAGCCCTGTTCCTTGAGGATGTTAGCAATGCGCACTTTCAGCTTGCTCGACGGCATCGACACAGTGTCGTGGTAAGCCGAGTTGGCGTTGCGCAGACGAGTCAGCATATCTGCGACTGGATCTGTCATAGACATGTGGGCTTCAGCCCTTCCTCGTTACGGTTTCCTTAGCGGACCTGTAACGTAGTGAGATTAGTTGTTGGTCTTGAATGGGAAGCCCAGAGCCTTAAGCAAGGCACGGCCTTCGTCATCAGTCTTGGCGGTGGTAACGACAGTGATGTCCATACCACGTACGCGGTCAACCTTGTCCACATCGATTTCATGGAACATCGACTGTTCGGTCAGACCGAAAGTGTAGTTGCCATTGCCATCGAACTGGCGGTCGCTCAAGCCGCGGAAGTCGCGGATACGAGGCAGTGCCAGGGTGATCAGGCGGTCGACGAATTCCCACATGCGATCGTTACGCAGGGTGGTGTGGGTACCGATTGGCATGCCTTCGCGCAGCTTGAACTGTGCGATCGACTTGCGGGCCTTGGTAACCACTGGCTTCTGACCGGTAATTGCGGTCAGGTCGCGTACGGCGCCTTCAATGAGCTTCGAGTCCTTGGCTGCTTCGCCAACACCCATGTTCACGACAACCTTGGTCAGGGATGGTACCTGCATTGGGTTGGCGTAGTTGAACTGCTCCTGCAGGGCAGGGCGGATGTCAGCTGCGTACTTAGCCTTCAGACGTGGCTGGATCTTGGTGGCTGCTTCAGTCATTACAGATCCTTTCCGGAAGCCTTGGCGTAACGAACGCGTACAGTCTTGGACACGCCGTTCTTTTCTACGGTTTCCTCGCGGAAGCCGACGCGGGTTGGCTTCTTGGTCTCTGGGTCAACCACTGCAACGTTGGAAACGTGCACTGGAGCCTCAACAACCTCGATGCCGCCGGTGGTCGAACCGGATTCGGTCTGACCTGCCTTGGTGTGCTTGGTGACGCGGTTAACGCCTTCGACCAGCACGCGGTTGGACTCGGTAATGACCTTCAGGACCTTGCCCTGCAAGCCACGTTCCTTGCCAGCGATGACCTGAACCAGGTCACCCTTCTTGATCTTTGCGCCCATGGTTACAGCACCTCCGGAGCCAGCGAAACGATCTTCATGAACTTCTTGTCACGAAGCTCGCGGCCCACTGGGCCGAAAATACGAGTACCACGAGGATCGGCAGCGTCACCCTTGAGGATAACTGCAGCGTTCTCGTCGAACTTGATGTAGGAACCGTCTGCACGACGGATTTCCTTCTTGGTGCGAACGACGACTGCCTTTACGACGTCGCCCTTCTTTACGTTGCCGCCAGGAATTGCATCCTTGACGGTAGCGACAATGGTGTCGCCAATGCTTGCGTAGCGACGCTTCGAGCCACCAAGAACACGAATGGTAAGGATTTCCTTAGCACCAGTGTTATCGGCAACCTTAAGTCGCGACTCCTGCTGAATCACTTCTTACTCCTGTCGTCTCGCTGGTTCTCATGAATGAGCCTTGCGGAACGGATATGGTCTCCACGATACGTATCGCTTACCCCCACTGGCGCGGGCGCACCGAATGCTGATCCCAAATGCCGGCAGGGCCGAGGCGTAAAATATCGAGGCTGCACTTGCGCGGCCAAACGGATTTGGACCGCACTGCATTATGTCGAAGGTGGATAGTCCCCGGGCATGATGCGCACAGATTCTTAAGTCTAGCCTAGAGTGGCGCGAATCCGAAATGGTGTGGTAAGAGAAAAGCGAGCGTCGTTCGTCACACCTTGGACACCGCAGATTCGCTGAATTTCGGGGTTTTGGTGCTGCCATCCAGTTGGGCAACTGGTCGCTTGCGGCGGCATCAGGGTGCCATTCGAGGTCGCCCATGCGCCGCCGTGGATGAAAAGCGGCTGAATCGCCAAAAGTGAAATTATTTTTCGGTCAGCCCTGGGCAGCTCCAGCATCCGGCCGTCACCGGCAGGAATCATTGCTCAGCGACGGAATTCGACCGTGGCGCTCACCGCAAGATGATCCGAGCCGTCGATGATGTGAGAAGAAGAGCCCGTGATGGACAGGCCCTTCGCCACGATATGGTCAATGCCGATCAATGGCGGGAAGCTTCGGCCGGCTGGCCAGGTCGCGCGGGGCCAGACTCCATCAGCCTGCGCATACCCGTCCCCCAGGGCACGGAATCCTGGATGGGAGCGAACGGAGTTGAAGTCGCCAGCAAGGATAACGGGATGATCCCGCTGCTGATTCGACCAGTCGATGACTGCTTCCAAGCCCTGGCTCCATCGTTGCGCATCGCCAACCGGCGGATAGACATGGATGCCGGCCACTCGCACGACCCCACCGGGTGCCTGCACATCGGCAACCGGCAAGGAGTACCAACCGGTGTCCGCTGAATCCAGATCGGTGGAGCGTTCCTGCAATGGGTACTTTGAGAAAATCACGGTATCCCGTTCTCCCCCGGCGGGTGCCTCTTGGCTCCGATAGCCAAATCCATCCAGCGCGTCCAGCGCTGCGAGCTGCTGGTGCATTGGTTCGCTGGTTTCAACAAGGACGAGAATCTGCGGATCCGTGTCCCTGATCAGTTCAGCTAGCTGCGCCGGGTTCGCTCCTGCCTTCAAGGCATTGAACGATAGGAGAACCAGCTCGGAGCTGCCGTTTCCGGTCTGGCCAGCGGGAGAGCTCCATTGCACGTTGGGCAGTGCACCGCAGAGCAGGAACACCAGCACGAACCCGCTGATGAGCCATTGCTTGCGCAGTAGCCCGATAACCAGAACCACTGCCGGGAAGAACAACAGATATGGTTGGAATGCCTGAACCTTGGGAATCAATCCTGCACCGGGGAAACCCAGATACGGGAGAATGCCAATAGCTAGGGAAGCAACAAGAAGCGTACCCATAGGCCATCCCAGGGATGGTTTTCGGGCACGCGTCATCGTCATCATCATCCGAGCCTATTCGAAGCAGACGACAATTCCGGCAAGGACACTTCCGCCTAGGTACGATAGCGGCTCGATGCGATTGCGACTGCCCTTGGCTTCTTCATCACTGCTGCGAGGCCCACTGCGCGACGCGCTGGGCGCTCTCTTCCAGCGACAGGTCTTCCACCCTGGACATGATGGACCAGCGCACACCGAAGGGATCCAGAATCGAAGCGAAGCGGTCACCCGAGACGAAGTTGCCCAGTGGTTCTCGGATACTGGAACCGGCAGCCTCGGCCCTGGCCACCACCTCATCTGCGTTTTCGCAGTAGAAACCCAAGGAATAGCAGGCATTCGGCGCAGCTGGCGGGCTGACTAGTCCGTAGGCCGGCGAAGGTTCCCCGATCTGCAAACGGCCATTGCCGAATGCAATTTCTGCATGCACGACAACGCCTCCCATTTCGGTGGAATCTACCACTGTCGCACCGAATACTTCTTCATAGAATCCCAGCGCTGCCCTTGTGTTGGGCACAGTCAAGAATGGCGTCAGACTGGTGAATCCATGAGGGACACCGGCAGTTGTATGCATTCCCGTCACACCTTGCGTGACTTCATCTTGATTTTCCATGTCCCTAGGCTAAGCCTGTGTGGCACGCTGGTTCTTGTAGATATGCGACAACCCGCACGGGTGGTAGAGGCCATGGAATCAGCACCGGATCCGCGAGGCGTTCTCTATCCTGCCCGGCTATCGGCAATCGAGCGATTCTCCCCCGGTCCAGGACTGCAGGAATTGGTCTCCTGGTTTTGGCTGGTGGATTGGAACATCGCGCCCGGACGTACCTCACGGCAACAACTCCTGCCCTTTCCGCAAATGAATCTGGTCATTGAGCCAGAAGGCATTACGCTATCCGGCCCGGCCAGCGGCGCTTCGCACCGCGACCTGTCCGGGAGCAGTTGGGCAGTCTCCGCCTTGTTGCGCCCAGCGGCTGCGCAGGCTCTCAATGTGTCCCCCGCAGAGTTGCTGGACCAGGAAATCCAGTTCAGCGCACCTGGGCTGCTGGCCTCGATAACAAGGATGAAGACTCAACCAGGCCACGGGAACTCCGGTTCGGCCTGTGCCGAGCTCTTCGATTCGTGGCTCACCGCTCACCTTCCAGCAGCCACAAGTTCTGGCCTCCAAGCTAATAAGCTGCTCGACACCGTCGCAGCGGAGCGCGGAATCGTAAGGGTCTCCCAACTGGCCCATCGCTTGTCGCTCAGTACACGCAGTCTGCAACGGATTTCGGAAAGGTATTTGGGACTGGCTCCGCTGGCGGTGATTCGGCGGTACCGTTTGCAAGAGGCTGCTCATCGGCTGCGCGCAGACACTGCAGTTTCTATCGCTGGCATCGCAGCGGAAATGGGGTATGCGGATCAAGCCCATCTAGCGGCAGACTTCCGCAAAGTCTTGGGCTACTCCCCTGTTACCTATCGAAAGGGCAGAGCCTAGTCTGGCAGTACTGCCGCCACGGCACTGATTTCAACCAGCGCACCTGGCACACCGAGCTTCGCGACGAAGGCTGCAGACACCAGGGGTGGTTCAGTGGCTGCCAACTGTTCACCTATGGCTCCATAGACGCTGTTGACGTCGGTTCCTTCCACCAGCAGCACGTTCCACTGCACTACATCCTGGAATCCCGCGCTGGCCGCCGCCAGTGCGAGCTTGGAGTTTCCCAGTGCCTTGGTCGCCTGCGTTGCGGCATCCCCGGCTCCGATCAGCTGCCCTGTGCCGTCTACGGCGTTCTGCCCGCCAACATAGATAGTCGTGGCACCCGGCGGGACGATGGCTACGTGGCTGAAAGCTGGAGAGTTGACAAGGCCAGCGGGACGCAGTTTCCTGATCTGTTCCATAGTCCAGTGTGGCATTTTATTCACTGCTTTTTAAGACAGAAATGCCCCGAACTCTTCTTGCGAAGTGTTCGGGGCATTCTCCAATCACGAGATCCGTGAAATCGGAGCGAAAGCTTACTTAGCCTTCTCCACGATCTCAACGAGACGCCAGCGCTTGTCAGCAGACAGCGGGCGGGTCTCAGCGATGACAACCAAGTCGCCGATGCCGGCGTCGTTGTTCTCGTCGTGAGCCTTCACGTTCTTGTTGCGACGCATGACCTTGCCGTAAAGGGCGTGCTTAACACGGTCCTCAACGTCTACGACGATGGTCTTCTGCATCTTGTCAGATACCACGTAACCACGGAGGGTCTTGCGGTCGTTACGCTCGGTAGCGTTATCCACACCGTTCTCCTTCTCGCTCATTACTTGGAATCCTTCTTGGTTTCTTCAACCGGAACAACGACATCCTGACGAATGCCCAGCTCGCGCTCGCGCAGCACAGTGTAAATGCGTGCAATATCGCGCTTGATGGTCTTCAGGTTCCCGTGGGAATCCAGCTGGCCGGTAGCCGACTGGAAACGCAGGTTGAACAGTTCTGCCTTGGCCTTCTTCAATTCCTCGTTCAAACGAGCGGTATCGAAGCCGTCCAGGGACTCAATGCTAAGGTCTTTCGAGCCGATAGACATCCCTATTCACCACCTTCACGACGCACGATGCGTGCCTTCATTGGCAGCTTGTGGATTGCAAGACGCAATGCCTCTTTAGCTACCTCTTCACTGACGCCACCGAGTTCAAACATGACTCGTCCTGGCTTTACGTTGGCGACCCACCACTCCGGCGAACCCTTACCGGAACCCATGCGGGTTTCGGCAGGCTTCTTGGTAAGCGGACGGTCTGGGTAGATGTTGATCCAGACCTTACCGCCACGCTTGATGTAACGGGTCATGGCGATACGAGCGGCTTCGATCTGACGGTTAGTCACGTAAGCCGGGGTCAACGCCTGGATGCCGTACTCACCGAAAGCAACGGTGGTACCGCCCTTGGCAGCACCCGAACGCTTTGGGTGGTGCTGCTTGCGGAACTTCACACGACGTGGGATAAGCATTTAAGCCTGTCCTCCTTCCGCAGCCGGAGCTGCAGCGCCCTTGCGATCGTTACGACGACGGCGTTCGCCGCCACGTGGACGGTCGTTGCCGCCACCGCGGCCGCCACGAGCTGGAGCAGCAGCTTGCTGTGCAGCCAGTTCCTTGGCGGTTACGTCACCCTTGTAGATCCAGACCTTCACGCCGATACGGCCGAAGGTGGTCTTGGCTTCGAACTTGCCGAAGTCGATGTTCGCGCGCAGGGTGTGCAGTGGCACACGGCCTTCGCGGTAGAACTCCTTGCGGGACATTTCTGCGCCGCCAAGTCGACCGGAGCACTGAACGCGGATGCCCTTGGCACCAGCGCGCATTGCCGACTGCATTGCCTTCTTCATCGCACGGCGGAAAGCCACGCGGGAAGCAAGCTGCTCGGCGATGCCCTGGGCGACCAGCATGGCCTCCATGTCAGGGTTCTTGACCTCGAGGATGTTCAGCTGAACCTGCTTCTTGGTGAGCTTTTCCAGCTCGCCACGAATACGGTCAGCTTCTGCACCGCGACGACCAATGACGATACCTGGACGTGCAGTGTGGATATCCACACGTACGCGGTCACGGGTACGCTCGATCTCGACGCGGGCGATGCCAGCGCGATCCATGCCGTTAGACAGCAGGGCGCGGATCTGGACATCTTCCTTCACGTAGTCAGCGTAACGCTGGCCTGGCTTGCTGGAATCAGCGAACCAGTGGGAAACGTGATCGGTGGTGATGCCGAGACGGAAACCGTTCGGGTTAATCTTCTGTCCCATTTAGTTCTCCCCACCCTTCTGCGTGGTTGAAACAACCACAGTCACGTGGCTGGTGCGCTTCTTGATCTGGAATGCGCGACCCTGTGCACGCGGCTGGAACCGCTTCATGGTCGGACCTTCGTCAACAAACGCTTCGCTGATAAACAGCTCGTCCTCATTGAATGCTTCACCTGCGCGGTCCGCGGCGGCACGGGCGTTAGCCACTGCCGATGCGACAACCTTGTATACCGGCTCCGAAGCTGCCTGTGGGGCAAACTTCAAGATGGCCAGTGCTTCGTTGGTCTGCAGACCACGAACAAGGTTGACGACGCGCCGGGCCTTCATAGGCGTTACGCGGATGTGACGCGCAATTGCCTTGGCTTCCATTGCTATCCTTCTCTCGTCTATCGAAGAAGTGCTAAGCGATACTAGTACCCTTGCGGGGCCTAGCGGCGCTTGCCCTTCTTGTCGTCCTTCACGTGGCCACGGAACGTACGGGTTGGGGCAAACTCTCCGAGCTTGTGTCCAACCATCGATTCGGTTACGAACACAGGAATGTGCTTGCGACCGTCGTGTACGGCGATGGTGTGTCCCAGCATGTCCGGGATGATCATCGAACGGCGGGACCACGTCTTGATGACGTTCTTGGTGCCCTTATCGTTTTCAGCAACGACCTTTAGGAACAGGTGCTGATCGACGAAGGGGCCTTTCTTCAGGCTGCGTGGCATGTTTCCAGGCTCCTATCGCTTGTTCTTGCCGGTCTTGCGGCGACGCACAATGAGCTTGTCGCTTTCCTTGTTTGGACGACGGGTGCGTCCCTCACGCTTACCGTTAGGGTTGACCGGGTGACGACCACCGGAGGTCTTGCCCTCACCGCCACCATGTGGGTGGTCAACTGGGTTCATGACAACACCGCGAACGGTTGGGCGTACGCCCTTCCAGCGCATACGGCCGGCCTTGCCCCAGTTGATGTTGATCTGCTCAGCGTTGCCAACTTCGCCGATGGTTGCGCGGCAGCGCACATCAACGTTGCGGATTTCACCCGAAGGCAAACGCAGCTGGGCGTAGCGGCCCTCACGGGCTACCAGCTGGATCGATGCACCAGCGGAACGAGCCATCTTAGCGCCGCCGCCTGGGCGAAGCTCAACAGCGTGAATCACGGTACCAACCGGGATGTTACGCAGTGGCAGGTTGTTGCCTGGCTTGATGTCGGCGCTTGCGCCGGCCTCAATTGGGTCACCCTGCTTGAGGTTGTTCGGTGCGATGATGTAGCGCTTGGTGCCGTCCACGTAGTGGAGCAGTGCGATACGAGCGGTACGGTTCGGGTCGTACTCGATGTGAGCGACCTTTGCCGGAACGCCGTCCTTGTCGTGACGACGGAAGTCGATAACACGGTAGGCGCGCTTGTGTCCGCCACCCTTGTGACGGGTGGTGATCTTACCGGTGTTGTTACGGCCGCCTGACTTGGTCAGGGGACGAACCAACGACTTTTCCGGAGTCGATCGGGTGATTTCTGCGAAGTCGGCTACCGACGAGCCGCGAAGGCCCGGGGTAGTCGGCTTGTACTTACGAATTCCCATTATTAATATTCCTCGTTAAAGTGGTCTCCGCTTAGGAAAGCGGACCGCCGAAGATGTCAATCGAGCCGTCCTTCAAGGTGATGATGGCGCGCTTGGTGCTCTTGCGCGATCCCCACCCGAAGCGGGTGCGCTTGCGCTTACCAGCTCGGTTGATGGTGTTTACGGAGTCAACCTTGACGTTGAAGATCGCTTCAACGGCGTACTTGATTTCCGACTTGTTGGAGCTTGGTGCCACCTCGAAGGTGTACTGACCTTGATCGATCAGACCGTAGCTCTTTTCCGATACGACAGGTGCGATGACCACGTCGTGTGGAGCCTTTGAGAACGCGCTCACTTGGCTTCCTCCTTCTGGACCAGGGCATCGAAGGCAGCCTTGGTGAAGACTACGTCATCCGAAACCAGAACATCGTAGGTGTTCAGCTGGTCGACGTACAGAACGTGCACATTGACGAGGTTGCGAACCGAAAGGGCTGCAACATCGTTGGCGCGATCGATGACGACAAGCAGGTTCTTGCGCTCGGTGAGCGAACGCAAGGTAGCCAGAGCATCCTTGGTCGAAGGCGTTTCGCCAGCAACCAAGTTCTCAATCACGTGAACGCGATCGAAGCGTGCGCGATCAGACAGGGCGCCGCGCAGTGCAGCAGCCTTCATCTTCTTCGGGGTACGCTGCGAGTAATCACGTGGGGTTGGACCGTGGACAATGCCACCGCCGGTCATGTGCGGAGCACGGATCGAACCCTGACGGGCGCGGCCGGTACCCTTCTGCTTGAACGGCTTGCGACCTGCACCCGAAACCTCGGAGCGGTCCTTGGTCTTGTGGGTACCCTGGCGGGCAGCAGCAAGCTGTGCAACGACAACCTGGTGCAGCAGCGGGACGTTGGTCTGTACGTCGAAGATCTCTGCAGGCAGTTCGACGTTAAGTGCCTTAGTCATTTACTTATGCTCCCTTCACGGCGTTGCGTACGAGAACGACGCGGCCGCGGGCGCCTGGAACGGCACCCTTGATCAGCAGGAGGTTCTTCTCAGCGTCGATAGCGTGAATGGTCAGGTTCTGAGTGGTAACACGCTCAGCACCCATGCGACCAGCCATCTTCTGTCCACGGAAAACGCGACCTGGGGTCGATGCGCCGCCGATGGAACCTGGCTTACGGTGGTTCTTGTGAGCACCGTGCGATGCGCCAACACCGTGGAAGTTGTGACGCTTCATAACGCCGGCGAAGCCCTTACCCTTCGAGGTGCCTACGACGTCGACCTTCTGGCCGGCTTCGAAGACCTCTACGGAAAGTTCCTGGCCTGCGGTGTACTCGGCAGCGTCTGCAGTGCGCAGTTCTACCAAGTGGCGACGTGGGGTGACGCCAGCAGCCTCGAAGTGACCAGCCAGTGGCTTGGTGACCTTGCGAGGATCGATCTGGCCGTAGCCGATCTGAACTGCGGTGTAGCCATCGCGCTCTTCGTTGATGAGCTTGGTGACAACGTTGCTATCAGCCTGCACGACGGTGACAGGGATCAGGTTGTTGTTCGAATCCCAAACCTGGGTCATGCCGAGCTTCGTGCCCAGCAGGCCCTTGAAATTACGGGTTGCGGTCATAGTTTTCTCGCCACCTCCCCTTAAAGCTTGATTTCGATGTTGACATCCGCTGGCAGGTCGAGACGCATCAGCGAATCAACAGCCTTCGGGGTCGGATCAACGATGTCGATCAGACGCTTGTGCGTGCGCATTTCGAAGTGCTCACGGCTGTCCTTGTACTTGTGTGGCGAACGGATAACGCAGTACACGTTCTTCTCCGTTGGCAGCGGCACTGGGCCGACTACGGTTGCGCCTGCGCGCGTGACCGTCTCAACGATCTTCCGGGCCGAAACGTCAATGACCTCGTGGTCATACGACTTCAGCCGGATGCGGATTTTCTGTCCCGCCATGGCGTCATGCCTCTTTCTGTTAGCACTATCTAAAGTTTCTGTGCCTATATACGGGTCCTTGCAGACCGGCACGCCTTGCTCTGCGGCTGAATCCGGATCAGATCCGGGTTCCTCACCCGCAGGAGGCTCCGACCCCCGCGTTCGGGCGTGTCGTGAAATTTTCAGTCACAACACTCCCACAAAGTTTTCACTTTATCGAAGGGCCTTATAGTTTGAAGCAGTCGTATCGATCCCGAACCCCAGGCATTATCCTGCGTGAGAGTCGATCCCGGTCGTTCAAACCAGACCGGTTACCCCATAAATGGGGACCGGGTTGCATTGAAGCAACTTATTTAGTCTGACAGGTCGGCAACGATCGCGCAAATCTTTTATGCCTATCCGCGCCCGTGATCTTGCCCTCACACCTGGCGCGGCCCGTCCTGCCCGGACGGCTCCTGCCCCGCGGGGATCGGTGGATCAACAGGGTTTTGCGGCCTCACCGGCAGCGAATTCTGCTTGTCGACCTTCACCAGCTTGAAGACCGCGGCCGCAATCAGCCCCAAGCCAATGACCACCAGCCAGAGGAATGCCAAATCGCGCAGGAACCACAAGACTGCCAAGGTGATAGCCGCCGCACCCCACCAAATGAACAGCCGCTCCCCCAGCTTCAAGCCCCAGGCCACCAATCCACCGAAGAAGACCAGGCCGATCGCCTGCGCAACACCATTGGATTGGACCAGTGCGGCGAGCAAGGCCAGGCTGCCGGCCACCGAGGCGGCCAGCAGGTATGTCCTCTCCAATCGCGCGTTGGCCCTGATGTTGCGCCACGCGACCAGCACTACTGCAACAATGCAGGCGTAGGCCGCCAGGTTGCTGGCCCGCGGTGTGCCAAGGATCTGGGCATAGCTGCCCAGCGCCAGCAGCGCTCCCACGAGGATGAAGCCGTCCACCGCGTAGGGCACCAGCCGCCGCGGAAGTTCAAAGAGCCGCACCAGCACCGTAACGCCGAAGACCAGCAGCGCTCCGCCGGCCACCTGCCAAATCGCACCGCCATCCAGATGGGCGATGCCACCGGCCAGCAACAGGGCCAGGAGCATTGCCGCGAAGTACAAGCGCGAGGCGCTGCCGGGCGGATCGGCATGGAGGTAGCCGAATTCCGGATAGCCGGGATTTGGGTCCTTCATTCGCCCGTGGAAGATTGCGAGCAGGTACAGCGCGAGGCCCGCGCCAACCAGCGCCCATGCGGCATCCATCGGTGCTAGCACCACTGCCCCACCGGCTTGCCGCACCTCGAAGACTGCACGCAGGATAGCGACGCACAGCATGATGGCGGCTCCGGCCGCGTACCAGGCGCTCTTTCGCGTGTGCACCAGCAGGATGAAGCCGAGGGCCAGCAGCAGGTGCGCACCCACTGCCCACCACGACCCCGCCTGCCACGCGGCGGCCCACGCCGCCGGAAGGAAGATGGCCAGGCCCAGGGCTATCGAGTACGACTTGTTGGCGCGCAACCGCCATTCAAGCACGAGTGCCGCCAGGCTCAGGGCCAGCAGCATGGCGCAAGCAACCTGGGAACTCCACCACGTAGAGCGGACCCATCCGGTCGCATCTTCCATGGCCAGTGCCGGAATGCTGATCAGCAGGATCAGTGCCAGGATCGGGGCAAATAGATAGAGCTGTCGCTTGGCCACCGTCAAGCTGGTCTCGGCCTTGAACGCGGCCAGCCCGTGCAGCCCGAAAAATAAGCAGGCCAAGAGGATCGTTCCCCGATCCATGCCGCCCGCGAACTGCCCGTAGGCCAGCGTCGCCAGTGGAATGCCAGCCAGCAGTCCCACTGCCATCCAGCGCAATTCCCGGCGCAGTGCTTTGCCGTCGCGGATGCTAGCCAGCAAGCGGAGCAGCTGCGGGACGGCTATCGAAACCAGCAGCAGGCAGAACCGGCCGTGGATGTCGAATTCCATGCTGTAGGCAATCCACCACACCATGGAACTGAAGAGCACTTGGGCCAACGCTGCATAGAGGATCTTCCACCGCGTATTTGTGCTGCGGCGCAAGCTCCAGATGAAATAGCCCAAGGTTGCCGCCCCGATGAGGATTGCCAGCGGCCAGATCTCCTTGCCGAAGCTGAGCGCATAAAGCCCCATCAGCAGGCAGGCCGCAACGACATTGATCGGCTGTTCCAGCTCGGGGCGCTGTGCAGGAATATCGCGAAGCCGCCAACCCGAGGCAATGACCAGGCCAACTGCGAGCACAAGGCCAGTGATGAACCACGCCAGCCCGCCGATACCCAGGAACACCACGGTGCTTTCGCTGGCGTAGGAATAGTCGCCAGCGGTTGTCAGCAGGCGCAGGCTGAAGAGCAGCACCACGCCAAGCAAAGCCGAAGCGCCCACCCGTCCCAGCCGGTGCCCCTGCGCCATGCCGGAATCCAGCACGGCACGGCTCGCCAGATTCGCCGCCCACAAGATGAACAGCACGAAGAGCACCGCAATCAACGGGGCTGAGCCGTCAGGATTTCCATAGTCCCCAGCCGTGAGCTCATCAAGCGCAGCACCAAGCACGCCTGCGCCAACCAGGGTAAGGAGCCAGTGCGAATGGAGCGTCATTTCCCTGCGCAGGTTCCGGGCGTTGCGCTGAGCCAGCGAAAGCCCGAGCAGGGCCAGGGCGAATACCACCAGCGGGCGCCAACTGTGGTTCTGCATATCTACCAGCGTCACCAGGGGAAGAACCGCGATGACTCCAACTTCCAGCTTGGCGCTGCGCAGCAAGCCGGGAATGCCCAGCGCCATGAAGATCGGAACCGCGATGTAGCTGAGCACGAAGGCCTCGAAGCCCTGCGCGTAGAGAAACGCGCCGATCACCGAAGCCACCGCTAAGCACCACAGCACCGCACGTTCACTTTGCAGGTGCCTGCGCGCCAATCCCAGCCTCTGCTGGTAGCCGGTGGAGCAGAGCAATACCGCTACGGCTTGGAGCCCGAAGGCGAAGGCGAGCACCAGCCAGCTGCTCGTTGCGGAGAAACCGAGGTAGTTGCAGCCGGCCACGAGCATCGCCATGAAAGCAGCGCGGGCAGCGTAGGTGCGCAGCAGCCGCAGGTTGGGCAACAGCCTGACGCTGAGCAGCAACTGGACGGTGAGCAACGCGAAGATCCAGAACAAATCCCGGCTGGCGAGCATCTCCAAGAGGATCACCGACAACGCAAAGACAAACGCAGGCAGCAGCTGCGCGGTGCCGTGCAGGGCCCGGAAGAAGATTGAGTGGCGGATCCTTTCGCTGCGTACCGCCAAGAGCATCAGCGCAATAGAGAGCACCAGCAGGATCAGCATGTAGTACAGGACGCCACGCTGCATCGCGGCCGCGCCGGCCATGGCGGTGCTGACCAGAATCAGCACGGCAACCCACGCCAGAACACGGGACTTGAACGTCAGTGTTGCGTAGCCCACGGCTAATGTGCCGATGGCTGAGAAAACCAGCCAGGTCGCCGGGCCGGATATGTTCACCGTGCTGTAGGTAGCGATGGCGCACAGCGGCAACAAAGCCAGCCCGGTGCCGGCAAAGGCGGCTCCTGCCGGACGCAAGGACGGTTTCACTGCGAAGGTGACCAGGCCTCCGCCGTAGAAAGCGGCAGACAGCAGGAATAAGGCGATGAGCTTTGACAGTGGCGGAAGCGCGAAGCTCAGGAAGAGTGCGCCGGCGGCAACGATCATCAGGGCCGCGACGTACAGCGTGATGTTGATGTTGCGCAGTTCGCGCTCGCGTTTGGTGAGCACCTTGATTGGCTTAACCGGTGCAGCAGGCTGGAGGGTGGCCGTGGGGAGCGGCGCGCGGTACGCGGGGGCAGCACCGGCCGCCGCTGGCTGGAGGTATGGCTGGCTGGAAGGTGCCATCGATGCGGCCGGCGCTGCATCTTTGCGGCTTGCAGGCTGCGCTTCGAGCGGCTGTGCGGGGACCCCCGGCGCTTGGGCAGCAGCCGGTGCCGAGGCACCCGGCGGCCCGGGTTGCCCCAGGTACTTCACTGCCTCGTCGTAGCCTTGCTGCCACGCTTCGCCCAGCGCATCAAGCTGCTGCTGGCTTTGCGATTTATCCCGACTCCCCTGGCGCCGGCCGAGGCCGAAAGCCAACAGAACCAAGATGATAGAAACGATGATCCAGCCCATCATTGATGCCACTCCCCCACTTAGCGAATTGTCGCGCCCTCCAATTAGACCACCTTCTAGATATATTCACTAGCTGGGGCTCGTATTTAACGAAAAAATCCCCCAGCACAAAAGTGCTGGGGGATTCTTTTCAGTTCACTAGGGAACTACCTCATCAAGTAGAGACTACTTGGTGATGGTGGTTACCTTGCCCGAACCAACGGTGCGGCCGCCTTCGCGAATTGCGAAGCCGAGGCCCTCTTCCATGGCGATTGGCTGGATCAGCTCAACCGACATTTCGGTGTTGTCGCCAGGCATAACCATTTCGGTGCCCTCTGGGAGGGTGATAACGCCGGTTACGTCGGTGGTGCGGAAGTAGAACTGCGGACGGTAGTTCGAGTAGAACGGGTTGTGACGTCCGCCTTCGTCCTTCGACAGGATGTAGACGTTAGCTTCGAAGTTGGTGTGTGGGGTGATCGAGCCTGGGGCTACGATAACCTGGCCACGCTCAACATCGTCGCGCTTCAGACCGCGAAGCAGCAGACCACAGTTCTCGCCAGCCCATGCTTCGTCGAGCTGCTTGTGGAACATCTCGATACCGGTAACGGTAGTCTTCTGGATTGGGCGGATGCCAACAATCTCAACTTCCGAGTTGATAGCCAGGGTGCCACGCTCGGCGCGACCGGTAACAACGGTACCGCGGCCGGTGATGGTGAAGACGTCTTCAATTGGCATCAGGAATGGCTTGTCGCGGTCGCGAACTGGGTCTGGAATGAAGCTGTCAGCTGCATCCATCAGTTCCTCGATAGCTGCAACCCACTTTGCGTCGCCTTCCAGAGCCTTCAGGCCCGAAACGCGGATCACTGGAGCGTCATCGCCATCGAAGCCCTGCGAGGACAGAAGTTCGCGAACTTCCATCTCCACGAGCTCGAGCAGCTCTTCGTCATCAACCATGTCCGACTTGTTCAGTGCAACCATCAGGGTTGGAACACCAACCTGGCGGGCCAGCAGAACGTGCTCGCGGGTCTGAGCCATCGGGCCATCGGTAGCGGCAACAACGAGGATTGCGCCGTCCATCTGAGCAGCACCGGTGATCATGTTCTTGACATAGTCAGCGTGACCTGGAGCGTCTACGTGTGCGTAGTGGCGCTTCTCGGTCTGGTACTCGATGTGCGAGATGTTGATGGTAATACCGCGCTGGCGCTCTTCCGGTGCCGAGTCGATGTTAGCGAAGTCGCGCTGTTCGTTCAGGTCTGGGTACTTGTCAGCCAGAACCTTGGAGATTGCCGCGGTCAGAGTGGTCTTACCGTGGTCAACGTGACCGATGGTACCAATGTTGACGTGCGGCTTGTTGCGCTCGAACTTTGCCTTTGCCACAAGTTCCTCCTAGAAACATTTACAGAAGACATTCTTCGTCTGCGCGGTTCGCAAACGAACTAGAAATAGTCTACTGGGGGCTTGGATAATTTAGGAAATTCCGGTCCTCTGCGGGGCCTGCATTGTGATGCAAATCCCTCGTTGGCCGTTTGCGGTGCCGGCTCCGTTTTTCAACGGAACCGGCCCGCGATCGGCCACTTCCCCGCTAAGGGGGTCACGGCCAGGTTTTTATACCGAGACGATTACTCGCCGCGGGACTTCTGGATGATCTCGTCGGCAACTGCCTTCGGGACCTCAGAGTAGCTGTCGAAGGTCATCGAGTAAACTGCGCGACCCTGGGTCTTCGAACGCAGGTCACCAATGTAACCGAACATTTCCGACAGTGGCACACCAGCGCGGATGACCTTGACGCCAGCAGCGTCGGACATCTCGCTGATCGAACCACGACGGGAGTTCAGGTCGCCGATAACGTCGCCCATGTACTCTTCCGGGGTACGGACTTCAACAGCCATCAGCGGTTCAAGCAAAACAGGGTTAGCGCGGCGTGCGCCTTCCTTGAATACCTGCGAACCAGCGATCTTGAAGGCCATTTCCGAGGAGTCGACATCGTGGTAAGCACCATCGATGAGGGTAGCCTTGACACCGACCAGTGGGTAGCCTGCGAGGATACCGTACTGCATTGCGTCCTGGATACCAGCGTCAACGGATGGGATGTACTCACGAGGAACACGACCACCGGTCACGGCGTTCTTGAACTCGTAGGTGACGCCGTCAACAACTTCCAGAGGCTCGAACGAGACCTGGACCTTTGCGAACTGACCCGAACCACCGGTCTGCTTCTTGTGGGTGAAGTCAACCTTCTCCACAGCCTTCTTGATGGTTTCGCGGTATGCAACCTGTGGCTTGCCAACGTTTGCTTCCACACGGAATTCGCGCTTCATGCGGTCAACCAGAATGTCCAGGTGAAGCTCACCCATACCGCCAATGACGGTCTGGCCGGTGTCTTCATTCAGGGACACGGTGAAGGTTGGATCTTCCGCCGACAGCTTCTGGATAGCGGTCGACAGCTTTTCCTGGTCACCCTTGGTCTTTGGTTCGATGGCCACAGAGATCACTGGATCCGGGAAGCTCATCGATTCGAGAACGATTGGGTGGGCTGGATCACATAGGGTGTCACCGGTGGTGGTGGCCTTCAGGCCGATCACAGCGTAGATGTGACCTGCGTGGATCTCGTCTACCGGATTCTCCTTGTTGGAGTGCATCTGGAAGAGCTTGCCTACGCGTTCCTTCTTGCCCTTGGTGGAGTTCAGCAGCTGTGCGCCGGACTCTGCCTTGCCGGAGTAAACGCGGATGAAGTTCAACTGGCCGAAGAACGGGTGAGCGGCGATCTTGAACGCAAGTGCCGAGAACGGTGCGTCCTCCGAAGGCTCGCGGGTCAGCTCAACTTCTTCGTCCTTCGGATCGTGACCGATGGTGGCGCCAACGTCCAGTGGGTTCGGCAGGAAGTCGATGACTGCATCCAGCATTGGCTGAACGCCGCGGTTCTTGAAGGCCGAACCACAGAATACTGGGTAAGCTTCCGAGTTCACGGTCAGCTTGCGGATGCCAGCCTTGAGTTCCTCAAGGGAGATTTCTTCACCTTCGAGGTACTTCTCCATGAGCTCTTCGGATGCCTCAGCGACATCTTCAACCAGCTTGGCGCGGTACTCTTCAGCACGCTCAACCAAGTCGGCAGGGATTTCGCGGGTTTCGTAAGCAGCGCCCATGGTGACGTCACCCTTGGAGTCGCCTTCCCAAACGAATGCCTTCATGGACAGCAGGTCAACGACACCGGTGAACTCGGACTCGGAGCCGATTGGCAGCTGCATAACCAGCGGCTTGGCACCAAGGCGCTGGATGATGGTATCTACGGTGAAGTAGAAGTCAGCGCCCAGCTTGTCCATCTTGTTGACGAAGCAGATACGTGGAACGTCGTACTTGTCAGCCTGGCGCCAAACGGTCTCGGACTGAGGCTCAACGCCTTCCTTGCCATCGAAGACGGCAACGGCGCCATCGAGCACGCGCAGCGAGCGCTCCACCTCAACGGTGAAGTCAACGTGGCCCGGGGTGTCGATGATGTTGATCTGGTTCTTGTTCCAGAAGCAGGTAACAGCAGCGGAGGTAATGGTGATACCGCGCTCTTTTTCCTGTTCCATCCAGTCGGTGGTCGAAGCACCGTCGTGGGTTTCACCGAGCTTGTGGTTCACACCCGTGTAGAAAAGGATGCGCTCAGTAGTAGTGGTCTTACCGGCATCGATGTGAGCCATGATGCCGATATTGCGGACCTTGTTAAGGTCAGTAAGCACGTCCTGTGCCACGTTGTCTCCCTATAAGGTGAGGCCGGAATTGCTGGGCATCGGTTGATGCCCAGCTTTTCCGAGCGGTTCTTACCAGCGGTAGTGTGCGAAGGCCTTGTTGGACTCGGCCATCTTGTGAGTGTCTTCGCGACGCTTCACAGCGGCACCCAGACCGTTCGATGCGTCCAGGATCTCGTTCATCAAACGCTCGATCATGGTCTTCTCGCGGCGAGCCTTCGAGTAGCCAACCAGCCAGCGCAGAGCCAGTGCGGTTGCACGGCCTGGCTTGACCTCAACAGGAACCTGGTAGGTAGCGCCACCGACGCGGCGGGAACGAACCTCGAGGGCTGGACGGATGTTGTCCATAGCCTTCTTGAGGGTCGAAACAGCGTCGGCGCCGGACTTTGCTGCGGCACCTTCGAGTGCACCGTAAACAATGCGCTCTGCAGTGGACTTCTTGCCGTCTACGAGAACCTTGTTGATCAGCTGGGTGACCAATGGGGATTCGAAGACTGGATCAGAAACTAGTGGGCGCTTTGGCGCCGGACCCTTACGAGGCATTACTTACCATCCTTCTTTGCACCGTAGCGGGAACGAGCCTGCTTACGATCCTTCACACCCTGGGTATCCAGAGCACCACGAACAATCTTGTAGCGAACACCTGGAAGGTCCTTTACACGACCACCGCGAACGAGCACGATGGAGTGTTCCTGCAGGTTGTGTCCGACACCTGGAATGTAAGCGGTCACTTCGACGCCACCGGCAAGGCGCACACGTGCGACCTTACGCAGAGCCGAGTTTGGCTTCTTCGGGGTGGTGGTGTACACACGGGTGCACACGCCACGGCGCATTGGGTTGCCCTTAAGGGCAGGGGCCTTGGTCTTGACGACCTTAGGCGAGCGGCCCTTGCGGACCAGCTGCTGAATAGTAGGCACTTTCGTGTCCTTCCATTGTCTAAGTTCTTCGGCAACACGACGAAAACGCCTAAGCCTAGAAAAGTTTTAGCGCTTCGCAATGTAGCTAGCTGCTTGCTTTACCGCGCACTCAGAATCAAAAGTCCCTAGGCGTGCGAAAGTGTGGCATTCGTTGCGCAACCTACCCGCAACCCGGACGGAGTCCATTTTGCCACACATAAAACAATTGACCTCAGTCTAGCATTAATCCACCGAGCCACCATGTACAGTAAGCTATCTCACCGACCAGGCCACTCTTGGCCCCCGCCGCCATCGAGACGGTTTGGGTAGTGACTACGATATCGACCCCAGCTGAACGCCACGGGACCGCCAGATGAAAACCACCCGAATCCGCGGATGTCCGCTGCCGGCTTGCCAGCGGATCCGCATCAAGGCGAATACTAGTTCCTAAATCTCCCAGTGGATTCATCGACTACTATTTCCACCCCGTGTTGCGCGCAGGCCCCGGAACGCAGACCACTGGGAACTGTGGCGGTTAAACGCCCAATGCCTGCCCGCACAGTGTGCGGGCAGGCATTGGGTCAAACTACCTTACGGTGACAGTGCTCCCGGTTTAGCGGAAGTCCGAGCCGTGGTCGTAGTCGTCCATCGAGATGGCACGGAATTCAGGCGACAGCCCGCCTTCCAGCGCATCGTCGTACAGGCCCGAAGAGAAGGCCGAGGTGCCGGTGAACAAAGTTGCCTTTGCTTCATCGGTTGGCTCGACGTTGACCTGGGTGTAGCGATCCAGACCGGTACCGGCCGGGATCAGCTTACCGATGATCACGTTTTCCTTCAGACCGCGCAGTGGATCTTCCTTGCCTTCCATCGCAGCCTGGGTCAGGACGCGAGTGGTTTCCTGGAAGGAAGCAGCCGACAGCCACGAATCGGTGGCCAGCGATGCCTTGGTGATGCCCATCAGCTCGTCACGGCCGGCAGCTGGACGCTGGCCTTCCGAAACGGCCTTGCGGTTCGCCGCGGTGAAGCGCGAACGATCGGCCAACTCGCCTGGTAGCAAGTCGGTCTCGCCGGACTCGATGACGGTGACGCGGCGCAGCATCTGGCGGACGATGACTTCCACGTGCTTATCGTGGATGCCTACACCCTGGGACTGGTACACATCCTGGACCTCGCGGACCAGGAACTTCTGTGCCTCACGTGGGCCGAGGACTCGAAGAACCTGCTTCGGATCCAAGGTACCGCTGGTGAGCTGGGTGCCGGCAACGATGCTTTCGCCCTCTTCAACCAACAGGCGAGCACGGCGCAGAACCGGGTAGGCCTGCTTCTCGTCGCCGTTGTCTGGAGTAACTACAACACGCAGCTGCTTCTCGTCGTCTTCAATCGACACGCGACCGGCAACCTCGGACATCGGAGCCACACCCTTAGGGGTACGGGCTTCGAACAGTTCCTGGATACGAGGCAGACCCTGGGTGATATCGTCAGCAGACGCTACACCACCGGTGTGGAAGGTACGCATGGTCAGCTGGGTACCAGGCTCGCCGATGGACTGCGCGGCGATAATGCCAACAGCCTCGCCGATGTCCACGGTCTTGCCGCTGGCCAGCGAACGCCCGTAGCACAGAGCACAGGTTCCAACAGCCGAGTCGCAGGTCAGCACGGAGCGAACGCGGATTTCATCCACGCCTGCAGCGTACAGCTCGTCGATCAGCACGTCGCCGACATCCGAACCGGCGGTAGCCAGCACGGTGCCTTCAGCGTTCTTGACGTCGGTAGCCAGCGTACGGGTGTATGCCGAGTTCTCCACGGTCTCGTGCTTGACGCGGATGCCGGCAGAGTTATCTGCAATGGCAACGGTCAAGCCGCGCTTGGTGCCGCAGTCCTCTTCGCGAACGATAACATCCTGCGAAACGTCCACCAGACGACGGGTCAGGTAACCCGAGTTAGCGGTCTTCAGCGCGGTATCCGCCAGGCCCTTACGGGCACCGTGGGTCGCGATGAAGTACTCCAGAACCGACAGGCCTTCACGGTAGGAAGACTTGATCGGGCGAGGAATAATTTCACCCTTAGGGTTGGACACCAGACCACGGATACCCGCGATCTGACGCAATTGCAGGTAGTTACCACGAGCCTTGGAAGTCACCATTCGGTTAATGGTGTTCAGCTCTTCCATGCCGTTCTTCATCGCCTCGGCAACCTCGTCGGTAGCCTTGGTCCAGATGTCGATCAGGTCCTGGCGGCGCTCGGTATCTGCAATCAGGCCCTTGTCGTAGGAAGCCTGGACCTTGGCGGCCTTCACCTCGTAAGGAGCCAAGATGGCTGCCTTATCCATGTTCGAGGTAATGTCCGAGATCGCCACGGTGACACCCGAGCGGGTCGACCAGTAGAAACCGGCGTCCTTCAGGTTATCCAGGGTAGCTGCGGCAATGATCTTCGGGTAGCGCTCTGCCAGATCGTTGACGATCTCCGAGAGCGCATCCTTGCCCGCTACGGTGGCTACCCATGGGTAGTCCGCAGGCAGGGTGTCGTTGAACAGCACCTGGCCAAGCGAGGTATCCAGCAATGCCGGGGTACCTGGCTCCCAGCCCTCAGGGGCTGGCTGGTCTGCGGAAGGAACGAAGTTCTCCACGCGGACCTTGATCGGTGCGTTCAGGTGCAGTTCGCCCAGATCCTTGGCCATGATGGCCTCGGATACGGTAGCGAACACGCGGCCGGCGCCCTTTTCGGTTGCACGCTTGGTGGTCAAGTGGTGCAAGCCGATGATCATATCCTGCGAAGGCTGTGCCACTGGGCGGCCATCGGAAGGCTTCAAGATGTTGTGCGAGGACAGCATCAAGATACGGGCTTCAGCCTGTGCTTCTGGGCTCAGCGGCAGGTGGACTGCCATCTGGTCACCGTCGAAGTCAGCGTTGAACGCGCCGCAAACCAATGGGTGCAGCTGCAGGGCCTTGCCTTCGATCAGCTGTGGTTCGAAGGCCTGGATACCCAAGCGGTGCAGGGTAGGTGCACGGTTGAGCAGTACCGGGTGCTCGGTGATGATCTCTTCGAGAACATCCCAAACCTGCGGGCGGTAACGCTCGACCATGCGCTTAGCCGACTTGATGTTCTGTGCGTGGTTGAGGTCAACCAGGCGCTTCATCACGAAAGGCTTGAACAGCTCCAGGGCCATCTGCTTTGGCAGACCGCACTGGTGCAGCTTCAGCTGCGGGCCGACAACGATGACCGAACGGCCCGAGTAGTCAACGCGCTTGCCCAGCAGGTTCTGGCGGAAACGACCCTGCTTGCCCTTGAGCATGTCGCTCAGGGACTTCAGCGGGCGGTTGCCTGGACCGGTCACCGGACGGCCACGACGGCCGTTATCGAACAGCGAGTCAACAGCTTCCTGCATCATGCGCTTTTCGTTGTTCACGATGATCTCTGGCGCACCGAGATCAAGCAGGCGCTTGAGGCGGTTGTTGCGGTTGATCACGCGGCGGTACAGGTCGTTCAGATCCGAGGTAGCGAAACGGCCACCGTCGAGCTGGACCATCGGGCGCAGTTCTGGCGGGATCACCGGAACGGCGTCAAGGACCATGCCCTTAGGCGAGTTGCCGTTGACAAGGAACGCGTTGACGACCTTCAGGCGCTTGAGCGCACGAGCCTTCTTCTGGCCCTTGCCGTTTTCGATGATGGTCTTCAGCTCTTCAGCTTCAGCCGCCAGATCGAAGTTCTCAAGGCGCTTCTGGATAGCTTCTGCACCCATGGAGCCTTCGAAGAACAGTCCGTACTTCTCACGCATGGTGCGGTACAGGCCTTCGTCGCCTTCGAGGTCGGCGACCTTCAGGTTCTTGAAGCGCTCCCAGACCGCACGCAGGCGCTCGGCTTCGGCCTTGGCGCGCTTGTCGATCTGCAGAACAGTCTTCTCGGCCAAGGTGCGGGCCTTGTTCAGCTCGGCATTCTTGGCGCCGTCAGCTTCCATGCGCTCCAGCTCGGCTTCCAGGTCGGCTGCAACAGCCTTCTTGTCAGCTTCCGAGTTGTTCGCAAGGTTTCGCAGTTCCAGGTCGTGCTGGGCCTGCAGGTTAGGCATTTCGGCGTGGCGGCGTGCTTCGTCGACACCGGTGATCATGTAGGCAGCGAAGTAGATGACCTTTTCGAGGTCCTTCGGAGCCAGATCGAGCAGGTAGCCCAAGCGCGATGGAACGCCCTTGAAGTACCAGATGTGGGTCACAGGAGCTGCCAGCTCGATGTGGCCCATGCGCTCACGGCGTACGTTCGCGCGGGTCACCTCGACGCCGCAACGCTCGCAGATGATGCCCTTGAAGCGCACGCGCTTGTACTTGCCGCAGTAGCATTCCCAGTCGCGGGAAGGGCCGAAGATCTTTTCGCAGAAAAGACCGTCCTTCTCCGGCTTCAGGGTGCGGTAGTTAATGGTTTCCGGCTTCTTGACCTCGCCGTAGCTCCATCCACGGATTTCATCCGCGGTGGCAAGGTTGATTCGCATGAGGCCGAATGAGGAATCGCTGGACATATGGTCCTTTTCTCTCTTCTGTGGTGTCTGAAGTCGATACGAATGAGGGTGGGAATTTGCCGCCGCTGCCTGCAGGTCCTGCAGGCAGGGCGCCAGATTACACTTCCTCTACGGAGTTCGGCTCCGACCGTGAAAGGTCGATGCCCAGCTCTTCAGCGGCGCGGAACGATTCCTCGTCCGACTCACGCATTTCGATAGTGTTGCCGTCGGTACCGAGTACCTCGACGTTCAAGCACAGCGACTGCATTTCCTTGATGAGCACCTTGAACGATTCTGGAACACCAGGCTCTGGAACGTTCTCGCCCTTGACGATAGCTTCGTAGACCTTCACGCGGCCGTGGATATCATCCGACTTGATGGTCAGGATTTCCTGCAGTGTGTAAGCGGCACCGTATGCTTCCAGTGCCCAAACTTCCATCTCGCCGAAGCGCTGGCCACCGAACTGGGCCTTACCGCCCAGTGGCTGCTGGGTGATCATGGAGTATGGACCGGTGGAACGGGCGTGGATCTTGTCGTCCACCAGGTGGTGGAGCTTCAAGATGTACATGTAGCCCACGGAAACCGGATCCGGCAGCGGGTCGCCGGAGCGGCCGTCGAACAGCTTCGCCTTGCCGGAGTTGCCAATCAGGCGCACACCGTCACGGGTCTTGCTGGTCGAATCCAGGATGCCGCGGATTTCCTCTTCGGAAGCGCCATCGAAGACCGGGGTTGCCACGGTGGTGGAACCGGACTCGCGTGGCAGGTTCGGCAGATCGCGGACCCATTCAGGCTCGCCTTCGATCTTCCAGCCCTGCTTGGCAGCCCAACCCAGGTGGATTTCCATAACCTGGCCGACGTTCATACGACCTGGCACACCTAGCGGGTTCAGGATGACATCCAGCGGGGTGCCGTCTTCCAGGAATGGCATGTCTTCCAGCGGCATGATGCGCGAGATGACACCCTTGTTACCGTGGCGACCTGCGAGCTTGTCGCCGATCGAGATCTTGCGCTTCTGGGCAACGTAGACGCGGACCAGCTGGTTGACACCAGGGGAAAGGTCATCGTCGTTGTCGCGGTCGAAGATGCGAACACCAATGACGGTGCCGGACTCGCCGTGCGGAACCTTCAGCGAGGTGTCGCGCACTTCGCGCGACTTCTCACCGAAGATGGCACGCAGCAGGCGCTCTTCCGGGGTCAGTTCGGTCTCGCCCTTAGGGGTGACACGGCCTACCAGCACGTCGCCGGCCTCGACCTCGGCACCGATGTAGACGATGCCGCGGTCATCGAGCTGGGAGAGGATGTCTTCCGAGACATTCGGGATGTCGCGGGTGATTTCCTCGGCACCGAGCTTGGTGTCGCGGGCATCGACTTCGTGCTCTTCGATGTGAATCGAGGTGAGTACGTCGTCGAAGATCATGCGCTGGGAGAGGATGATCGCATCCTCGTAGTTGTAGCCTTCCCAGGACATGAATGCCACGAGCAGGTTCTTGCCCAGCGAGAGCTCGCCGGAGTCGGTCGAAGGACCGTCAGCGATGATCGACTGGTATTCCAGGCGGTCGCCTTCGGACACGCGAACGCGCTGGTTGTAGGCGTTGCCCTGGTTCGAGCGGGCGAACTTCATGATCGGGTACATCGACTCGGTGCCGTCATCGTTCATGACGACAACCAGGTCAGCAGATACCTCGGTGACCACGCCTGGCTTGGCGGCGACAACGGAGTCGCCGGCGTCAACCGCGGCGAACTTCTCCATGCCGGTACCCACCAGCGGACGCTCGGACTTCAGCAGCGGCACAGCCTGGCGCTGCATGTTGGCGCCCATCAGTGCGCGGTTGGCATCGTCGTGCTCGAGGAATGGAATCAGCGCGGTTGCCACCGAAACCATCTGGCGCGGCGAAACGTCCATGAAGGTCACTTCAGCGGAATCGACGATGACAGGCTCGCCGCCACCGCCCTTTTCGCGAACCAGAACGGTCTCTTCAACGAAGCGGCCGTTCTCATCCAGAGGCGCGTTGGCCTGTGCGATGTAGTGCTGCAGCTCGTCATCGGCGGTCAGGTAGTCGACCTCGTTGGACACGACGCCATTGGCGACGCGGCGGTACGGGGTTTCGATGAAGCCGAAGGAGTTGATGCGTCCGTAGGTAGCCAACGAACCGATCAGGCCGATGTTCGGGCCTTCCGGGGTTTCAATTGGGCACATGCGTCCGTAGTGGGACGGGTGGACGTCTCGTACTTCCATGCCTGCGCGGTCACGGGACAGGCCGCCCGGGCCCAGAGCCGACAAGCGGCGCTTGTGGGTCAGGCCGGCCAGCGGGTTGTTCTGGTCCATGAACTGCGAAAGCTGCGAGGTTCCGAAGAACTCCTTGATGGCAGCCACAACAGGGCGGATGTTGATCAGGGTCTGCGGGGTGATCGCCTCGACGTCCTGGGTGGTCATGCGCTCGCGCACAACACGCTCCATGCGGGACAGGCCGGTGCGGACCTGGTTCTCGATCAGTTCGCCCACGGCGCGGATGCGGCGGTTGCCGAAGTGGTCGATGTCGTCGACGTTGACAGGAACGTCAACGATCTCGCCCTTGCGGGTGCCCTGAACAGTCTTCTCGCCTGCGTGCAGCGCAACGAGGTAGCGGATCATCGCTACCAGGTCGTCCAGCGAGAGCACCGAAGCGTTCTCGGCGTTGACCGGAGTCTCCACGCCCAGCTTGCGGTTGATCTTGTAGCGGCCAACCTTTGCCAGGTCGTAGCGCTTAGGCTCGAAGTACATGTTCTTCAGCAGTGCCTGGGCGGCCTCAACCGTAGGAGGCTCGCCTGGACGCAGCTTGCGGTAGATGTCCAGCAAGGCTTCGTTCTGATCCTTGATGCTGTCCTTTTCCAAGGTTGCGCGCATCGAATCGTACTGGCCGAACTCGGACAGGATCTGCTCTTCGCTCCAGCCAAGGGCCTTGAGCAAGACGGTGACCGACTGCTTGCGCTTGCGATCAAGGCGTACGCCGATCTGGTCGCGCTTGTCGATTTCCAGCTCGAACCATGCACCACGCGATGGGATGATACGTGCCGAGAAGATCGTCTTGTCACTGGTCTTGTCCGGCGTGGACTCGAAGTACGCACCTGGGGAGCGAACCAGCTGGGACACAACGACACGCTCGGTGCCGTTGATGATGAAGGTGCCCTTTTCGCTCATCAGCGGGAAATCGCCCATGAACACGGTCTGCTGCTTGATTTCGCCGGTTTCATTGTTCATGAATTCGGCCTTGACATACAGCGGTGCCGCGTAGGTGGCGTCGCGGTCCTTGCACTCTGCGATCGAGTACTTAGGATCAGCGAACTCCGGATCCGAGAAGCTCAAGGACATGGTGTCCTGGAAGTCCTCGATTGGGGAGATTTCCTCGAAGATTTCTGCCAGGCCCGAGGTGTTGGGCACGCTGAAGTCACCAGCGGCTTCTGCCTTGGCCAGGCGCTCTACCCAGTTCTGGTTGCCGACGAGGCGGTCAAAGCTCTCGGTCTGCAATGCCAGCAGGTTAGGCACTTCAAGGGGTTCGTGAATCTTTGCAAAAGAAAGTCGGCCAGCGTATGCAGCATCGCGAGCCGAACTAGCGGTTTGGTTGTTAGGGTTGCTCGAGGCGACCAAGATGGATCCTTCCAAAGACCGTCAGGTTTCCGAACGCTTACCGTGCTAAGGTTCCTGCCATAGGACAGTTCCTCTTTTTTCGTCCGCACGAACCCACCGCTATATGAAGGCCGCGCGCGCAAACAGCAAGGCGCAAATTTCTACTCTACCGGAGGAAAATCCGGTTGTCGATACTCGGTGCAGAAATTCGTGCTATAGTTTTCGCCCCCACTTTCGCGCGGGCTGCCACTCAGGTTTCCAAGCACCGCGCCAGCGCGCAACCCGGTCGTACCGCGCACCGAAAAGTGCATGCATTTTCCCAACTGATACCCTTGTTTTCGCGGATTCTTGCGAATTGCCAAAGGTCTTGGCCCGCTGAACGCAGACTCCGGATTCCGGGCATCAGGCAACGTTATGCTTTCTGTCACATTCTCCTCAGCAGGCATCAGAAACCCCAATTTTTCTCCGCTTCAGCCGCATGGCGAACGTTCTTGGAGATTTTTTTCCGGGTATCCGGGAGGCTTGAAGCTACACGCTCGCCCAGCAGATATAAGCCTTTGCGACCTCGTGTGTCCGGTGGCTTCTTCTTTCGCCACTAGCTATGATCGAGCAAACATCCACGGTTAGGAGACGAAGTGAATAAGCTGCAGTCAGATGAAGCACTGACCCGAGTTACCCTGGACGCCTCGCGCCGGAACATCCCAATCGAGATTGTGCCGCGCGACAAGGTCCGCTCGCTGGAAGAGGCTGCGGACGCCTTGGGAATCTCGGCCTCGGCCTTGCTCAAGACGCTGGTTATCAAACGCACAGACGGCACCTTCGTCTTCGCGCTGATCCCCGGCGGGCGGAAACTTGACTGGGCGAAGCTGCGCGGAGTCATGGGCGTCAATAAGCTCTCCCTGCCATCTTCAGATATCGCTTGGGATGTCACGCACTACGAGACCGGAACCATTACGCCTTTTGGCTCGCACACGGTACTGCCTGTCTACATCGATGCCAGCGTCTTCGAAGAGCCCGTATCGGAACAGATAGGACTGGGCAGCGGGGACCGAGCCCATGGACTGCTGGTTCGCGCCAAGGATTTGGTTAGCGGATTTGATGCCACGATTGCTGATATTTCGACTCCGGAATAAACAGCCCTGGCTTAGCCAATGCCTTCTTGGCCCAGGCCTGCGACTTGGTCAATCCCTTGATCGTCGCGTTGCGCAGCGGCAGACCCAGCGGCTGCTCGACGAAGCGTGCCACCAGGTAGGCAATTCCTAGCATCAGCACCAGCAAACCGGCCAGCAGCACGTACTTGTTCACGAAACCGTGCAGCTGGTTGATTAGCCACCAACCCCACAACTGGTGCACCAGGTACAGCGGGTAAGTCAATGAACCGGCCACAGCCAGCCATTTGCCCTGGACGTTCTTGAGCGGAGTCAGGGTGCACACCGCCAGCAGAACTACGCACAGGACGGTCAGCAGCTGGAAATGCCAGGCGGGGATATCCATCCCGGAGAGCAAGTCCGCGTCACTGCGCCCCTTGATGCCGGTGAAAAATGCGGCGATGGCAGTATTGCCTGCGAGCATGGACCACCGCAGAATGCTGTGGCCGCTTTGATAGATCAAGAAGAGCACCATGCCGGCTGCGAACAGGGCCGCATACTGCCCGGCAATCCATTCCTGCAGCTTGTCCAAGCTTGTGAAATGCAGATACAGGCCCAGAGCGGGCCAAATGGCAGAGAGCAAGAGGATGTGCTTGTTCTTCACGAAGCCCATGGACAAGAGCACTGCGAGCAACACATAGAAACGCAACTCGACCCAAAGTGTCCAATAGACACCGTCCATATCGGTGACGCCGAATCCAGCCTGCATCATGCTCAGATTGGGCAGAATATCACTGGCCGAGCGTCCCTCATTGCCGGAGGGCCAGATCCCAAGCGAGAGTACTGTTGCTGCGAGTACCGCGAGCCAGTAGGCCGGGTAGAGGCGGCCCACACGCGAGCCGATGAAACCAATGACGTTCTTTCCCTGGAGGGACATCAGGATAACGAAGCCCGAGATGAGGAAGAATAGCTGTACACCCAGCTGTCCGTAACGGGTGAATTCGGAGAGTACTGGCCAGAACTCTGCGGCCTGCCTCCCCCAGTGATCATGTCCCCATGCGGTGTAGTGGTACAGGACGACAATTAGCGCAGCTGTAATCCTCAATGCGTCTAGGAGCCCTAGCCGCGGTGCTGGTTTCTGGTTCTGGGTAGCTACGGTTTTTGACACATTTTCACTGTAAACAATGAACTTGAATAAACGCTGTTAATAGAAACGTTATAAAACAATTGCTATGGACTTCCCAGCTTAACGACCAAAGGCCCACAGACTTTCGTCTGTGGACCTTTGGCAATAAGTTGCGAGTGACCGCTGTACTTACTTAACGGTGACGGTAGCGCCGGCAGCTTCCAGAGCTTCCTTAGCCTTCTCGGCAGCGTCCTTTGCAACACCCTCAAGCAGAGCCTTTGGAGCAGCGTCAACGAGCTCCTTAGCTTCCTTCAGGCCCAGGGAAGTCAGTGCGCGAACTTCCTTGATAACTGCGATCTTCTTGTCGCCAGCCGACTCGAGGACTACGTCGAATTCGGTCTTCTCTTCAGCAGCAGCTTCGCCGCCTGCAGCTGGACCAGCAACTGCAACAGCAGCAGCGGTTACGTCGAAGGTCTCTTCGAATTCCTTAACGAACTCGGACAGTTCGATGATGGTCATTTCCTTGAATGCGGAAAGCAGCTCTTCGTTGCTGAGCTTCGCCATGGTGGGCGTCCTTTCGGTTTTTGGCCTTGAGGGCCGATGAATTTGGGTTTACGTTGCGAGAGAACTCGAAAGCTTAGGCTTCTGCCGGAGCTTCCTCGGCAGCTTCGCCACCGTTCTCGTCGAGCTTTGCACGCAGAGCTTCGACAGCGCGGGCAGCAGCGGAAGCTGGAGCCAGCAGCACTGCTGCAACGCGGGCGAGCTGAGTTTCGCGGGATTCCAGCGCAGCCAAAGCAGCGATGCCGCTCTGGTCCAGTGCCTTACCTTCGAACCAACCGGTCTTGATGACCAGCTTTTCGTTAGTCTTGGCGAATTCCGTGAGGCTCTTAGCGGCAGCAACTGCATCGCCCTTAATGAAGGCGATTGCGGTTGGACCAGAAAGCTGTTCATCGAAAGCATCGATGCCAGCGTTCTTCGCTGCGATTGCGGTCAAGGTGTTCTTTACGACTGCGTACTTGGTCTCCTGACCAAGCGAGCGGCGCAGATCCTTGAGCTGTGCAACGGTAAGCCCACGGTATTCGGTCAAGACAGCCGCCGACGAATCATTGAATTCCGCGGTGATTTCTTCAATCGCTGCAGTCTTGCTTGGGGTTGCCATAACACTCCTTCCGGGGATTTGTTCGGTACCGTTTCAAAACCGGCGAGGCCATAAAAATAGCCCCGCGCAGGAGCACAGGGCGTTTCAACTTATTCAAAGTCAAAAAATCTATGTAACCTGCGTTGGTCATCCTTGCGGATCATTAGGAGCAGTTGGAAACCAAATGCTCGACCGACGGTCTTCGGTATTTCTAGTTTATATGAGCATTCCAGCCCACAGCAAATCGAAGCCGGAGCCAATCTCATGATCCTGGTCACTAGGGGAATTAAATTAGAATGGCGGGACTCACTTACCAACGCTTGGGGAACGCTAGTAGTAAGTCCCGCCGATACAAAAGTTTTGGGGAAACTTTCGTATCTCATCCGCGTAGGGCCTTGGGGGATCCATACGCGGATGACCGAGATACTCGGTAGTCAAAGCTTATCATCGGCTACCGGCTGGTACGAAACATGAATACGCTTGCCAGCAGCCGTGGCCATCGCGCAGATTCCTCGTTTAAAAAGGAAGGGAGCATGCCGATTATCGGCATGCTCCCCCAAGCTAGTTAGCTACTAGACTTAGGCCTCAACGCGGGTTACGTTCGCGTCAACAGGAATACCTGGACCGAAGGTGGTAGCGATGGTTGCCTTCGAGATGTAGCGACCCTTCGAAGCCGAAGGCTTCAGGCGCATAACCTCTTCCAGAGCTGCTGCGTAGTTCTCGGTCAGCTGCTTTGCGTCGAACGAAACCTTGCCAATGATGAAGTGCAGGTTCGAGTGCTTGTCGACGCGGAAGTCGATCTTGCCGCCCTTGATGTCGGTTACAGCCTTGGCCACATCCATGGTCACGGTGCCGGTCTTAGGGTTTGGCATCAGGTTACGAGGACCCAGTACCTTACCCAAGCGGCCAACCTTGCCCATCAGGTCAGGGGTTGCAACTGCTGCGTCGAAGTCGGTCCAGCCGCCCTGGATCTTTTCGATCAGGTCGTCCGAGCCAACGAAGTCGGCGCCAGCTTCGCGAGCTGCTTCTGCCTTGTCACCGTTAGCGAAAACAACCACGCGGGCGGTCTTGCCGGTGCCGTGTGGAAGGTTTACGGTACCGCGAACCATCTGGTCAGCCTTACGTGGGTCAACACCCAGGCGGAAAGCAACCTCAACGGTCGAGTTGGTCTTATCGCCTGCGGTCTCCTTAGCCAGGGCAATTGCCTCGGCTGGAGCGTAGACGTTGTTGTCGGCATCGATCTTAGCCGCGGCGGCTACGTATGCTTTGCTGCGCTTTGCCATCTGCGTTTTCTCCTTATGCAGTCGTGGTCATATGGACCGCGCGGGGTCCTGCCACGGGCGAATCGATCAGATGACCGTTTCGCCTTAGATTGAATTCTTGGGTGCTATCCAGCGTGTGAACAGCGGAAGGCGGGATTAGCCTTCTACGGTCACGCCCATGGAGCGGGCGGTGCCGGCGATGATCTTGGCTGCAGCAGCCAGGTCATTTGCGTTCAGGTCAGCCATCTTGGTGGTGGCGATTTCCTCAACCTGAGCCTGGGTCAGGTTAGCAACCTTGTCGGTGTGCGGAACACCCGAACCCTTTGCAATGCCAGCTGCCTTCTTGATCAGCTCAGCTGCAGGAGGAGTCTTGGTGATGAAAGTGAACGAACGGTCTTCGTATACGGTGATCTCAACTGGAACAACGTTACCGCGCTGCGACTCGGTCGCTGCGTTGTAAGCCTTGCAGAATTCCATGATGTTGACGCCGTGCTGACCAAGGGCTGGACCGATTGGAGGAGCTGGGTTAGCAGCACCTGCCTGGATCTGCAGCTTGATGAGTCCGGTGACCTTTTTCTTTGGGGCCATGTCGGGTCCTTCTTACTCTTGCGTTTCCCGTGGCACAGGAGCGTGGCACGGGGATCTGGCTATCGTGGCGCGACAGCCAAGCGTACCCTCGCATCGATAAGCGACCGATGCGGGGCACGAAGACTTAATACTACTGGATCTTGGTGACCTGGTTGAAGTTCAGGGTCACTGGGGTTTCACGTTCGAAGATCGAAACCAGTACGACCAGCTGTGCGGCATCCAGCTTGATCTCCGAGATGGTTGCCGGCATCGTTTCGAACGGTCCGTCATTGACGATAACCGATTCGCCGACTTCGAAGTCCACGGTGACCTCAGTAATTGGAGCACGGCCTGGCTTGGACGCCGATGGCTGCTCTACTGGATCAACGATGGTGTGCTCAAGCATGGAGAACACTTCGTCAAGGCTCAGTGGGTTTGGATCGTGGGCGTTGCCAACGAATCCAGTGACACCTGGAGTGTGTCGAACAACACCCCACGAAGCGTCAGTCAGCTCCATGCGGACCAGGACATAGCCCGGGATGCGCACGCGGCGAACGATCTTGCGCTGAGTGTTCTTGACCTCGACGACCTCTTCCATTGGAACCTGGATATCGAAGATGAACTCATCCATGTCCTGGGTCTGGATACGGGTCTCAAGATTGACCTTCACGCGGTTTTCGTAACCAGCGTAGGTGTGAATGACAAACCAGTCACCTGGAAGACGACGGAGCTTAGCGCGGAATTCTTCCTTGAGCTTGGCTACGTTGTCTTCGCCCTCGGCTTCTTCAGCGTCGGCTTCGTTGTCTTCGCCCTCGGCTTCTTCAGCTTCGGCTTCGTTGTCGTCGCCTTCAGCTTCTTCAGCTGCGCCTTCGATTACCTGAGCGTCTTCAGCGTCCTGTGCTGGTGCTTCGGTTGGGTCGACGTCAGCTTCTACAGCTGGCTCAACCTGATCGCCGGCGGCTTCAACGAACTCGTTTTCGACCTCGTCATTAATCTGCGGTTCGAGTTCCTTGTCGGACACTGCAGCTCCTGCTTTCTTTGACTGAATGACACTAAATTGCCTCGGGGTAATCATACCTCCGAGGCAACAAAATTACTGTTCGACCTTGTTGGTGAACAGGAGGATCGAACCCTGCCCAAAGACGAAGTCCAGGGCCGTCACGATCAGCATCACCACGACCACGAAACCGACAACAACCAGGAAATAATTCACTAGTTCACTGCGGGTCGGGGTGACGACCTTCTTAAGTTCTGCGATTACCTGGCGGAAAAACAAGAAGATCCGGGCAAAGAAACCCAACTTCTGTCCACCCTTACCGGAGCTGAGAGCAGATTCGGTCATGTTCTTCCTCGTTTCAAAAATTTGGCCAGTTGAAACAATCACGGTGTGCCATAGTCTATTCGACTGCAACACACCGTGATGAGATAATTCGCTAAGCGATAAATCGCTATTGCGCAGGGCAGACAGGACTCGAACCTGCAACCTGCGGTTTTGGAGACCGCTGCGCTACCAATTGCGCCACTACCCTTCGGAGCTTTTTACCGCTCCCACCTAGAACATCTTAGCGGATAAAACATTCAGCTTCGTCCGTTGCGATGTCTCGGCAACGAGAAATAACTTTACGCAACGAAATCGGAAATGTCGAACTGACAACCTCCGGTGTGGCGCAGAACGCATTCCCGCGCCCCGTTGCGCACCTTATTGTGTCATTTTCAAAATTGTGATGCTGAAGTGCAAGGTTGCGAACTAAACTGAGGTGTAACAGCTGTCCCCATAGACTTCAGGACGAATCCCCAATGTCTCGCATTTCTCGCCGCATCGGCGCAATTTCCGAATCCGCGACTCTCGCAGTAGATGCCAAGGCGAAGGCTCTTAAAGCAGCAGGTCGACCAGTAATCGGTTTCGGTGCCGGTGAACCCGACTTCCCAACCCCTGGCTACATTGTCGAAGCAGCAGTCAAGGCGGCCCAGGATCCAAAGAACCACCGCTACTCCCCTGCAGCCGGCCTTCCCGAGCTGCGCGAAGCAATCGCCGCCAAAACCATGCGCGATTCGGGCTACGAGCTCAAGGCCAACCAGGTTCTGGTCACCAATGGCGGCAAGCAGGCGGTGTACAACACCTTCGCAACCCTGCTTGATCCAGGTGACGAGGTCATCGTTCCGGCTCCGTACTGGACCACCTATCCCGAAGCCATCCAGCTCGCCGGAGGCAAGGCCGTATCGGTCTTTGCCGGCCCGGAGCAGGGCTACAAGGTTACCGTCGAACAGCTCGAATCCGTACTGACCGAACGCACCAAGGTGCTGCTGTTCGTTTCTCCTTCGAACCCCACCGGTGCCGTATACACCCCGGAGCAGGTCCGCGAGATCGGCCAGTGGGCTGCTTCCAAGGGGCTGTGGGTTGTTACCGATGAGATCTACGAGCACTTGACCTACGGCGATGCAACTTTCAGCTCCATCGCGACCTTGGTCCCAGAGCTCGAAGACCGAGTTGTCATCCTCAACGGCGTGGCAAAGACCTACGCAATGACCGGCTGGCGCGTGGGTTGGATGGCAGGTCCGCTGGATGTCATCAAGGCCGCCACCAACCTGCAGTCCCACGCCACCTCGAACGTTTCCAACGTATCGCAGCGAGCCGCCCTGGCTGCTGTTGCCGGGCCGCTGGATGCCGTGAACGACATGAAGGTTGCCTTCAACCGTCGCCGCTTGGCCATCGTCGAATCACTGAACGCGATTGACGGCCTGCACTGCCCTACTCCGGAAGGCGCGTTCTACGCGTATTCGGATGTTCGAGGCCTGCTGGGTCGCGAAATCCGCGGCGTTGTGAACAACACCAGTGCAGAACTTGCTGCTTTCATCCTGGAACAGGCAGAAGTTGCCGTCGTTCCAGGTGAAGCATTCGGCCCTTCCGGCTATATCCGCATGTCATATGCACTGGGTGATGCTGATCTCGAAGAAGGCGTCGCACGGATGGCCAAGCTGCTGGGCGAAGCCAAGTAGAAAAACCGCGCCGCTAAAGAAGCCGGGCAGTCCATGATGGACTGCCCGGCTTCTGTGCTTTGCCGCAGCGCCGTTTAGAGGATCTTGCGGTCCACAGCCCAACGGGTAAGTTCGTGGCGGTTGGATAGCTGGAGCTTGCGCAGCACATTGGACACATGCGATTCCACGGTCTTTACCGAGATGAACAGTTCCTTGGCTACTTCCTTATAGCTATATCCCCGGGCAATCAAACGCATGACTTGCAATTCGCGGTCAGAGAGCAAATCCAGCTCTTCATCGATTTCTGCCACCGGACCGCTGCTGCCAAAGGCGTCCAGGACGAACCCGGCCAACCGTGGCGAGAACACGGCATCTCCCCCGGCCACGCGACGTACTGCATCGGAAATTTCGGCCCCGGAAATGCTCTTGGTGACATACCCGCGAGCACCGGCACGGATGACCGTCACTACGTCCTGTGCTGCGTCGGAAACGCTCAATGCCAGGAAACGCGTGGATCCCAGCAGCCCGGTGCACCCCTTGAGCACTTCGGCCCCGCCCCCGCCGCGGCCACCGGGCAGATGCACATCCAGGAGCACCACATCCGGTTGCTGTTCGGTGATCAC
This sequence comes from Arthrobacter sp. JUb115, assembly GCF_004365035.1. Classification (NCBI taxonomy): domain Bacteria; kingdom Bacillati; phylum Actinomycetota; class Actinomycetes; order Micrococcales; family Micrococcaceae; genus Arthrobacter; species Arthrobacter sp. JUb115. The sequence goes on along the minus strand of NZ_SOBS01000003.1, from coordinate 248,996 downwards.
CTCGATGGCTCCTTCCACGGTGCCAGCTTCCCCGACAATCTGGATGTCCTGGGCCAAATCGGCACGTAAACCGGAACGGAAGATGGCGTGGTCATCCACCAGCACTACACGGTAGTTCTCGGTGGTGTTCTCAGCGTTCATGTTTCTATTCTTCCTCCATGTTCAGTGGCATGCTCAGCTGCACCTCGGTTCCGGATTCACCGCTCCGGATATGCGCCATGCCGCCTGCGCGTTCCATGCGGCCAATGATTGATTCCCTGACGCCGTGCCGGTCCGCCGGTATTCCATCTACTTCGAAACCGGTGCCGCGGTCACGCACATACACTTCTACTTGTTCGGCCGAGCATTCGATGAATACCGAAATCTTGCCCTCGGCATGCTTCGCTGCGTTCATCATCGCCTCGCGGCTAGCGGCCACCAGTGCCTGCTGCCCGGCAAAGCCCTGAGCATTGCCTACGGATATGACTTCTACATCACGCAGTAGCAGCTGTTCGATGTGGCTTGCCTCGTGCTGGATCTCAACGATTACATCTTCATCATCAAGGTCATGGTTGCCGTACAGCCATTGGCGCAGTTCACGCTCTTGGACGCGTGCCAAGGTTCTCACCGCCGCTGGGTCTTCACTGCGTTTTTGAATCACTGCCAAGGTCTGCAAGACCGAGTCGTGCAGGTGGGCCGCGAACTCTGCACGTTGGGCCGCCGCCTGGCGCGAGCTCCGTTCAGCGATGAAATCGCGCCAAAGCCGAGTGCCCCAGGGAAGCAACACCACGACTGCGCCGACAATGATCGCCAAGGCCGCCCACAAGCCGCCGAGCAGGTCTGCGGCTCCGACAGTATTGCCCAGCAGGGCCAGCAGACCGCCGATGACCAGGACCAGGCCAAAAGCCAGGCGCAGCAAGAAAGGCAGTGACGGGCGCTTCTTGTGCTCGGTGATACCTTCATCGAACTGGATCCAAGCCAGCACAATACCGGCAATCACGCCCAAGCTAGGCCAGATCAGATCCCAGCGGATATTCCAGCCGGTCCACTGTCCATAAGCCAGGACGGCGAGCGCCAGCAGGCCCGCACCGATCAGCGTGTCACGCCAGGTGGAGTTCCTTTCCCAACCTTCGCGTGGACGGAAGATGCCTTGCTGCACCCGGTTCATTTCTTCAGCAAGGCTGCGTGATCTGGTGCCCCAGGAGCGAAGCTCGTCAGCGTGCGCCTCTTCGGCGCTCGGGACGAATACCCAAAGCCACGCGTAGAGCAGAATGCCGATGCCGCCCAGTGCGGACAATCCCAGGAACCCAATACGCACGTACCCCAGCGGGATGCCCAGGTGCTCCGCGAGGCCGCCGCAGACGCCGGCGATTAGCCGGTTCTCGCTGCGCACCATCAAACGCCGTTCAGGACTTTCCATAGTTCTAAGTCAAGCACGTTCTTGTCGTTTCTTCCCGGTTGATCACCGGATCTAGGGGCACCCCTAGGGGAAGTTCAGGGTATCCCCTCATAGCGCGGGACCCCTGCCACACGAGAACATTGGACTATGAACAACGAAGGCTCTCAACGTCGTCGCGGCTTTTACGACCAGCTGCGCAAATCACCGATCACTCGCCAGGACTCGCAGTGGCTCGGTGGCGTTGCAACTGGTGTCGCCGATTATTTCAAGGTCGATGTAGTGCTGATCCGCGGCATCTTCGTGGTGCTCGGTGTCCTAGGCGGCTTGGGCATGGTGCTCTATGGACTGGCTTGGGCGTTGCTTCCTGATGCGGGAGGCAAAATGCATCTGGAAAGTGCCGTGAACCGGAACTGGACCAGCGGCATGACTGGCGCGGTGATCATCTTTGCGCTGGGCATCTTCCCTGCTCCCTGGTTCTTGGATTCGCTGGCACCGGTCCTGTGGCCCCTGGCTATTGTTGCGGCTATCGCATTCATTATCTTCAGCAGGAAGAACACCCGGTTTGCGCGTCCGGACCAAGCCCGCAATCCGGCAGCGACCGGTGACAGCTCTGCTGCCTCGCCAAGGGCTGCCGAGAAGAGCACCGCGTTGGAGCATCCTTGGCGTGAGGACGGCACCCAGAGTTTCAATGCGAGCGTAGCTAGCGGGTTCGGGACGAACTACCCGGATGCGCCGATGAAGGAGCACCCCATGAATTCAGGTGATTCTGGCCCAGCGGGCCAGTACGAAAATAGCTATTCGCCGGATCCCGCATACACGAAGGCCTACAGTGCCAAGGCGAATCGCAAGCCGATCAGCCGCCCGATTCCGGGTTGGCTTGGCACCACCGTCTTCGGCGTTACCGTGCTGGTGGTCGCCGTGGTCATGCTGGCCGACTACCTGGATATCGTGGCCTTGCCTGGTTCGGGCTGGACCGTGGCCTTGGCTTGCGGCCTGTTGCTTGTTGGCATCACCATTGTCCTAGCGGCCCTCTCCGGGCGAACCAGTGGAGGCCTGTTGGGTTTGGCCATTCCATTGCTGGTCCTGACGGTGATCTTCTCTGCTACGTCTTTCGAGGAATCTGCCCGCGGGTTCGTTCGATCGGCTACCGGCAGCGACAGCCAATACAGCGCTGTTTTCAGCAGCTCAACGGTTGACCTGACCCATCTGGGCAGTATCACCAAACCCACCACGGTGGAGATCGATTCTGTCTTCTCCAGAATGGATCTGCTGCTGCCGGAGAATGTTCCGGTGAAGATCGAGACCGACGGCGCATTCCTTTCCGGAATGGATATGGAACTGCCGCAGGACCGGCGGTCCTTGCCGGGAAATGCACCAATGCTGACCATTGAAGTAGACGGAGTTTTTTCCTCGTTCTCCACGACCGTGGATGATCCCAGCATCCTGAACCCCAGCAACACGGATTTCTAAGGACTGAGCCCCATGAATACTTCTTCTACTCCCGCTAGGAAATTCCCTACCGGAACCTTGGTCTTCGGCCTGATTCTGATCGTTGTCGCCCTGGCATCGCTCAGCCGTCTGGTCTTGCAGTGGAGCTTTGACATGCCGCTGTTCTTCATCGCTATCGTCGCCTTGGCCGGCGTAGCCATGATCTTCTCCGGATTGGCATCGGCCGGCAAGGCCCGCAAATCCGAAGCCGAACCACCGGTTCCCACCGACCCCAATCTCTAAGCCTCCAAGCTTTTCCAACAATTAGGAGTTCTCTGATGGACGCATTCTTCAACTCGCTTCGTTCCATGCCGCTTCGTCGCGGGCCAGGCCGATTGGCCGGTGGCGTCGCCGGGGGCATCGCCGACAAGTTCGGGTGGGATGTCACCTTGGTGCGTATCGCCCTACTGCTTTCGTTCTTGCTTCCGGTAATGGGTGTTGCCGCATATATCCTGGCGTGGATCCTGATCCCAGCGCAGGACAACACCATCATCTTGCAGAACTGGCTTCGCAAATTCTAAATACCGTTCCCGGCTGGCCTGCTCGGGAACGATGCTTGGCATCGCTATCCGGCTAGGGCGAGGCTCGTGCACTTCCGTGACATGAGACTCGCCCTAGTGGCTTTAAGCACGTACAATGGCACGCAGAGTAGATGCTCAATGGCGCGCGGATATTGACTGAAATCCGAATGGAACTCTTTGCTGTTACAGCGTTATCACGGGGCCTGCACGCTCCAGCTGTCGCACAGGGCTTTCCCATTACTAAGCGAGGGCCAATGCGCATTGGAATCATGACCTCAGGCGGCGACTGCCCCGGTCTGAACGCCGTCATCCGCGGTGCGGTACTGAACGGCATCAAAAGCTACGACGACGAATTCGTCGGTTTCCGCGACGGCTGGCGCGGCGTCAAGGAAGGCGACTTCTTCGACCTTCCGCGAACCGCTGTGCGTGGCATCGCCAAGCAAGGCGGCACCATTTTGGGCACCTCACGCACCAATGCGTTTGAAGGGGAACTTGGTGGCGCGGAGAACATTTCCAAGGTTCTCAAATCCAATAGCATCGATGCGCTGATTGCCATCGGCGGGGAAGGCACCTTAGCTGGCGCCCAGCGCCTATGCGAAGCCGGCCTTCCTATCGTTGGCGTTCCCAAGACCATCGATAATGACTTGGACGCCACGGATTACACCTTCGGTTTCGATACCGCTAACCAGATTGCGGTCGAAGCCATTGACCGCCTGCGCACCACCGGCGATTCCCACCACCGCTGCATGGTGGCCGAGGTAATGGGCCGCCACGTAGGCTGGATTGCACTGCACGCGGGGATGGCATCCGGTGCGCACGCGGTGCTCATCCCGGAGGTTTCCACCACCATGGAGCAGATCTGCCAATGGGTGAACGAAGCCCATGAGCGCGGACGCGCCCCGTTGGTGGTTGTGGCCGAAGGCTTTGTGCCAGAAGGCATGGAAGAAGCGTTCTCGGTACGTGGTCTCGATTCCTTCGGACGCGCCCGCCTTGGCGGCATCGGGGAGATGCTCGCCCCGGTCATTGAGGAACGTACCGGCATCGAAACGCGTGCAACCGTGCTGGGACATATTCAGCGCGGCGGCGTCCCCACCGCTTTTGACCGTGTCCTGGCCACCCGTTTGGGAATGGCTGCGGTGGATTCCATCCATGCCGAGGCGTGGGGCACCATGGTGGCGTTGCACGGCACCAAGGTGCTGCGCGTACCGCTGCGTGCCGCACTGAACAACCTCAAGCGTGTCCCCATGGAACGCTACGAAGAGGCCGCCGTGCTCTTCGGCTAGGCCTGGAGATACACCAAGGGCGTGGGTTGGAATGCTGTGAACAGCATTCCAACCCACGCCCTTCTCTTTGGCCTTTAGCCTTGCGGCGGGGTTCTCAGGAACCCGGTAAAGCGCCCAGCGACCTGGCCGGCGTCGGTCGCCACAATGACTTCCTGCGTTGCCGGGTAGCTCGTTTCGCCGTCCACCACGGACAGAACCGCTTCCGGGTCAACGTTGCGCTTGACCACGGCCAAGGCGATTGGCCCGGCTTCATAGTGCAAAGTCGCGGAAGTGATCCGGCCAACCGTGCGCTCCCCCAGCTTCACTTCGGCGCCGGTGGCAGGCAGCGTGTGCATGGAACCGTCGAGGTCCAAGAAAACCATGCGACGAGGCGGGTGGCCGATGTTGTGCACCCGGGCAATTGTTTCCTGGCCTTTATAGCAGCCCTTGTCCATGTGCACCGCGGTACGCAGCCAATCCAACTCGTGGGGAATGGTCTTGTCGTCTATCTCGGCACCGAAGCGCGGCTCCCACGCGGCGATACGCAAGGCCTCGACAGCCATCATGCCTGACAGCTCTTCGTCAGCTACTGCGACGGCAAGCTGCTCCAACTCCACGATATGCAAGAACCACGGACGTTCCTTGCCCGGGTGATCCTCACGGGAATAGGCCCAACCACCGTCGGTGATTCCGGGCCATGGGTTCTCCCAGACCAGGCTCCCGGCAGTGCCAATCTTGCGGGTAGCCGCCAATACGCCGTAGCTCTCGGAAAGATCATTGACCTCAACGCGCAGCATGAAGCGCATTGAGTTCAGGAACTGCGCCAACGCTGCTCCGGCACCAGGTTCAACGATCAGCAGCAAGCGATCTGCGGTGGCCAGCACCTTCATTTCGTGCTCAATGCGTCCTTGAACCGAAAGCAGCAGCGTCTGGGTGCTGTCTCCTGGCTTCAGGCTGGAAATGCGCTGGCTGCTGAGCGTATCGAGCCAACTCTGGCGGTCTTCGCCGCGGATCTCCACGACATCGAAGTGGCTCAGATCGGCAATTGCCTGGCCCTCAGCGAGTTTGCGAGCTTCGCGGGTAGGAGCGCCGTAGTGGGCTGCGACGCCGGCATCTACGCCGCCAGCTTCCACTGCAGCAGCACGGTCCAGCAGGACCGAACGGTATTCAGTGGCCATGATTAGTGCACCGTGCCTTCCGAGGTGACACGCTTGAGCGCCGCCGAGGCGTGCGCTTGAAGATCCATATTGCCCTTGGAAACATCCCAGCGCCAGAACAGCTCGCCATTGACCAGACCGTAGATCCGGGTTGAGGACGCGTAAGCTTGGGCGTTCTTGCTGCGCAGCAAGCTCTCGGTGGCCAGCTGAATGCGTGGTCCATTAATCAGGCCGTAATACAGCTCTGAGATGCCGTCTGGTCGGACAATTTGCGCCTGGATCTTGAAGCCGTCTTCGGTATGCAGCTTCTGCACATCGTCGGCCGAACGCAGTACCGGGAAGATGTCACCGGGTTCCATGCCAGGACCGGCATCGGCTTCCTGCTGTTCACGGTCCAAGGACCAGAAGCCGGTTTCAACGGCTAGGATCCGCAGCTTCGTGCCATCGGCTTCGGTCAGCCAGGCTTCACTGCGGTATTCAAGGTACGGCCCGCCAACGTCGCGGAAGGTGACTTGCTGCCAGAAAAACTCGTCCTCGGCTTCGCCTTCGCCAAGACGGCCAGCACCTTCCCAGGTGCCGATGAGCCATGCGAAAGGTACAAGTTCCGGGGTGAGGTCCGTAGGTAGGTCAAAAGCCATGGACTACTCGCTCCTAAGTCAGTTAGTGATGAAATGAAAACAGCGCACACGTTGTTGTGTGCGCTGTTTCTACTTCTGGCCCTGGAAGAGGCGCTTCACTACCAAGCCTGCGAACCCAGCCATTCCGAGACCGGCGATCACTACAAGTGCCTGGAAGAAAATTTCGATTGCAAGGTAATTTTCATTCATGGCTTCATCTTAGCGCGGGAGGCAGGAGAACTTCGACACGCGTGACGCAGCTAGCATCATATTTGAACCGCTCACCGCTAAATGAAAGCCAGCACTTCCATCGCGTACCAGCTGACCGCACCGCTCATCAGCAAGATGGCGCAGGCAAGGCCAAGGATTCCACTCATGTTTCGTACGCTGCGGCTGACCAAGGCCAATGCCCGTAATGAACCCACCAGCAAGCCGGTCAGCAGTCCCAGGGTCGCCCCTTGGTACCAGAGCATATCGATTGGCAGCGCGCTGGAGGCCGCGCCCAATGCGGCAGCGACCACAGGCGCCAGAATCATGGTCATCCGGTTTGGCAGGCGGGTAACGGCAACCGCACCAGCCCCAAGCAGAGCGACCACGGTTGTGACGGCCAGCCCAAAGCCGTAGGGCACATAAGCACTAGCGGCCCAGGCGGAACCCAGCACGCCCAGGACTATGCCGGTCACGCCAGAAACCACACCGGCCAGCCGGCCTTCGGCTTCTGCCCCGCGCAATACCTGGCTGATAAATACCAGAAGCACGCCAACGGCGATTGCTTCGACACTATGTGACATCACCGACCCGCCTGGCATGAACATGGTCGAAGCCGTAGCCGCCAAAGAGCACAACGCCAAGATGATGGTGATCGGCCATGGCGCATCAGAGCGGACCATTCGTGGCCAGGTATAGGCGAAAATCAGCTGCAAGACCGCGGTGAGCACACCCATCAGCCAGCTCATCGAATCCAGACTTGCAACAACGACAAGCAGTGCCGCTGCAACGAGTCCACTGAATAAAACCTTGATTCTCAAATTCTGATTCCTGACGGTAATGTGTCCGCACTTGCGTGTTCACATGCGTGCTTCAACTGATTCATTCCTTATACTGTGACACGTAAAAGTGATTTTTTCGCAACTATCTGGCAGGAGGAAGACCGATTGGCTCACCTACTGCTATTAAGTAATCATGCCGAAAATGCCGCTGAAGTTCTTCCGGCACTCGAACTGTTATTGCACGAGATTTCTTTCTTCCCTGCAACAACGGAGTCGCTGAGCCAAATCCCTGAGTGCGACGCGGTCATCCTCGATGCCCGTACAGATCTCATTCCGGCGCGCTCCCTGGCGCAGTTATTGCACGCCAATTTGAATCTGCCCTTGCTGCTGGTTGTCAGCGAAGGCGCACTGGGCATTTTGAACTCGGATTGGTTTGCGACTGATTTCCTGTTGCCTTCCGCCATCCCTGCCGAGCTTGATGCACGCATCCGCCTGATGCTCTCCGGAGCCACGGTTCCCGCCCCCGCACCGGTGGCCGCTGAAAGCACTTCGGGCCTGCGCATCGATGAGTTGAGCTACACCGCCCGTATCGATAACCGCATGCTGGACCTGACATACAAAGAGTTCGAACTGCTCAAGTACCTCGCACAGTTCCCCGGCCGAGTCTTCACCCGCGAACAGCTGCTGCATGAAGTGTGGGGATACGACTACTACGGAGGCACCCGTACCGTAGACGTGCATGTGCGACGTTTGCGCGCGAAACTCGGCACCGATCATGAACAGCTCATCGGAACGGTGCGCAACGTCGGCTACCGCTTCCACACCGAATCATAACTTTCAGATAACTCCTACCCACTTCGCACATTTTACGACTATCGTGAAATGCATGAGCGAACTGCCACAGAACACTGTTTCCATCCAGCACGTCCCCGGTGAGCTTGATGAACGGGCGCTATCCGACGTGCGCCAGCTAGCCCTCGATGCGCAGAAAGCCGATGGCAACCCGCCGTTGAGCGACCAGACCCTGGTGGCATTGGCAGCCGATGAGCCTAGCCAGAATCTGCTTGCCCTGCTGGCTGAAGCCGGCGAAGGCGCGGAGTCGACGTTGGCCGGCGTTGCCATCGCGGTTCGGGAATCCCCGGATCAGCCTTGGGTCCTGGAACTGGTAGTCCACCCCGAGCATCGCCGCGCTGGCATTGGCCGGGCCCTGCTGGGCAAGCTCGGTGAGCTGCTGGATCTCTCGAAGATCCAGGCGTGGGCGCACGGCGACCACGATGCAGCCAAGAAGCTGGCCGCAGGTGTGGGCCTGGACCGCGTACGCGAGCTGTTCCGGATGCGCCGCGAAGGCACCGATTACCTTGAAGAGCCTGCGATTGATCGCCGGATTACGGTCCGCACCTTCCGTGTTGGCGAGGACGAGCCGCAATGGCTGGAAGCTAACGCCAAGTCCTTCGTGCATCATCCCGAGCAAGGTTCGCTGACCCTCAATGACCTCGAAGCGCGCATGTCCGAGGACTGGTTCGACCCATCCGGCTTCTTCTTGGCCTTTGACGCGGAGGAGAATCTGCTCGCCTACCACTGGACCAAAATCCATCCTGCTACCGCAGACGCGGTCCGCCCCACCGGCGAGGTTTACGTTGTCGGCGTCGTTCCCGAAGCGCAGGGACTAGGCCTGGGCCGGTCCTTGACCACCACCGGCATCAACTACCTGCTGGAACTGGGCGTCGATGCGGTGATCTTGTACGTGGATGCCGATAATGAAGCTGCAGTTAAGCTCTACCGCTCGCTGGGCTTCACACTTTGGGATGCGGACATTATGTACGGTCCGCAGAAGATAGACTAGGGGTACCGGCAGTCCCTGATTTATCGCGACTGCCGCCAGCGGTGTCTTTAGCGTCCACTTGCAGGAAAGAAGTGAGTTCAGCCGATGAATAGCTACCCCAAGGAAACTGGTACTCAGCTACGTGATGTTCCTTCCTCGAAGGTCAATGAAGATCGTATAGAGCCAGCAGATTCGCTACCGGATCTGCATCCTGATGGCGGATTCAAAAATGAGCGTTTCCTTGACCGTGAGCTCAGCTGGCTGCATTTCAACGCCCGCGTTCTGGAGCTGGCCGAAGACACCGATCTGCCCTTGCTTGAACGGGTGAACTTCCTGTCCATCTTCGCCTCGAACCTTGATGAGTTCTTCATGGTTCGCGTTGCCGGGCTGAAGCGCCGCATCCACGCTGGACTGGCGGTGCCGGCGGCTAACGGAATGAACCCGGTAGACCAGTTGGAGTTGCTGCTATCCTCGGCCCACGCGCTGCAGACCCGCCATGCCAAAGTCTTCGCCGACTCGGTATACCCCGATTTGGCCGAGCAGGGTATCCGCATCACCACCTGGGAAGACCTCTCGGCATCCGAGCGTGACCTGCTTTCCAAGTGGTTCGTTTCCCAGGTATTCCCGGTACTCACTCCGCTGGCGGTTGACCCTGCTCACCCATTCCCGTACATCTCCGGGCTGTCGCTGAATCTGGCTGTGGTGGTCCGCAACCCGCTGACCGGCAAGGAACTCTTTGCCCGCTTGAAGGTGCCAGACACCATCGCCCGCCTGATCAGCATCGACGGCACCCGCGCGGCGCACTCTTCGTTGCGTACGGCCCGGTTCATCCCGCTCGAAGCACTTATTGCGGTGCACTTGGAGCTGTTGTTCCCGGGGATGGAAATCGTCGAGCACCACTTCTTCCGTGTCACCCGCAACGAGGACCTGGAAGTTGAAGAGGACGATGCAGAGAACCTGCTGCAGGCGCTGGAGAAGGAATTGCTGCGCCGCCGCTTCGGTCCTCCCGTTCGCCTGGAAGTCGCCAATGACATCAACCCTGAAATCATGGAGCTGCTCACCCGCGAGCTCGGTGTTGAAGAGGACGAGGTTTTCAAGCTTCCCACCCCATTGGACCTGCGCGGTTTGGGCGTTATCGCGTCGCTGGACCGTTCAGAGCTTCACTACACCAAGCATGTTGGCCATACCTCGAACTACCTGAACGAATCAGAAACTGCCAAAGCCGCCAATGTGTTCGCGGCCGTTCGGCGCCGCGACATCCTGCTTCACCATCCCTATGATTCCTTCTCCACCAGCGTGCAGGCCTTCCTGGAACAGGCCGCAGCTGATCCGAAGGTCATGGCCATCAAGCAGACCCTGTACCGCACCAGCGGCGACTCGCCCATCGTCGATGCGCTGATTGATGCGGCCGAAGCTGGCAAGCAGGTTCTGGCCCTGGTAGAAATCAAGGCCCGCTTCGACGAGCAGGCCAACATCTCTTGGGCGCGCAAGCTGGAACAGGCGGGCGTGCACGTGGTCTACGGCATCGTGGGCCTGAAAACCCACTCCAAGCTCTCCTTGGTGGTTCGCCGCGAAGGCGACAAGCTGCGCCGCTATTGCCACATCGGCACCGGCAACTACCACCCGCGCACCGCGCGGTATTACGAAGACTTCGGCCTGCTCACCTGCGACGACGAAGTTGGCGAGGATATCTCCAAGCTGTTCAATCAGCTTTCGGGCTACGCCCCGCGCTCGACCTACAACCGCCTGCTGGTTGCTCCGCGCTCGGTACGCACCGGCTTGCTGGCGCATATCGAGAAGGAGATAGTCAACGCCGCGGCCGGCAAGCCGGCAAAGGTCGTCATCAAGGTCAATTCCATCGTGGATGAAGCCATCATCGATGCGCTGTACCGGGCCAGCCAGGCAAGGGTCAAGGTGGAAGTCATCGTTCGCGGCATCTGCGCCCTGCGCCCGGGAGTGCCGGGACTGAGCGAGAACATCGAAGTACGTTCCATCTTGGGCCGGTTCCTTGAGCACAGCCGCGTGTTCATGTTTGAAAACGGCGGAGATCCACTGGTGTACATCGGCTCCGCCGACATGATGCACCGCAACCTGGATCGTCGCGTGGAAGCCCTGGTCTCGCTGCGCAACCAGGAGGACATTGATCGCATGATCACCCTGCTGGCCCGCTACATGGACGACAAGACCGCTTCGTGGCACCTGAACTCCGATGGCGACTGGATTCGCCATTACCAGGGCGAGGATGGCAAGGCGCTCTCGGACGTCCAATTCTGGTTAGTTGAAGAACATGCCCGCCGACGAAACAGTGGACGTAATAGCTAGTGACCGAACCAGAGCTGCGCGATACCCGCACCAGGGCTCGTGACATCATCCGTTCTGCAGATGCCGAGGAAATCCGCCTTGGCGAATACGACATCGTGGCCGCCGGGGCAATCCCCTGGCGCGTGAAGGACGGCAAACTCCAAGTTCTCCTGATCCACCGCCCAAAGTACGATGACTGGTCCTGGCCCAAGGGCAAACTGGATCAGGGTGAATCCATCGCCGAGTGTGCGCTGCGCGAGGTCCGCGAGGAAATCGGGTTGCGCATCACCTTGGGCATCCCGCTTTCAGCCACCGCCTACTCCGTGGGCCAGAAAACCAAGGTTGTCTACTATTGGGCAGCCAAGACCGATGCGCAGACGGTAATTGAGCCTGATGGCGCGGAATGCGACGAGGCTCTTTGGACCAGTCCCAAGAAGGCTGCCAAAATGCTGTCCATTGCCACGGACAACCAGCCGCTGTCCGATCTGCTCCTGGCCTATGAAGCCGGCGTGCTCGATACGCACCCGGTGCTCATTGTCCGCCATGCCAAGGCCAAGCCTCGTGGCAACTGGACTCGTGCCGAAGGAGACCGCCCGCTGGCGGCGACGGGGCGACGCCAGGCGCAGGCAGTTTCCCGGATGCTCGAAGCATGGAAGCCGATGCACGTGGCCTCTTCCCCGTGGATGCGGTGCGTCCAGACGATCACTCCCTATGCCGCCTTGCACGCCTTGAAGCTCAAGAGCATTAAAGCCCTGACCGAACATGCGGCGACACGCAATCCGGAGCGGGCACGCAAGGCCGTGCAGAAACTCTTCGACAAGTACCGTTCCCAGGTGATTTGCACCCATCGCCCGGTGCTGCCCTTCGTGCTGGAGGTTCTTGCCCAGAACTCCACTGACGAACTGGCCATGGCCCTGCCGGACCAGGATCCCTATTTGGAACCGGGGTCCCTGATCGTTGCGCAGCAGGTCCAATCCGGCAGCCCGCGAATTGTCTCCTTTGAGATTCATACGCCGTACCACGATTAGCCTGATGCGGCTGAAGCCCGGCATTGCATGCCGGGCTTCAGTGTTCTCTCAGGGCGTGGCACCAGCCGTTGCATCTGCCTCCGATTAGGGATAAGACTATGAATAGGAGACACGTCACAGCCAAGAATGAGGTAATGCCATGACTGCCCAGCAACCGAACCAGCCAGTCGAGAAGATTGTGCACCATGGACTGCGTTTGGATCACGATGCCAGCCGCGGCCGCTATTCGCTGTGGCACGGTTCCACTTTTGTCGGTTTCCTCGGCTACTACGAAGAAGATGGCATCGCCACCATCCAGCACACCATAGTCAATGAGGAATTCGGCCGTCGCGGATACGCTCGCGCGCTGGTGACCTTGGTTCTGGACAAGTTCCGCGACAAGGGGCTGAAGATCATTCCGGAGTGCAGCTACGTCCAGGACTACCTGCGCCGCTACCCGGAGTATAACGACATGGTGGCTGCGAGCTAGGCACGAGTGCGAGCAGCATCATCAATGCGCTTAGTTCCAGGAGCTTTCCGTTTGATCTAAACTGGGACGTGTGAATATGCCAGCGCCGACCACCAGCACGACAGGTAAGATGACGACTCCAATCGCAACCCCTTATGAAGATCTGCTTCGAGACGTGCTGGAGAACGGCGCCTCCAAGGAAGACCGCACCGGAACTGGAACGCTGTCGGTATTCGGCCGCCAGATCCGCTTCGATCTGAAGGATTCTTTCCCGCTGGTCACCACCAAACGCGTGCACTTCAAATCCGTGGCAGCAGAACTCTTGTGGTTCCTGCGCGGCGAATCCAATGTGAAGTGGCTGCAGGACCAGGGCGTGCGCATCTGGAATGAATGGGCTGACGAAGCCGGCGAACTCGGACCGGTCTATGGTGTCCAGTGGCGCAGCTGGCCAACTCCCGATGGCGGCCACATTGACCAGATCTCCCAGCTGGTTGACTCGCTGCGGAACAATCCGGACTCCCGCCGCCACATCGTCTCGGCGTGGAATGTCGCAGAGATCCAGAATATGGCGTTGCCTCCATGCCACGTGTTCTTCCAGTTCTACGTGGCCGAGGGCAAGCTCTCCTGCCAGCTCTACCAGCGCAGTGCAGACATGTTCCTGGGCGTACCGTTCAACATCGCTTCCTACGCACTGCTCACGCGCATGCTTGCCCACCAGCTCGATCTGGAGCCAGGCGAGTTCATCTGGACTGGTGGCGACGTGCATATCTACACCAACCACTTGGAACAGGTCAAGGAGCAGCTCTCCCGCGATCCTTACCCATACCCGACGCTCAGCTTCAATTCCAAGCCCGAGTCGATCTTCGACTACACGCTGGAAGATTTCAGCATCAACGACTACCAGCACCACCCGACGATCAAGGGAGCCGTAGCGGTATGACTCCCAAGCCTCGCCACGCACACGACGTTGAACCGCTGGTTGGCGCCATTTGGGCCCAAGCCGAGAACGGCATTATTGGCGCTGACGGCGCCATGCCATGGCACGTTCCCGAGGACCTGGCCCATTTCAAGCGCACGACCGCTGGCCATCCAGTGATCATGGGTCGTGCCACATGGAATTCCTTCCCGGCGAAGTTCCGTCCATTGCCAGGACGCACCAACATCGTGCTGACCACGCAGGCTGATGCCCACGCGCAGCTGCGCAAGGATGGCGCACTCCCCGTCTCCAGCTTGGAAGAAGCCATCGCGTTGGCACAGCGCAGCGCCGGCGGCGAAGAAGTATGGATCATTGGCGGCGGAAAGGTCTATGCCCAGGCACTGGCGCTGCTGGACGTCGCGGTGATTACCAAGCTCGATGCCTCCCCTGCTGGAGATACCTCCGCACCGAAGCTCACCGCTGGCTTCGCTCTGGGCGCATCCGATCCGTCCCTAGATTCGGAAGCTGCCCACTGGCACACTTCCTCCACCGGTACCCGCTACCGCTTTGAAACCTGGCTTCGTCAAAAGGATTAGAACGACCATGAAAAAATACATCGGAGAGCTCAAGCAGCACCCCGAAGCACTCTTCATTCTCGGATACATGCTCTTCCCGCTGCTGGCCTTGGTGGTGGCCGTACTCGGCTTCTTCATGGTTCTCGGCGGCCACAAGGTATTCGGCCTGATCATGCTGCTGGTCCCGACGCAGATCTTTATCTTCTCCGCCATGTGGGCGATCAAGAACCGCAAGCTGCTGCTTGAGGAAAAGTAAAACTTTCGCTGCACCGAGTCACACCTGAACCCTGCTGGGGCTTGGGTGTGATTCTGCTTTAACTGGTGTAACGAACCGGGCTCTGCCGGATAAACGCCCCTACCATGGATACATGACTTCATCTGTTGGTTTTGTAGGTTACCGAGGCATGGTTGGTTCCGTGCTGATGCAGCGCATGCTCGACGAGGGCGATTTCGCCCAGATTGACCCGGTATTTTTCTCGACTTCCAATGCCGGCGGCAACGCCCCGGCATTCGCTGAGGGTGCTGGGCCGCTGCAGGACGCGTTCGATATTGAAACGCTGTCCAAGTTGCCGATCATCGTCACTGCCCAGGGCGGGGACTACACGACCAAGGTCCACACCGAGCTTCGCAAGTCCGGCTGGGACGGCCTGTGGATCGATGCGGCGTCCTCGCTGCGCATGAATGATGATTCGGTCATCGTTTTGGACCCGGTCAACCGAGCCGTGATCGATGAATCCCTGGCCTCTCGCGTCAAGGACTACATCGGCGGCAACTGCACCGTCTCGTGCATGCTCATGGGCTTGGGCGGGCTATTCAAGAACAACTTAGTCGAGTGGGGCACCGCGATGACCTACCAGGCCGCTTCCGGCGGCGGCGCACGCCATATGCGCGAACTGCTCACCCAGTTCGGCGACATCAATGCGTCGGTGGGCAGCGAGTTGGCTGATCCAGCCAGCGCCATCCTGGAAATCGACCGCAAGGTCCTGGAAACCCAGCGCGGAAACCTGGATGCCGCGCAATTCGGCGTACCACTGGGCGGCTCGCTGATCCCATGGATCGACGCTGATTTGGGCAACGGCCAGTCCCGCGAAGAGTGGAAGGCAGGCGTTGAGACCAACAAGATCCTGCAGACCCCCGGCGACAAGCAGATCATCATGGACGGCCTGTGCGTCCGCATCGGTGCCATGCGCTCGCACTCGCAGGCACTGACGCTGAAGCTGAAGGAAGACCTGCCGGTCTCCGAAATCGAGTCGCTGCTCTCAGCAGACAACCAGTGGGCCAAGGTCGTTCCCAACGAGAAGGAAGCCACCATGGACGAGCTGACTCCGGTCGCGGCGTCCGGTACCTTGGATATCCCGGTCGGCCGTATCCGCAAGCTGGAAATGGGTCCTGAGTACATCTCGGCCTTTACCGTTGGAGACCAGCTGCTGTGGGGCGCTGCCGAGCCGCTGCGCCGCATGCTCGCTATCGCCCAGGGCCGCCTCTAGGCACCTCCGAGGCAAAGCCATGGCCAAGCCCAGAACAGAAATTTCTGTTCTGGGCTTGGCCATTTCCCCTGCGGATGAGCTCTAGTGGGCCCACTCATCCCGGAGTACTGAATAGATCAGCTGGTCATGCCACGCACCGGCGCGCCACTGCGCTTGGCGGATGACACCCTCGCGGGTGAACCCCAGCTTCTCCAGGCACTTTTGCTCAGCCGCATTTTCTGCGGCTGTCGTAGCCTGGATCCGATGACGGGGGTAGTGGGTGAACAAGTAGTCGACGAGCATCTTCTGCGCCTGCGTGCCATGGCCCTGGCCGCGGTACTGGGCAAAGATGCCGATAGCGACTTCCCAGCAGGCCGAGGTGTTGGCCCGGCCCCACGACGAAACGGTGAACCAATCGACTTTGCCGATTACCTGCTCCCCCAAGCAGACCGCCAGCGCGCCATCGGCGTTGCCGATCAACTGGTCCTGGCCGACACGGGCGCGCAGCTTGTTCGTATCCCAGAAGCCGAACCACTGGGCTTCACCGGCGCCCTGCACGGATTGGAAGTTCGCTTCCAGCAGGTCGATATCCTCCAGCGCGAGCTTTCGCAATGACAAGTGCACCCTTGTTTTCCTCCCGTGTTCCGGCGATGGCTGGCATGCTGCTCGCTTAGAGAGCTAGGCCGATCAGCAGCGGCTCATTGACCAGTTCAATGCCAAAACGCTGCTGCACGCCGGCACGAACTGCCCGCGCAATGGCCACAATGTCCTGGGCGGTGGCTTCCCCGCGGTTGGTGATGGCCAGTGTGTGCTTGGTGGACAGGGACGCTCGGCCGCCAGCGAGCGCGAACCCCTCGGTCCCCTCCAAGCCGTAGCCCTTGCCGAAACCGGCCTGGTCGATGAGCCACGCGGCGGACAGCTTGAGGAAGCCAGCTTGTTCCGCCGGGTAGCTCGGAGCGTTCTCGGGAAGCTTGCCCATGACGCTGGATTCAACGATGGGGTTGGTGAAGAAGGAACCCGTGGAGTGCGAGTCGGCATCCCTGGCATCAAAGACCATCCCCTTGGAACGACGCAAGTCCAGAACGGTCTGGCGCACTTCGAGCGCGTCGGCGCGTTCGCCAGCTTCAACTCCGAGCCGGCGGGCCAGCTCTGCATAGCGGATAGGAGCCGATTCATTTTCACGGGTCAGCAGGAAGGCCACTTCCAGGACCACGTAGCGTGGGGATCCGTTGGTGCTCGTGCGCTTGATGACCGAATCGCGGTAGGCGAAACCAAGCTCGGAGTTATCCAGCTTGAGTACCTGGTTGCTCTGGCGGTCGTAGGCACGCACCCACGCCAGGGTCTGGGAAATGTCTGCCCCGTAGGCCCCGACGTTCTGCACCGGAGTGGCACCGGTGCACCCGGGGATGCCCGAGAGCGCTTCCAGTCCGCTCAGGCCCTCAGCCAGGCTGTATTCAACGGTCGTGTCCCAGTTCTCGCCGGCGGCAGCGCGCAGCAGCACCTTGCCATTAGGCTGCTCGTCCAGGTGCAGTCCGCGGGTGGCGATCTGCACTGCGACGCCCGGGTACCCCTCGTCGGAGATCACCAGGTTGGAACCCCCGCCAATGAGCAGAACGTCGTGCCCTGCGGTGTCTGCTGCCGCAACGGCTTGAGCCAGTTCAGCTTCGCTGGTAGCGGTCACCAATTGCTGGGCTGGCCCACCAACGTGGGTCGTGGTCAGATTCTTCAGCATTGCTTCAGTTTACTTTCCGTATGGGAACGAATAGGTGCGGCCGGCCGGCGTTCTACGCTTTGCCTGCGCCGCCGGTACGGTTTCCGGCGGCATTAGAGGACAAGCAGAAGGCCACGACCACCAGGATGGAAATGGAACCCAAAGCAGGTAGCAGGCCGATGACTTCAGCCAGCAGTCCCAAAAGCGGCGGGCCACCGAGGAAGGCGCCGTAGCCGATGGTGGACACTACCGAGACGCGGGTCGCGGCATGAACAGGATCATCCGATGCCGCGCTCATGGCCAGCGGGAAGGTCAGGGCCACGCCCATGCCCCAGATGGCCAAGGCCACGAAGGCCAGCGGCAGGTTGTTGCCAAAGGCGAAGAGCAGTACCCCGACCAGGGCGCTGATGGCGCTGGCCCGGATCATGACGACACGGCCCAGGCGCAAGATCAGATCGCCGGACAGCAGCCGGGTCAGGGTCATGGCGGTAACGAAGACGCCGTAGCCGATGGCTCCCACGCCTTCCTTCGTGTGGTATCCATCCACCAGTGCCATGGCCACCCAGTCGCCGGCTGCGCCTTCAGCCAGGGCCATGCCCAGAACCAGAACGCCCAAGAGGACGGTCTGCGGTTCGGTCCATGCCTTCTTCAGCGAGGTCCCGCTGCTGGTGCGCGGGGTCCGGCTGTAGTCTTCTCCGTAGAATCGGGCACTGTAGAGCACGGTGAAGACGATAACCAGGCCCATGAAGCCGTAGTGGTACTGCAACGGGATCTGCAGTCGGGCACCTAGCGCACCAGCGCCGGCACCGATCACGGTGCCGATGGAGAAGAAACCGTGCAGGGCGGGCATGATGCTCTTGCCCAAGGCGCGCTCCATGGCCGCGCCTTGGACATTGGAGGCGACATTCCATGATGCGGTCCCCAGGCCCTGGGCGAAGAGGAAGATGCCGCAGATCAGGGCGCTGCCAAAGATTCCTGCGCCCACGCCTACAAGAATGAGTGAACAGCCGGCTATTGTCGCGGCGATGCGCATGACGCGGGTGGCCCCAAGGCGCAGAACCAGTTGTCCTGAGACCGAGACGGACAGGAAGGATCCTGCACTCATGCACAGCAGCAGCAGTCCAACGCTGGCGTGGTCCAGCTGCAGGGCATCACGCACTGCGGGCAAGCGCGAAACCAGGGCCGAGATCAGCAGGCCGCTGGCCAGGTAGGCGGCCATCAGCGCGTTGCGCCACTGGGTTACAGGCCTCTGCGCTTCACCGGGAAGTTGCATGCCTAGAGCTGCACCACGGCTTGGCACTTGAGCAGTACCTTGCTGTCATGGGCCGAGACTGCCAAATCGATGCGGGCGGTGCGGGCTTCGGAGTCCAAGGCGCCGACCTTGCCCTCCACCGAAATGGTGGTACCTTCGTGATTCGCCGGGTTGGTTCCTTCGGGATCTTCGACGACTACCGGCTTGGTGAAGCGGGTCTGGTAGTCGATGATGGCTCCCGGGTTGCCGACCCACTGGGAGACCAGGTCGATGACCGATCCCATGGTGAACATGCCGTGGGCGATCACCGATGGCAGTTCCACTTCCTTGGCGAAGCGCTCATTCCAGTGAATCGGGTTGAAGTCGCCCGAGGCACCTGCATAGCGGACGAGGTCCGCGCGGTTGACCTGCACCGTGTGCGAGCCAATGACCTGGCCCTTTTCGAGGCTTTCGAATTCAATCATGCTTAGTCCTCAGCTCGTACCAGTAGCGATGAAACGGTGGTTGCGATCTTCTCGCCAGCCACGGTGGTTATTTCCGCGCGGGTGGTGATCATGGCACCGGCACCCATTTCACGGACCTGGTCCACGTAGAGCTCGGCAAGCAGTTCATCGCCGGCAACGATCGGACGGTGATGGGTGAAGCGCTGGTCGGCGTGCACCACGCGGGAGAAGTCGATGCCGCTGGCAGGGTCGGCAATCAGCTGCGCGTCAGCGCGCTGGGCGATGATGATCGCGAAGGTCGGAGGGGCAACGACATCGCTATAGCCCAGCTCGCGAGCGGCCTGCACATCGTAGTGCGCCTGGTTGGCGGCCTTGGTGGCCTTGGCGAATTCGCGGATCTTTTCGCGGCCTACCTGGTAGGACTCGCCGGCAGGGTAGATGCGCCCTACCAGGTCGGGGTTGATGCCCATGGATTCTCCTGAACGTTGTTGGAAGTGGCCAGGCGAGGCTGCTGCCGGATACGGGACCCGGGCGCAGCCAAGCGGTCACACGGTGGAATTCTTGCGGAGCCCTAGTCCTGCCCGTCGGCCGGGCGCTTCTTGGCTCGTGGGGCCGCCAGGCCATTGGCAATGCGCCACTGGCGCGCATCCTTGGCGCGGACAACCAGGCTGGCGATGTGGCAGAGCATGCCGATGACCATGATGCCGATTGCTGTGTAGACCGTTGGCAGCGATGGAATGTTGGCGCCGATGATGGCCAAGATGATGCCTGCGCCCATGATGCCCATGGCAGCGAAGACGAGCTTCTTATAGCGTGATGAGGCCGATTCCCAAGGAGTGTTGGTCATGGTTCAAGTCTAGTTCAGCTCCGGCTGTGTCCGCTCATTGAGGCCGGGGCATTTCCCCGTGACTCCCCCGACAACGCTGGGCCTGATTCAGAACAGGGCGGATTGCTCTTCCCTGAAATCTCCGAAGTTCTCCACGATGGCGACCTCGCGGGTCTTCAACTCGGCGGCATCCAGCAGGCGCACGGTGGTGCCTTCGCCGCTGTCTGCGAGGATGCTTTGCCCCAGCACGCCGCGGATGCGCAGATTCACGGTGTTCCCGCCCAGTGCCGTATTCCAGGCATGCAGCGCATGGGTATCCCAGGCGTCAACGACCGGGCGGGCGAAGGCCGGTTGTTTCCATAGCTCGTCGCGCAGCTGCACGCCGTAGGTCTCCAGACCCCGCTGGGCGCCAAGGAAGGCCCGGGTCCGGCTTGCCGCTTCGGAGTTGATCTGGTCCAGCTGGGCGTAGTCCAGTTCCCAGCTGGCCAGTCCCTTGATCTTGGACTTCTGCCGGACTTGCTGGCTCAGGCCCACGTGTTCAGTGACCAGGTCTTCGAGCACTCGAATAGCGGCGCCATCAGCGGCGCGGGCAACATAGCGGGCAATGACCGCTCCCTGCTGCGCCAAGCGAGTCCATTTGCTCTGGGTCGAGGTGGTACCGACCTTGGTCGCCCCATGGGCGAAGCTTGCGACATACAAGAAGTGCGGCTGCTCCAGGTACTTGCGCATGCCCTCCGGGGCTTCGCCGGTCTTGTGGAAATGATGCATGAACTTTGAATGATCCAGCCGGCGGCAGCGTTCGCACTGGGTTCCGGTACGCAGCGCTTTGTTCTTCGGGCAAGGCAAGGTGTTGCGAGAGCCATCGCTGTTCATCGTGATGTAGCCCAGGCAGAATTTCAGTTCGCCGATGCGCAGGCTTAGCGAACGGTTGGCTTCCAGGTATTCGGTGCTCCATTTTTCCGCTTGCCGAAGCCGGAGCATGGGGGCGTATTCATGCTCTGAGAAGCTGATGCCGTGGCAGAGCTGCCGGTGGTCGCTGGCGAATTCCATCGATGCCTTCCTCGAAGTTACCTCTTCAACGATAGTTCACCGGACATGGCCAGCTCCTGCAAGGCAGGTTGGCCGGCGCCTGCAGCCCGAAAGTTTGCTGGACGAATTCCCGATTCGTTCTGGCCTAATTCCTAGGAGAAGCCCTTAGGCTGGAACTGCACCGGAACCGTACCGCGGGCCGGACCATAATCTGCTGAGGTGATCCAGGATTTCTGTCCCATTTGATGACAAGACTCGTGCAGTGGCCATCGCAGCTGCCGAGACCGCCCCTTCGCCGGCCGAGCTGCAGCGATTGACGCAGGCTTTCCGCCATGATTTCCAGCGTTTCATGATGGAATACCAGTTTGCGGTGGACGAGGTGCTGACCAAGGTCTCGATCTTGCGTGAAGAGTTCTTGTATTTGCACAATTACAACCCAATTGAGCACGTCACTTCCCGGGTGAAAACTCCGGAGAGCATCATGCGCAAGGTCTCCCGCCGGAACATCTCCCCGTCCCTGCCTGCCATTCGCGAGAACATCAGCGACATTGCCGGCGTGCGCATTACCTGCAGTTTCGTCAAGGACATCTACAAGGTCCTGAACACGTTAACCTCGCAGAATGACCTGAAGGTCCTCCAAATCAAGGACTACATCAAGAACCCGAAGCCCAACGGCTATAAAAGTGTCCATGCGATCGTGCAGATCCCGGTCTACTTGTCCGATGGCCCGGTCGATGTCGTGGTGGAGCTGCAGATCCGTACCATTGCCCAGGATTTCTGGGCAAGCCTGGAACATAAGATCTTCTACAAGTACGAGGGCGAAGTTCCAGAACATCTAGTGCAAGAGCTTGCCGACGCGGCGGCCATGGCGACGAAACTCGACATGCAGATGCAGCGCTTGCATACCGAAGTCCACGGCCATGATGCCAATCAGGCACCGAGCCAAGAGGCGGATTTCGATACGACAGCGATCCAGGGGCTGCTGTCGCTGGCTCAGCAAGCCAAGGACGGGAACCAGGAGAAGGACTTGGATCACTAGCC
Source organism: Arthrobacter sp. JUb115 (assembly GCF_004365035.1). Lineage (NCBI taxonomy): Bacteria > Bacillati > Actinomycetota > Actinomycetes > Micrococcales > Micrococcaceae > Arthrobacter > Arthrobacter sp. JUb115. The sequence goes on along the minus strand of NZ_SOBS01000003.1, from coordinate 226,726 downwards.
GTTCATGGCCTCGAACGACAATGCTGCTTCGGGGCCGGAAACCAAAAAAGATCCTCGGCCGAAGCCGAGGATCTTTGATTTGGTAGCGGCGCCGGGACTCGATCCCGGGACCTCACGATTATGAGTCGTGCGCTCTAACCAGCTGAGCTACGCCGCCACAAGTGAGAAGCAATCCAGTAGAAGCCAAGAAAGCTTCTCACTCAGAGCCCCCTGCCGGAATCGATCCGGCGACCTCGTTCTTACCAAGAACGCGCTCTACCACTGAGCTAAGGGGGCAACGAGTAAATACTCTACACGGATTTCCCGGCAAAGAAAAATCGGCGGATCGCCCCGGAAAAGACCCGGAGAACTCTGCAAAACCACTAGTCAATGGCTATTTATCCCCTTACTCGCTACCCCCGGGGACGAAGGGTGGGACAAAAAGTGCCCTGGTGACGATGCTCACGGGAGTGCTCCTCGTGGTCAATCGCGGATTTGCCCGGGTGCGCAGGATAGAATCCCGCGGATCATCCCCGGTGGCCAAGCATCGAATTACCCCGCTTGGAACTTCGGAACGCTGACACCTTTTCCCACTCCAGAACCCCTGACCGAGCGGCACTTGGGCAACACCCGATCCACCTAGGCGCCCAGGCGCGGCTCCGGTGCCCGGCAGCTGGATCCCGGGCCGTGAACCGGGGTGCTGGAAACCGCCAGGAAGGCAACAGCTCCTTGCCGCCCATTCCGGTCTTGAGTAGGAATATTGTGACCTCAGCAACAAATTCCCGACGGATTTTGCAAACCTCAAAAACCTGTGTAAAGTATTTACCTGTTGCCCCCTTAGCTCAGTGGTAGAGCGCGTTCTTGGTAAGAACGAGGTCGCCGGATCGATTCCGGCAGGGGGCTCGAAATAAGAGAGGCAATCTGGTTCCAGATTGCCTCTCTTTTCGTTTATCCCGCAGATGCCGTGTAGCCACTGCGAGCATGGCCCAAGGCGCACCCCAAGCTGCAGCACCGGCTATCGGCCGCGTCTTGCGCCCCGGATTCCAGGTGCCCCCGGCAAGAGTCTCCGGCCAATGAAAAGCATCCTGGCCCGCCACAGCCGGCCCTTCCCACTTCCTTGATGTCAGGCCCTGACCACTGGGTTTGCGTTTTCTCCTCGCAAGCGTGCTAAGTTGTTCGCGACCACACGGGTGCCCTGGCAAGGGCTGAGATCGGGCTATCGCCGTCCGCGACCGTTGAACCTGTCCGGGTAATGCCGGCGAAGGAAGTGAGTTTCCCCAGTGGAACAAATTGAACAGCACCCTGCCCACACCCTTGCCTACCGTGAATCTGCGGGAATTTCTGTTCCCGTCACGCAGATCCAATTGGCAGACTCCCCCAATGGACAGCCCAACGAGCCGCTGGCGGTATATCGCACCAGCGGACCGGGAAGCGAGCCCACCCAAGGCCTGCAACCCTTCCGCGAGCGGTGGATCCTGGAACGCGGGGACGTGGAAACCTATGCAGGCCGCGAACGCAACCTGCACGACGACGGACGCTCAGCGGTCCGCCGCGGCACGGCCAGCGCGGAATGGGCCGGACGCTCAGCCCCGCCACTGCGGGCCGTTGGCGGAGCCCGCGTGACGCAGATGCACTATGCGCGTGCCGGGATCATCACCCCGGAAATGTGCTATGTGGCCCTGCGCGAGGAATGCGATGTCGAGCTGGTGCGCAGCGAGCTCGCGGCCGGGCGAGCCATCATCCCGGCGAACATCAACCACCCGGAATCCGAGCCGATGATCATCGGCAAGGCGTTCCTGGTCAAGATCAATGCGAATATCGGCAACTCGGCGGTGACCAGCTCCATCGCAGAAGAAGTCTCCAAGCTCCAGTGGGCGGCCAAATGGGGCGCGGACACGGTAATGGACCTGTCCACCGGAGATGACATCCACACCACCCGCGAGTGGATCATCCGCAACTCCCCGGTCCCCATCGGCACCGTGCCGATCTACCAGGCGTTGGAGAAGGTCAACGGCGAAGCCAACGAACTGACCTGGGAGATCTTCCGCGACACCGTCATTGAGCAGTGCGAGCAGGGCGTGGACTACATGACCATCCACGCCGGGGTGCTGCTGCGCTACATCCCGCTGACTGCCAACCGGGTCACCGGCATGGTCTCGCGTGGCGGGTCCATCATGGCCGGCTGGTGCTTGGCGCACCACCAGGAGAATTTCCTCTACACCCACTTCGATCAGTTGTGCGAGATCTTCGCGCAGTACGACGTGGCCTTCTCGCTGGGCGACGGGCTGCGCCCGGGCTCCATCGCAGATGCGAACGACGCCGCCCAGTTCGCCGAGCTGGACACCCTGGCCGAGCTGACCAAGCGCGCCTGGAAGTACGATGTGCAGGTGATGGTCGAAGGCCCGGGGCATATCCCGTTCCATCTGGTGCGCGAAAATGTGGAACGCCAGCAGCAGCTGTGCGACGGGGCGCCGTTCTATACCCTGGGCCCGCTGGTCACCGACATCGCCCCGGGCTACGACCACATCACCAGCGCCATTGGCGCCACGGAGATCGCCCGGTACGGGACCGCGATGCTCTGCTACGTCACTCCCAAGGAGCATCTGGGACTGCCCAACCGGGATGATGTGAAGACCGGGGTGATCACCTACAAGATCGCTGCGCACGCCGCCGATCTGGCCAAGGGCCACCCGGGCGCCACAGCGCGGGATGATGCGCTGAGCAAGGCGCGCTTCGAATTCCGCTGGAATGACCAGTTCGCGTTGTCCCTTGACCCGGTCACCGCACAGGAATTCCATGATGAGACCTTGCCGGCCGAGCCGGCCAAGACCGCCCACTTCTGCTCCATGTGCGGGCCGAAGTTCTGCTCCATGCGCATCTCCCAGGATATCCGCGACGAGTACGGCTCGGCCGAGGCGCAAGCCGCCCTGGCCGGGATGGCGCAGAAAAGCAGGCAGTTCCTGGAAAGCGGCGGCACGGTCTATCTCGGGGACGGGATCCCGGTGGGAACTCCTGCTCCGTAAATAGCCTGCGGCGCACGAAAAACGCCCTTGGGGCAAGCTTTCGGCTTGCCCCAAGGGCGTTATTCAATGCTGTTCAGCTGCGTGCGACAGGCTTAGTAGTCGCGACGTCCACCGCTGCGGCCCGAGTCGCTGAAGCGATCCTTGCCGCCGCGTCCGCCGCCGCCGAAACCGCCACGTCCGCCGCCGCGTCCGCCACCGAAACCGCCACGGCCGCCACTGCGTCCGCCGCCGAAGCCACCACCACGGCCGCCACGGAAGCCACCGCGGTCGCCTTCGTCGTCACGGCGCGGGCTGCGGCCATTGTCGAGCTCGAGCTCGATGGCTTCGCCGCCGATGCGGGTCTTGGACAGTGCACGCCACTGGTCCTTGCTCAGCTCTGCTGGCAACTCGACCAGGGTGTGGTCCGAACGGATCTCGATGCCGCCGATTTCCGAAGAATCGAAGCCGCCCTCGTTGGCCAGTGCGCCAACGATCGAGCCCGGCTGCACGCGGTTGCGTCGGCCTACGGCCAGACGGTACATGGCGTTGCCTTCGGCAGCGGTCTTGCGGGCACGTGGACCGCGATCGCCACGGTCACCGCGTTCGCTACGCTCGCCGCGCTCTGGGCGATCCATGCGTGCCTTCTTCGAAGGGGACATGACTGGTTCGGTCATCAGCAGCGGGCGGCCGCCCTGGGCCATCAGAGCCAGTGCAGCTGCAATTTCCAGCTGGTCCAGGTCTTCGTGCTCGGAAGCGAACTTCTCCACGATTTCGCGGAAGGTGGTCAGGTCCTGACCGCTGATGGTCTTGTCGATGCGATCGGTGAACTTCTGGATACGACGGTCGTTGACCGAATCCAGCGAAGGCAGCTGCATCTGGGTCACCGGCTGGCGGGTAGCCTTCTCGATGGCACGCAGCAAGTACTTCTCGCGCGGGGTCATGAACAGGATCGCGTCGCCCGAGCGGCCGGCACGGCCGGTACGGCCAATGCGGTGCACGTAGGACTCGGTGTCATGCGGGATGTCGAAGTTGATAACGTGCGAAATACGCTCAACGTCCAAGCCACGAGCTGCCACGTCGGTAGCAACCAGGATGTCGATCTTGCCCGAGCGCAGGTTCTCAACGGTGCGCTCACGCTGCTGCTGAGGGATGTCGCCGTTGATGGCAGCCGCGGTGAAGCCGCGGGCCTTCAGCTTGTCGGCCAGGTCCTCGGTAGCCATCTTGGTGCGGACGAAGGTGATAACGCCTTCGAACGACTCGGATTCCAGGATGCGGGTCATGGCGTCCAGCTTGTGGGCGCCCATGACCTGCAGGTAGCGCTGGGTGATGTTGGTGCCGGTGGACTGCTTGGACTTCACGGCAACTTCCTGCGGGTTGCGCAGGTATTCCGAAGCGATGCGGCGGATGGTGCGTGGCATGGTTGCCGAGAACAGGGCAACCTGCTTGTCCTCCGGGGTAGCTTCCAAGATCTTGTCGACCTCTTCGGCGAAGCCCATGCGCAGCATTTCGTCGGCCTCATCAAGGACAACGTACTGCAGGTTCGACAGGTCCAAGGAACCCTTGTTGATGTGGTCGATAACGCGACCTGGGGTACCAACGACTACCTGGGCGCCACGGCGCAAGCCGTTGAGCTGCGGGCCGTATGGCGAGCCGCCGTACACTGGCAGAACGGTGAAGTTCGGCAGGTACTTGGCGTAGGAAGTGAAGGCTTCGGCGACCTGGAGGGCCAGCTCGCGGGTTGGAGCCAGAACCAGGATCTGCGGGGTCTTGGCTGGACCATTGGTGTCAGCCAGCTCTGCCATGCGGGACAGGGCAGGAAGCGCGAAAGCAGCGGTCTTGCCGGTACCGGTCTGGGCCAGGCCGACAACGTCGCGGCCTTCGAGAAGCAGTGGAATGGTCGCTGCCTGGATTGGCGATGGCTTTTCGTAGCCAAGGTCGGCAAGCGATGCAAGCACGCGGGCATCCAGGCCAAGTTCGGAGAAGAGCACGGTTGGCTCTTCCGGGGTCTGGTTGTCGTCGGTGTTTACGGGCATGTCAGAAGACACGAAGAATTACCTCATTCGTTAGGGGATAGGCCTTGGCCGTCCCCAAAGAAACGACGTATAGGCTGCACAGTCAGATACAAGTCACGCTCATCAAGCGCTCCCCTATGACATAAAGACCCGCACACACTTTGCGGAAAATACAACACGAGAAGGCTCCGGCCTCAAAAATTGGGCTGGATGCGAGAGGGATACCCTGATGTTCGCGAACACTTAATGCTAGCTTGAACAGGCCACTATTGTCAGTGTCGAGAGCGTGTGAGATCGGGCACCGCACCAAAGCACGTAGGGTTGAGAACGTGAAGAAACCACTTTTTCCGCGACGTCCAGATGAGCCCACCCCAGGCGGATTGTTCATCGCCCAAATGCTATGGCTCCTAGCCGGAGTGCTTTTTCTCGGCTTCGGAGGCTTCCTGGCTTACGAGCATATCCAGGATTCCGCGCTGGATTTCGGAGCCATTGCGCTGATGATCTTTTTCGCCGCTGCCGGCCTTGCCTGCTGTGTGCTGGGTTACCGCTTATTCACCGGGGACCGGGCCGCGCGCGCCCAACTGTCCTGGTTGGGCCTGATTACCGCGCTGCCGCTGTTGCTGCGATTCGGCCGCTATTCGCTGCTGGCGGCCATCATCATGTTCAGCGTGGCCTTGATGTGGATGCCAGCGAGCAACAGGTATTTCAAGATCGTGGATCCCAAACCGGCCAAGCGCCGCCGGTAGCCGATCCGGAACTTCGTTCAAAGCACCAAGGACCTGGGTTCCGTTGCCCTTTGCGGGCAGCGGAACCCAGGTCCTTTGCGCTTGGTTCTTACAGGTTGGCGAAGGCCTTATCCAGGTCTTCAATCAAATCTGCCGGGTCTTCGATGCCAACGGACAGGCGCAACAGGTTCACCGGAACCGCCAGCTCGGTACCCTTCACCGAAGCGTGGGTCATCTCCGACGGGTAGTTCATCAGCGATTCGATGCCGCCCAGGGATTCTGCCAAGGTGAATAGCTTGGTGCTCTCGGCAATCTTGCGGGCCGCTGATTCTCCGCCGGTGAACTGGACGGACACCATGCCGCCGAAGCCGGACATCTGCTTCTTGGCAATCTCGTGGCCCGGGTGGTCTTCGAAGCCCGGGTAGAGCACGCGCTCGACTTCGCTGCGCTCACGCAGCCACCCGGCAACCTGTGCGGCGTTCTCCGAGTGGGCGCGCATGCGAACGCCCAGGGTCTTCAGGCCGCGGGTGGTCAAGAAGGCGTCCATCGGGCCCGAGACGGCACCCACAGCGAACTGGATGAAGCCGATCTTTTCTGCCAGCTGCGCATCCTTGACGATCACCGCACCGCCCACCACATCGGAGTGGCCGCCAATGTACTTGGTGGTCGAGTGGACCACGATGTCAGCACCCAGGGTCAGCGGCTGCTGCAGGAATGGGCTGGCGAAGGTGTTGTCCACGACCAGCAATGCTCCGGCGGCGTGGGCAATCTGCGCGACCTTGGCGATGTCGGTGATGGTCATCATCGGGTTCGAAGGGGTCTCAACCCACACCAGCTTGGCCTTGTTCTTTTCGATAGCGGCAGCCAGCGCTGCTTCATCAGCCATGTTCACCGGGGTGTTGCCGATGCCCCAGTCGCCCAGCACGCGGTCAATCAGGCGGAAGGTTCCACCGTAGGCGTCGTTGCCCAGCACAATGTGATCGCCCGGACGCAGGATCGCACGGATCAGCGAATCCTCGGCGGCCAGGCCGGAGCTGAAGGAGAAGGCGTGGGTGCCGAATTCTGCGCCGGCCAGCTGCGCCTGCAGCGCGTCGCGGGTCGGGTTGGTGCCGCGGCCGTACTCGTATCCGTGGCGCAGGCCGCCAATGCCGTCCTGCGCGTAGGTCGAGGAGAAGTGCAGCGGCGGAACTACCGCGCCGGTGACCGGTTCGAATTCCTGGCCCGCATGGACAAAGCGGGTGTTTGCTCCCTGGTGGTTTTCAGTCATCGATATCAATCCTTTGAGGTGTTGTCTCTAGCGGGTGGAGTAGGCCAAGAGATCGGCTGCGGTAGCCGCGGCGATCACTTCGCCGCCCTTGGTCAGCAGTACGGCCGGGTGGCTCTTGAGCAGTTCCTGTGCATGTTCCGGGGTGTCTGCGGTGCCGATGAATGGCTTGGCCAAGTCGCCCAGGTCTGCCAGCGTACTGGTTGGTTCTGCGCCAGCCAGCAGTGCGTCGGTGATGTCCCCCGCGCCAATGACACCGCGGATCTCGCCGATACGCGCTGGCAGCGGCGAGGTCGACACGACCAATGCGTCATCGCCCTGCTCGCGCAGTGCCTTGGCCGCTTCGGCCAGGGTGGTATCCAAAGCCACCGTGGTGGTGCCCTGCTTGGCAAGTGCCGCGCCGATGAAGTCCAAGGCGGAGTATTCATCGGTGGTGAAGCCCTGGTCCAGCATCCACTGGTCGTTGAAGATCTTGGCCAGGTAGCCGCGGCCGCCATCCGGGGCGATCACGACAACTATGTCGTCTTCGCCCAGGTCCTTGGCTGCACGCAGCGCGGCGACCACTGCCATGCCCGAAGAACCGCCCAGCAGCAGGCCTTCTTCCTTGGCCAACCGGCGGGTCATTTCAAAAGCCTCAGCGTCGGTGACTGGTTCCACGGCATCCGGCACGGATGGGTCGTAGTTCCCTGGCCACATATCTTCACCGACGCCCTCGACGAAGTATGGGCGTCCGGTGCCACCGGAGTAGACCGAGCCATCCGGGTCAGCGGCAATGATCATGACCGGGCCCGAGGCGCGGCCGGCGGAAACCTGCTTGAGGTAGCGTCCGGTGCCGGTGATGGTGCCGCCGGTTCCTGCGCTGATGACCGCATGGGTCAGCTTGCCGTCGGTGTCGTTCCAGAGTTCCGGTCCGGTGGTTTCGAAGTGGCTGTCGGGTGCTGCCGGGTTGGAGAACTGGTCGGGCTTGTAGGCGCCGTCGATCTCGGTAACCAGGCGGTCCGATACGCCGTAGTAGGACTGAGGGGAATCCGGGGCCACCGCGGTTGGGGTGACTACTACCTTGGCACCGTAGGCGCGCAGTACGTCGCGCTTTTCCTCGCCGACCTTATCCGGGGTGACGAAGATGGTGTTGTAGCCCTTGAGCTGGCCCACCATGGCCAAGCCGACACCGGTGTTGCCGCTGGTTGGTTCCACGATGGTTCCGCCGGGCTTGAGCTGGCCGGATTCTTCGGCGCGCTCGACCATCTTCAATGCGATGCGGTCCTTGATGGAACCACCCGGATTCAAGTATTCAAGCTTCACCAATACAGTGGCTTTGATCCCCTCGGTGACTCGATTGAGCTTCACCAAAGGGGTATTGCCGATCAGATCTAGGACTGTGGACGCATACTTCATGTCAAGAACTTTACCGGCGGTTGTCATACATGTCGTTCCGGCACGTAGCGAAACGTCACGCAGTGGACGGGCACTTTTCATCAGTGCTAGGCAAGCCTGCCGCCAGCTACTGCAGGCACGAGGCTATAGGATGCGATTCATGGAGAAGCCGTTGAGCGCCGATTACGATCCGCACCGCCCCGTGTCCTTGCTCAAGACTTTGGGAATCCTGCGCCGGGGACTGGGAGATCCGACCATCCGCCTGTCCCGGAGCGAAGCATGGCTGGCCTTTGGAACACCGTTCGGAGATGCCACGCTGCAAATCAGCAAGCCCGCACCCACCGCCCCGGCAACGTTTCGAGCATGGGGTCCCGGAGCCCACTGGGCCATCGGCTCAGCTCCGAACCTTCTAGGGGCGCTCGATGACTGGAGCGATTTCGACGCGAGGATCAAAGAAGGGCAGTTCCCCGAAATTATCGCGCGCACCCGCTCGTTGCATCCGGACTTCGTTCTGCCCAGCACCGGCAGGATCTTTGAGCACGCCGCCGGGGCGATCTTGGAACAGCGGGTGACCGGTATTGAAGCGAATTATGCCTGGCGCTGGCTGATCCGCCACCTGGGACAGCGGGCTCCGGGTCCGGCTCCCGAGGGCCTGATGATTTTCCCCGGACCGCAAAAGGTAGCCTCGATGAGGCGCTGGGACTGGCAAAAGGCGCGCGTTGAAGGACAGCGGGCTAACACCATGGCACGCCTGCTGCAGGTTGCCGGCAGTTTGCAGTGGTGGGCAGAGAAGCCAATGGACCATGCACGGCCCACCGCCAAGGCTCCGGGCACCTTGGAAGCCGCCTTGGGTTCGGTGCCGGGCATTGGTCCCTGGACAATTGCCGAAACCCTGCAGCGCTCCCACGGATCCAGTGACCATATTTCGGTGGGAGATTTCCATCTGGCTGATTTCGTGGGCCAGGTGCTTACCGGTTCCCGAATCAGCGATGGGCAGATGCTGGAGCTATTGGCGCCATACGCCCCGCACCGTCAACGCGTAGTGCGCTTGCTGGTGCTTTCGGGGCAGAAAAAACAAAGCTTCGGGCCCCGTTACGCACCGCTGGATCACCGGCGGAGGTAAGGAGCCCGAAGCCTCAAATGGTTCTTAGGAATCAGCCTGCGCGGCTTCCTCGGCGATCTGCTTGTGCACTTCGCTCATGTCAATGCCCTTGACCGCGGTGACGAGATCTTCGAGCTGGGTCTGGTTCAACGCACCAGCCTGCGAGAACACGAGGACCTGTTCGCGGAACGCCATGATGGTAGGAATCGAGGTCACGTTAGCTGCACGTGCCAGGCCCTGCTCAGCTTCGGTATCCACCTTGGCAAAAACGACGTCGCTGAACTTGTCCGAGGTCTGGTCGTAAACCGGTGCAAACTGCTTGCACGGCCCGCACCAGTCAGCCCAGAAGTCCACGAGGACGATGTCGTTGTCTTCAATCAACTTCGCGAAGTCGTCTTCGCTCACATTTTTCGTTGCCATGGTTATACGGTAGCCGATCCTTATTTGAAATACGTAGAAAGGTGATCTTGTTCGGAACCGGGAATAGGAAAGATCCGGGTTGCCGTGCATTCCTTCCGCATGCAAAAAACTCCCGGATCCTGGGATCCGGGAGTTATTTTGTGGCAGATACTGGATTCGAACCAGTGAAGGCGTTGCCAGCTGATTTACAGTCAGCCCCCTTTGGCCACTCGGGTAATCTGCCGAGTACGTTCGCTTCAAGAACATTTGCTCTTGTCGGAACGAGAAATAACTCTACAGGAGTTTTTCGATGTTGTGAAATCGAGAGGGGCATTTTTGCTGTAAGCCTGATCACACCCCAAATCCAGGGGGTAAAACCGGTAGGCTATGAAGCGAATCAGACCCGTTTCAACTAGGAGTATTCACATGGCTAGTGATTCCACATTCGACGTCGTAAGCAAGGTTGATAGCCAGGAAGTCGCCAACGCGATGAACCAGGCCCAGAAGGAAATTGCCCAGCGCTACGACTTCAAGGGCGTTGGCGCTGAAGTTGATTTCAGCGGCGAGAAGATCCTGATGAAGGCCAACTCGGAAGAGCGCGTCAACGCAGTACTGGATGTTTTCCAGTCCAAGCTGGTCAAGCGCGGCATTTCCCTAAAGTCTTTGGATGCCGGCGAGCCATTTGCATCCGGCAAGGAATACCGCATCGAGGCAAGCATCAAGGAGGGCATTGCCCAGGATGTCGCCAAGAAGATCAACAAGCTGATTCGCGATGAGGCGCCTAAGGGCATCAAGTCAACCATTCAGGGTGACGAGCTGCGCGTCTCTTCCAAGTCCCGCGATGACCTGCAGGCCACCATGGCTCTGCTGCGCGACTTCGAAGAAGCGGATCTGCAGTTCGTGAACTTCCGCTAGGACTGACCCAGCGTTAGAAATCGCGTGATACACAGCGAGGGCTGTTTCCCATTCATCATGGGAAGCAGCCCTCGCTGCTATTCTGCGCACCACTGGAGCATGGACCCGGGAAGGATCAGCGCTCATCCTCGTCGCGTTTCTGCTTCTTCAGCCACTTTGCTTCTTCGCGGGCCTTCTTCGCGTAGTACTGTTCACGAGTCCTTTCCCTGGCCCGCCGCTTGATATCAGCAACATCATCAGCGAAGTGGTCCTTGGTCATGGCTTTGAATTCATGGAACTTCGCGGCCATTTCTTCCGGCGAAGGGCCCGGCACCCATGGTTTGATCCAGAGGATCTCAGCGGCGTTGCATGCGGCAACGAGCACTGTCACAAAACTGCTGTCACGCAATGAGCTGGTAACCGCATAGGACGCAGCAAAGCTGACCATGATGGACACCACGAATGGAAGGACGACGTACAGCACTCCCCCGGGGTTGGGACGGCGTTCTTTCAGGACAATCGGTCGAACGATGATGGCGCCGAGGATTTCCGAGAGGAGATACGAGATCGCCAGCGCGATAGCGAATGTGCCGAAAGCAGTGTCGAGGGCAATCCATGATGAGCAAATCCAGGCCACAAGCAGGCAAGCCAATCCTTTGACCGTTCCGGTGGCCAGTTGACCGGCTATGGCATCCCCAAGCCTGGGCAGAAGTGCCGCGTCGTCGTCTCGCATCCTTGCTCCTTGCTCCTTGCTCCTTGCTCCTTGCTCCTTGCTCCTTGCTCCATCATCAGACGGCAGAGAGTCTTCTCTTCGGTGCCGCTACGATCAGCCTATCTTTGCTTGACTAGGACAGACAAAGATCTTCGCCTCATCCTTTAGTAGGAGGGTAGATAACTAACAGTTCAACGGGAAAGGCCCGAAACAAGCTAAAGGCCGCATCTCCATATGAGATGCGGCCTTAAGCCCAGGAGCTGCTTTGCACTTAGTATCCGCGTCCGCCAGCCATCGCTTCAAGCCGTGCGATGCGATCCTCCATTGGCGGGTGAGTGGAGAACATGCGCTTGAGGCGCGAGCCGAATGGATTGGCGATCATCAGGTGCGAGCTGTTGACAAGCTTCTGGTCATTGGAAGCCAGCGGAGCCTGCGTAATCCCCGATTCCAGTTTCCGAAGCGCGCTCGCCAAAGCCAGCGGATCATTGGTCAGCTTGGCTCCGTCCTCGTCTGCATCATATTCGCGGGTGCGGCTCACGGCCATCTGTATGATCGACGCTGCCAGTGGCGCCAGCAGGGAAAGGGCAATCAAGGCGATCGGATTCACCCCGCGGTTGTCATTGCTGTTGCCGCCGCCGAAGAACATCAGAAACTGGGCAACGGAGGTGATGACACCCGCAACCGCGGCGGCGACCGAAGAAGTGAGGATGTCCCGGTTGTAGACATGCATCAGCTCGTGGCCCAGCACCCCGCGCAATTCGCGTTCGTTCAGCAACTGCAGGATGCCTTCGGTGCAGCACACCGCCGAATTCTGCGGGTTGCGGCCGGTGGCAAAGGCATTCGGCGAAGTGGTTGGCGAAACGTACAGTCGCGGCATCGGTTGCTGCGCGTTCATCGACAGCTCACGCACGATTCGGTACATTCCCGGCTGTTCCGCTTCGCTGACCGGGTAGGCGTGCATCGAGCGCAGAGCCAGCTTGTCGCTATTCCAATAGCTGTAGGCAGTAGTTCCGAGGCCGATCAAGGCAAATATCCAAATGAACATTGAACGGCCGGTGCCCGCAGATATCAGCGAGCCAATGGCCAGCAGCAGGGCAAACATTCCGCCCATCAAAAAGGCGGTTTTGAGTCCGTTGTTATGTCCATGCACGGCGATGCACTCCCTCAATGAAGCAAACCAAGTTGGTGTTCTCTAGTCTAGTCAACGACTGGAATTCTATTTATGTTCCGGTGAAAATATCACAGTGCCGCGTGCAATGGCAGGCACCGCCGGCCCTGGGGAATATCCAGACGGCGGGAACGTTGTAGTTTTAAGATGCGGTTCCACAACTTGTTTCCCGGTGGGCCGCTCCCTTGATCCATTTTGTTTCTGAAAGTGTGCGCCCTGCATGTCCGTAAGTACCGCTAAACCGATCCGTTCAGAACATAGCTACGGACTGATCCAAGGCACCGCCGCGTACCTGATTTGGGGCATGCTCCCGGCTTACTTCCTATTGCTGCCTGACATCTCGGCCTTCGAATTCGTTGGCGTTCGCGTGATCTTCTCGCTGGTTTTCTGCCTGCTGCTGCTGGCGTTCACGCGCCAGGTCAAGCAGTTCCTTGCGATGTTCAAGGATTCCAAGACCATCTGGCAGTTGGGACTGGCTAGTGTTCTGATTGCAGCTAACTGGACTCTCTATGCACTGGCGGTCTTGACCGGACATGTGCTGGAAGCCTCGCTGGGCTACTTCATCAACCCAATTGTGGCAATCCTTCTGGGTGTCGTCGTCCTGAAAGAAAAATTGCGTCGGCTGCAATGGATCGCTGTTGCCATAGCCACCGTTGCTGTACTTGTCTTGACGATCGGCTTGGGACAGGTCCCTTGGATTTCCCTCGGCTTGGCTTTCTCCTTTGGCTTCTATGGCCTGGTGAAGAACAAAGTGGGCCAAAGCGGAACTGCGCTGGGGTCCTTGACCATTGAAACCGTCTGGCTGACCCCGTTGGCCATCGGCTATCTGGTTTGGCTGGCCGTTGACGGGAAGTCTGCGCTGTTCTCGGCTGATGTTCCTGGCCTCTCGCTTTTGGCAGCGAGCGGCATCATCACCGCCGTTCCGCTCTTGCTCTTCGGGGGCGCGGCTCGCCGCCTGCCTTTGAGCACCTTGGGCTCATTGCAATTCCTCGCCCCGCTCTTGCAGTTCATCCTGGGCCTGCTGGTCTTTGGCGAGCACATGCCATTCGAACGCTGGGTTGGTTTCGCCTTGGTATGGGTTGCGGTGCTCTTCGTGCTCGTGGACATGATGCGAACTCCACGCATTGGCTCCATGCCGGAACCGAAAAAGTTGGTCTGAACGCCCGGTCGCACTCACCGCCGATACGGCGAATGCCTCGAATCTCCCGTGGGAGGTTCGAGGCATTCGCCGTTTAGGACCAGTTTTGAGCTACTTAGGCGACAGCCTTGCGGATCGCATCTTCCAATACGTTGAATGCATCTTCGAGCAGCTCGTCGCCGATCACCAGCGGAGGCAAGAGGCGAACCACGTTGCCGTAGGTGCCGCAGGTGAGGATCAAGACGCCCTGGGCCAGGCATTCGGCTGCGATGGCCTTGGTCAGCTCGGCGTCCGGCTCCTTGCCACCAGCCTTGACGAATTCCATTGCGACCATGCCGCCACGGCCACGGATGTCGCCCAGTTCCTTGATGTCCTTCTGCAGCGCACCGAAGCGGGTGAAGAACTTCTCTTCGATCTCGCGGGCGCGGCCCGCCAAGTTCTGCTCTTCCATGAACTTGATGGATTCCAGAGCCGCGGCCACAGCAACCGGGTTGCCGCCGTAGGTGCCGCCCAGGCCGCCACCGTGCACCGAATCCAGCAGTTCGGCACGGCCGATAATGCCAGACAGCGGCATGCCGCCGGCGATGCCCTTGGCCAGGGTGATGATGTCAGGCTCAATGCCTTCGATGTCCGAGGCGAACCAGGCACCGGAGCGTGCGAAGCCTGCCTGGACTTCGTCGGCAACGAAGACAATGCCGTTTTCCTTGGCCCATTCGGCGATGCGCGGCAGGAAGCCGGTGGCCGGAACGATGAAGCCGCCCTCGCCCTGGATCGGCTCGATGATGATCGCAGCGATCTGGTCGCCGCCGATCTGCTTTTCCATGGCCAGGATCGCGCGCTCGGCTGCTTCCTTGCCGGAGATGTTCGGGTTCTCTTCGCGGTATGGGTAGCTCATTGGCATGCGGTAGATCTCCGGTGCCAGTGGGCCGAAGCCGCGCTTGTATGGGGCGGCCTTGGCGGTCAAGCCCATGGTGAGGTTGGTGCGGCCATGGTAGGCGTGGTCGAAGGCGACTACTGCCTGGCGGCCGGTGGCAATGCGGGCTACCTTGATGGCGTTCTCTACCGCTTCGGCACCGGAGTTGAAGAAGACTGCACGCTTCTCGAAGTTGCCCGGAGTGATGGCAGCCAGCTTCTCGGCTAGCTCGATGTAGTTCTCGTACGGAGCGACCATGAAGCAGGTGTGGGTGAAGCGCGCGGCCTGTTCGGCGACGGCTTTGGCTACTGCCTGATTCGAGGCGCCAATGGTCGTTACGGCGATGCCGGAGCCCAGGTCAATCAGCTGGTTGCCATCGACATCGACAATGATGCCGCCATCAACCTCTGCCGCGTACACCGGCAGGCTGGAAGCTACGCCGGCAGCAACTGCTTTGGCTCGGCGTGCGGTCAGTTCCTGCGACTTCGGGCCGGGGAACGGACCATTGATCTTGCGCTTCTGGTCAATGCGGTAGGTAACGTCCATGTGATTGTCCTTCCATAACTTATTCGTGAGCTCACTGGCCCTGTTGTCTCTATAACTAGAGAGTATTCTCCCGGCTGCCCGGCCACTACGCGGATCGGCACAACACGTTTCGTGTCGCATAGTGCATCTGCACAGGAAAAGGCCTCTTCATTCCAAGCCGGGGCTTGAAACGAAGAGGCCTTCGATCCAGATGCTGCTTGCAGGTTCTAGTTGCCTGCCGAGCCAGCTGGCTCGATCACATCGTCGTCGTGCTTTTCAGGGTGGCGGTTCAGGCTGATCAACGAGATCGCCAGGCCGCCCCAGATGGTGAGCATGGAAATAATCATGAAGACAATCGCGATAGCGCTCATGGCTAGTATTCCTTTCCGGAAGCTTCAGGAACTTCTTCCGCCTCGACATTCGCACGATGCTGGTCGAATTCGGGATCATCGATCTTCGAGTTCTTGCTCCATGGAACCAGCGACAGCAGGACTGCGCCAACAATCAGCGCTCCAGCCATGCCCCAACCGAAGACACCGTTGAACCAAACCGGGTAACCGCTGTAGGACTCAGCCATCTTGCTCTGGATTTCATTGATCAGCATGTAGCCCAAAGCTGCTGGGCCGATGCCGCCAACCAGGACCTTCCAACCGGTACCCAGCTTGATGGAACTGTGGCGGTTCAGGTGCTTGGCCAGCTTAGGCAGCATGCCCAGGCCTGCACCGAAGACGATCACCATGACCAAAGCACAGGCCAGGATGCCGAATTGGTTCACGAAAGCGTCCATGGTGTCCAGCAGATACAGGCCCGTGGTGGTCGGGAACAGCACCAGCGAAACCAGGGCCACAGGAATTCCCACGACCAGGGTCGCCGGAACACGCTTCCAGCCCAGCTTGTCCTGGAAAGCTGCCACGATAACTTCAAGGATGGAAATCAGCGATGTCAGGCCAGCGAAGACCAGCGAACCGAAGAACAGCACACCGATTAGCGCGCCCAGGGGCGCCTCGGAAACGATGGTCGGGAAGGCAATGAAGGCCAGGCCGATGCCGGAGGTGGCAACTTCGTCCACAGAGCTGCCGGCGTTGTAGGCCATGAAGCCAAGCGCCGCGAACACGCCGATACCTGCAAGCAGTTCGAAGCTTGAGTTGGCAAAGGCAACAACGTAGCCCGAACCGGTCAGATCGCTCTTGCGCTTCATGTACGACGAGTACGTCACCATGATGCCGAAAGCCACGGACAGCGAGAAGAAGATGTGCCCGAAGGCCGCAGCCCACACCGCAGGGTTTGACAGTGCCGCGAAGTCAGGGGTGAAGAATGCGTTCAGGCCATCGATAGCTCCCGGCAGGAAGACCGACTGGACTACCAGAATCAGGAACATGACGATAAGCAGCGGCATGAAGACGGCGTTTGCCCGGGAAATACCCTTGTTCACACCGGCGACCATGATCACGATGGTCACCAGCCAAACGAAGAACATCGGGATGAAGATGTTGCCGACGAAGTCGAAGCCGACGTTGACGTTTTCCGAGACCTTGAGGAAGTCGTTCATGAAGAACCCGGCGGCGCCGTCGGCGTTCTTGTCCCAAGCCTTGGTGATGGAGAACCAGCAGTACATGGCCGCCCACGCAATGATGGCCGCGTAGTAGATGGCGATGATGAAGCAGATCAGTACCTGCCACCAGCCCAGGACCTCGGCCTTGCGGTTGGCCCGGCGGTACGCCAGCGGAGCAGAGCCGCGGTAGCGGTGGCCGATGGAGTAGTCGAGGAACAGCAACGGAATACCGGCGCAGAGAATTGCGACCAGGTATGGGATCAAGAATGCGCCGCCGCCGTTTTCGTAGGCGACGTAAGGGAAACGCCAGATGTTTCCCAGACCAACGGCCGAACCAATCGCTGAAAGGATGAACAACTTTCGGGAGCTGAAAGTCTCACGCTTCTCGGTTGCGAGTGGAGCGCCCTGTGATGAAGATGGAGTGCTCATGTGTCTAAGCTACTGCAAAACTTTCACATTGTGGTCATTTCTAGGGGTCGCGTGTCCACATTTTGAGCATATTGCTAAATCGGGAACTTTTCGCCATCCCTCTAGAATGGCTATATGGCAATTAGTTTACGCGGTCTTCTGGAACATGACGAGCTCGATCTTCGACCGCTGACTGAACACACCCACCGCGATGGCATGGTCATCACCTGGGGCGCGGTGACCGAGCTGCTTGACCCGTCGCAGTTCCTGACCGGGCGAGAAATTGTGTTGACCACCGGCGTGCGCCAGAAGACAAAAGCCGCACAGCGGCAGTTCGTCAAAGTCCTTGCGGCCAACGATGCCGTCGCTTTAGGTTTCGGTACAGGTCTGGAACACGCTTCAGTACCGCAAGCGACCGTTGAAGCCGCCCGCGAAGTAGGGCTTCCTGTCTTCGAGGTGCCCTATCAGATACCCTTTGCCGCAATTACCCGGCTGATCGCCGAAGCACTGAATTCCGACCATCTCAAGCGTGTTGAAAGTCTGTTGAAATCCCACCAGAAGCTGGCCCAGACGCTGCTTTCCTCGGATCTGGACAGCATGCTCGAGGAACTCGAGCGAATGCTCGGCACCCAGGTAGCGCTGACCCTGCACGGCGAAGTGATCAGCGGGGACTATGACCCTGCACGTTCCTGGAATGAGCGCCCAGTGGCCACGGGCCTGCGTGATAAGTGCACCCTGCATATTGCAGAACCCTATGTCCACCATCCAGTAGTCGATTACGCGCAGTCGCTGATCGGGCTGGAACTGGCCAATAAATCCCGCCTGCGCGCCTCGCAGCGCCATGCCAACGGCCAGGTGCTCGAGGACCTCGCCACTGGCGCCCTGGTTGGCGCCGATGCCGCTGGCCGCCTTGGGGCACTTGGCTTGAATACCCAGCGTGAGCACTCGGTCATCCTGGTGCAGGCTCCATCACAGGTCGAGCGTTTGCAAACTCTGCCACTGCCCGCAGATCTGTCCTCGCAGGTCTCAGCCATCATAGATGGCCGCTTGGCGATCATTGTCGCGCACAGCAAGCTGCAGCTGTCCATCAAGCACCTCGATGAGTATCTGCTCGCGGCCGGCCTTCCGGCTCGGGTGGGCTACGGCGGGCGCTACCCGAATACCACCGGCATCCGCTGGAGCTACTTCGAGGCCCTGGAGTCCCTGCGCCACGGAGAGCGGGTCAACGAACCCACCAAGCTTTCTCTCACCTCGCTCTTGCTCGCCGCCCACGATGTTCCGCTGCAGGATTTGGCCATCGAAGCCCTGGGCCCGTTGCAGGAATTCGACGCCTCCCACGATTCTGACCTATTGCTGACCTTGCGTGAATACCTCAACCGCGATGGCTCGGTGGGGGCAGTGGCCGAGTCCTTGGGCCTGCACCGCAATACGGTGCGCTACCGGATCCAGCAGATTTCCGATCTTTCTGGCTACGACCCTAATGTGACTAGCGACCGAGTCCAGCTCTGGATCGCGTTGAGTGCCCTTGAGCTGGGCTAATCTCGATAGGATAAAGACATGGCAGACATGTTTCTAGAGAAGTTCTGTTCCCTGGTTCCCAAGTACTTGGAAGACCAGTGGAACGAAGCCGATGGCTTGAGCGCCGAAGAATTGCGCGAAGGGCTGGCGCAGTCCAAGGTTTCAATTCCATTTGTCCTTGAAGAGTTCTATCGTGCTCTGGGCAACAATGAGGATTTCATGGAGGCCTACCACTACTTCTTCGACCCTGAAGAACTGGAAATCGAAGACGGCTACCTCCTGTTCCTGGAAGATGAGGAAGAGAAGTTCGTGTGGGGCTTCAAGGCATCCCAGCTCGATGTTCCGGATCCAATCGTCTACCGCCGCAGCAATGCCAAGGGAAAATGGACCAGCGAGGAAGGCACCTTCAGCGAATTCACCCTGGACATGTACACCTGGGTGTTTGAAGAGCTGGCCGCCGAATTGGAGGACTAGTGCTCCACCGTTCCCATGAACCAGCCAACTACCAGTGTCCCTTCTGCGAGCTGGTCAACGACCAGCCTTTCAGCCTGGACAACTTGTGCGCGCCCACGGATCTGATCTACCAGACAGATCTGGTGGCAGCAATCATGGCTTGTGATGGGTTCGGCAATTACGGCGGGCACGTGATGATCATTCCGACCGCGCATCTGGAAGCGCTCTACGATCTGGACGAGCAGACCGGCGCCGCGATCATGCGGGAGACCAAGCGCGTTGCCTTGGCGATGAAGCTCGCCTGGAATCCCGAAGGCACGAGCACTCGGCAGCATAATGAGCCTGCGGGCAATCAGCATGTTTGGCATTACCATCAGCACGTTTTCCCGCGCTACGCCGATGACGAGCTCTATCGGCAGCTGCGCCACCGGGTATCGATCCAGGATCGGGCCGGCAAAGCGCAGCAGCTGCGCCAAGCGCTCTTTTCCCCCGAGCATCCGCAGCCGCTGGTCCCGGAGAACATCGTCCGATAAGCACGAGGGCATGACGCTGGCGCGCGCGGGCCCCGGGAACGAGAATTCGTTGCCGGGGCCTGCTTGCCACTTATGGGAGACCTCAGGCATTTTCCGCTCAGCACTAGGGCCATGCTCCCGGTTTACAGGAATATCATCACTGAGGTGGTACTGCATCTGTCAGGACCTTCATAAGATGAAGACATGAATCCCCTGGTCCCGAATACCTACGAACTGATTATTTTCTACATCATCCCGGCCCTCGTGGCCATTGGCCTGGTCATTCTCGCCGTCAGATTCTTTACCGCCAGCAAGAATCGTCCTGGGAGTAAAGCGTCAACCGACGACGGGCAGAACTGCAACGACCAGCTCTAGCAGGGATCTGGCAGCAGCCGCGGGCAAAACAGAACCCCGGAAGACCTTTGCAGCCTTCCGGGGTTTTGCTTGTTCGAGCTTGCCTAGGCTTCGCGGGTAACAACCGCATCCGCGAAGGAAATCAGCGCCTGCTTCACGGTGCCCTCGGGCAGTGGAGCCAAGACGGCAATCGCGTCATCGGCCCACTGGCGTGCGGCCTTCCATGCATCATGGATTGCCTGGTGCGAGGTGACAGCTTCCACAGCGGCCGCCAGTGCTTCATCGGTGGCCAGATCCGCATCAACCAGCTCGATAGCCTGCTGCGCTTGCGCGTCGCCCTCTGCTGCTGCCTGGCGCAGCAGCAGAATTGGCAAGGTCGGCACGCCTTCACGCAAATCGGTGCCCGGAGTCTTGCCCGAGTCGGCTTCCGTGGATGCCAAGTCGATCACGTCATCGGCGACCTGGAAGGCAACGCCAACCTTTTCGCCATACTCGCGCAGTACCTCAATGTACTGCGGGGCGCCACCGAAACGGGCGCCGAAGGCTCCGGAGGTGGAGAGCAGCGACGCGGTCTTGTCGCTGATTACCTGGATGTGGTGCTCGATGGCATCGTCGCCCTCGCGCGGGCCGATGGATTCATGCAGCTGTCCGAGGCACAAGCGCTCGAAGGTGCGCGACTGCCACATGACTGCTTCTGGGCCCAGCTCGGATCCGAAGACCGATGCACGGGCGAAGATCAGGTCGCCGGCGAGAATCGCCACCGAGTTGCCCCACACCTCGTGAGCTGTTGGTGCACCGCGGCGCATTGGAGCAGAGTCCATGACGTCATCGTGGTACAGGGTTGCCAGGTGGGTGAGTTCCACTACGGCAGCGGCCTTGATGACATCGTCATTCACGCCGTCGCCCAGCAGGGAAGTCAGCAGCACCAGCAGGGGACGCACTCGCTTGCCTCCGGCCTCAACGAGGTGGCGGCTGGATGCGTCGATCAAGGGGTCGGAGTTGGCCAGCGCGTCGCGCAGCAGCTTCTCCACCTTTGCCATGCCGATGGAAATAGCCGGACCGAAGTCCGGGTCCTCGGCCAGCAAAGCGAAGCCCGAGGGAAGATTGATGGCCGCAGCTAATGCAGCGGTTTCAGGATTCAGCTCAATCGAGTCGGACACGTCGTGTCCGGCTGCGGTCCAGTTGCTCTTCGAATCAGTCACTGTTCTACGGCTTACTTATCTTTCATCGGGTTGGCCATCGCGGTATGCGAAGGCAATCTGCCTGCAAGATGCACGCAAACATCTCTTCACTCTAGCCGATGCTTTCCTCTGCACATTGCTGGCATGGCCAGACCGGGCATACCGGTCTGGTACCAGCGACCTAGGAGGTCGTTTTAGAGTTTACCGGGTTCCCCCGGCACTTCTCACCAGACCCGGCCGATCTCACAGGGGTGACCACGGACACCCGCAAGCCTTTTCCCCCGGCATTGCGCGGTAGGCTTAGCCTTATCATGTCTGCAGATTCGCCCGTTCTTAGCGCCAGTGCTCATCAGCCGTCGGCTCCTGTTCTCACCAGCATCACCTTTGAATACCTTGATGCCCCCGAAACACTGGTTGCCGACTCATTGCGTCACCGAAGCTTGGTCTGGACCCGCAACGGCCACGGTCTGGTTGGCTTTGGCACTGCGGCCCGCTTGCACACCCACGGCGAAGAGCGCTTTGCACGTGCCCGCGCCTGGCTTGCACAGGTCATCGAACAGGCACAGATCATTGACCCGATCGCCCGCCCCGGCAGCGGCCTGGTGTCCTTCGGTTCTTTTGCGTTCTCCTTCACCAGCGTCTTCGAATCGCGCATGGTGATCCCGCAGCTGGTGATCGGACGCGATGAGGAAAAGTCCTGGATTACCATCACCGGCAGCGCAGAGGAACTCGACGGGCTGACCTACCAGCAGGCTTTGGCACGCGCCGAAGCCGCGATGGCCGATGCGTCGTTGCCAGCGAGCGAACCGGGCAGCATCGAACTGACCAGCGGGCAGCTGACCGCCGGTTCCTACCTTGATGCCGTGGATCAGGCGCTGGGCCGTTTCGAGGAACGCGGAATTTCCAAGCTGGTGCTGGCCCGCGATGTGTTGGCACATAGTTCCACCCCGATCAATCTTGCCCGCGTGGTCGATGCGCTGACCGAGCACTATGGCAATTGCTGGACCTATTCAGTGGACGGCCTGGTAGGCGCTACCCCGGAGATGCTGGTGCGCGTTACCGACGGCTTGGCCGAGGCCCGCGTATTAGCTGGCACGCTGGACCGCGCGGCCACTGGCGCTGAGGACCCCGGTTTCGCGCACCGCAATCTCTTTGAAGATCCGAAGCAGCGCAACGAGCACCAGCTGGCCATAGATTCGCTCACGGCTTCCCTGAATCCCATTTCGCACGGCATGAGCGCGCCGGAAGAACCTTTTATTCTGCAGCTTCCCAATGTTTGGCATTTGGCCAGCGACGTACGCGCCCAGCTGCGCGCCGATGCCGCCGGCGTTCTGCCTACCGCACTGGATGTTGCCGAGATTTTCCATCCGACCGCTGCCGTGTGCGGCACGCCGACCAAGAAGGCTGGCGTGCTCTTGCGCGAGCTGGAAGGCATGGACCGCGGACCGTATGCCGGCCCCGTGGGCTGGGTTGACAGCCGTGGCGATGGCGAATTCGGCATCGCGCTGCGTGGCGGAATCCTGGAAGACGAAAAGCTGATGCGCTTGTACGCGGGTTGCGGCATTGTTCCGGGCTCGGTGCCCGAGGATGAACTAGCCGAATCATGGGCGAAGATGCGCCCCATGCGCCAAGCCCTCGGAGCCGAGTAGGCGCAGGCTGCACAGCGGATCAAGGCCGCTAGGATCGCACTGAGCATAAATAATACTTAGCCTCGACGCGACATGTGTGAGGTGAATCTCAGCCTAGTGTTGCCCCGGTTATGATTGTGGCTACGCACTGATCCACTCGCATAACCCGAAAGTAGGTTCTGATCCTATGCGTAGTCTCAAGAAGAAGTTCGCCTCCGCTGTTGCCGTCACGTCCGTTGCACTGCTGGCTCTCACCGCCTGCGGTTCCGGCTCCAGTTCCGAAGGTGAAGCCGAAGCTGGTTCCTTCCCGCTCAACGAAGGCAAACTCACCATTTGCTCAGACATTCCTTACGAACCATTCGAATTCGTCAAGGACGGCAAGAACGTCGGCTTCGATATGGATATCGCTGCCGAGATTGCCAAGGATGCAGAACTGGATCTGAACGTCATCGACGCCAGCTTCGACTCCATTGAATCCGGCCTGTTCAGCACCCAGTGCGATATCGCGATCTCCTCGGTATCGATCACCGAAGAGCGTTCGGCCAAGATGGACTTCTCCACCCCTTATATGGATGACGATCTGGTGCTGATTTCGGCTGACGGTTCTGAAATCAAGGATCTTGAATCCGCCAAGGACAAGAAGGTCGGCGTCCAGCAGGCCACCACCGGCGAGAAGTACGCCAAGGAACAGGGCTTGAGCAACATCGTTGGCTTCGAGGATGCCGGTTTGCAAACCCAGGCACTTCTGGCTGGCCAAGTGGATGCATTGCTGGGCAACCAGTCGGTATTGGGCTACGCGATCAAGGATAAGGACGGCTTCAGCGTCGTGGCCGACTTCAAGACCGGCGAGCAGCTGGGCATTGCAGTTCCGCAGGACCAGCCCAAGACCCTGGAACTGGTCAATGGCACCCTCAAGCGGCTGGCCGATGCAGGAACCATGGAAGAACTGACTGTGAAGTGGTTCGGCGAGAAGTAATTCTCGAGCATCAACTGATTCCAAGGCAAGCGGGGGCATGGACTGCACCCACAGGTTGGCAGTCCAGCTTCCGCTTCCTTTATGAGAGGTAATCAAGCATGGCAATGACTACACGTCAGCGCGCCCGCATGAGCAAGACCATTCAAATCGCCATCTTCATCATCGCGATCATCGCACTGGTCTTGGCCGTTGATTGGAACAAGGCCATTTATGCCTTCTTCTCCTTCGACAAATTGGGACCGATGTTCCCTGGCATGATCTTGGTCGGTCTGAAGAACACGATCTTCTACACGATCATCTCCTTCGCCTTCGGCCTCATCCTGGGTCTGCTTCTGGCCCTGATGAAAATGGCGTCCTTCGCGCCATATCGCTGGTTCGCCACTGCATTTATCGAATTCTTCCGCGGTATTCCAGCCATCCTGGTCCTATTGGCCTTCGGCTTCGGCTTGCCTCAGGCGTTCGGAACCCAGTGGCCGCAGCCGGTCAATGTCATGTGCGCCTTGGGCCTGGTCTCGGCCGCCTACATCGCTGAGACCCTGCGTGCAGGCCTGCAGGCGGTGCCCAAGGGGCAGACCGAAGCTGCCCGTTCGTTGGGCATGCCAGCGTGGCGTGCCATGGTCACCATCGTGATTCCGCAGGCGTTCAAGATCGTCTTGCCGCCCATGACCAACGAAATCATCTTGCTGACCAAGGACACCTCGTTGGCATTCATCCTCGGTGCGTCGATGGCCCAGTACGAAATGACCAAGTTTGGCCGTGACGGCATCTCGCAAATCGATGCCGGCATCACCCCGCTGGTCGTCGCCGGCCTGTTCTACTTGGTGATCACCATCCCGCTGAGCTTGGTGGCCCGCAAGTTTGAATCCCGCGCCGCCAAGACCAAGCGATAGATAGGACTTGAAAATGTCGACTGACACCAATGAACTTTCAGTCCATGCTTCGGGCGTGGAAATCACCGGACTGCGCAAGTCCTACGGTAGCAACGAAGTGCTCAAGGGCATTGACCTGAATGTTGCTCCGGGCGAGGTTGTCTGCCTGATCGGCCCATCCGGTTCAGGCAAGTCCACTCTGCTGCGTTGCGTGAATTTGCTGGAGCAGCCAAACGGAGGAACCATTATGGTCGGTGGCTTCAATGTCACCGATCCCGATGTGAACCTGGACAAGATGCGCCAGCAAGTAGGCATGGTCTTCCAGCAGTTCAACCTCTTCCCGCACCTGACCGTGCTGGAGAACTGCACGATATCCCCTATCAAGGTGCTCAAGCGCAAGAAGGCCGACGCCCAGAAGGTCGCGTTGCGCAATCTGGAACGTGTAGGCCTGGGCGACTTCGGCGATCGCTACCCCGACCAGCTTTCCGGCGGCCAGCAGCAGCGCGTGGCCATTGCCCGAGCGCTATCCATGGAACCAACGCTGATGCTCTTCGATGAGCCAACCAGTGCATTGGATCCGGAGACCGTGGGCGAGGTCCTGTCCATTATGAAGAATCTGGCCCAAGCGGGCATGACCATGCTGGTGGTCACCCACGAGATGGCTTTCGCCAAGGAAGTTGCTGACCGCGTGTTCTTCATGGACGGTGGCGTCGTGGTGGAAGAAGGCAAGGCCGTGGATGTCATTGGCAATCCGCAGCAGCCACGTACCCAGGACTTCCTGCGTCGCGTGCTCGATCCCACGCACGTGGATATCTGAGTTCAACTGCAAAAATTCCCCTGCGTTGCCCGTCTTTGCCGACGGGCAAGGCAGGGGAATTTCTTTTGCCCTAGGTCGTTGGCCAGGAAAGCTGCCCGATCTTCCGGTTCAACTCAAGATTCTCCGCGCGCAGGCTGCTCCGTGATGCCGGCACTTCAATCAGGCGCAGGTTCGCCGGCTGCCTTGCAGCCAAGATGGCGCTAAGCTCTTCCTTGCTTGCCGCCATGGCGTACTGCCAACCATAGGCTTCGGCGAGCGCAGGCAGGCTCAGCTGCTGCGGCGTGGCAAAGAGGCGTTCCACCGCATTGGCGTAGCGGCCCGAGGCATCCACGGCTCCGTGCTCCAGTGTGGAGAAGATTGCTCCTCCCCCGTCGTTGTAGACCACGATATCCACCATTGGCTGCTCCTCGCCGGGGGTCCAGGACAGCGAACTGGCGTCATGGGCGAAGGTGATATCTCCCATTACCGCCAGTGTGCGCCGCTTGCCGCCCTGGGCCAGGCCCAAGGCGGTGGCAATGGTTCCATCAATTCCGGCAAGGCCGCGGTTGGCATGCACGGTCATGGTTCGTCCGGGCGCGGGGCGGGCCGCCAAGTCGAAGTCGCGAACTATATTCGATGAGCCAAGCAGGAGAACTTCTGGTGCGTGTTCCCAAATGGCGTCGGCGACATCTACCCCGTTAATCGCCGATTCGCGGCTGAGGCCCTGGCGCACGGCCAAGGCCTGGGCATCGAGCTGCTGCCATGCTTCCAGCCACCCCTTTGCACCGGTGCCGGCGAACTCCTGCAATTCGCTCCAAGAGCTGACCGGGGTTTCGCGACGCCGGCCCGCTTCATACCAGGCCACCGGCTGAGGCTGCCAAATCACCGATTCGATCGCCGGGTTGGCCAGAAGCTGGCCCACCGGGCGGCTCAACGTCGGACGGCCAAAGAGCACCACGCGTTCAATGCGGTCCATGCCCGCCGTGATCAGGGGACGGTAGTGGCCAATGGCGTTGGCCGAGAACCGTGCGTTGGAAGATGGCTCGGCAAACAATGGCAGCCCCAAAGCCTGGGCGAAACGTTGCGCCTCTTCTCCGGCGCCATGCCCGGCAATGACAACACTCCGGCGTGGCTCCAGCTGCTGGACCGGCAAGCTCGCTCTGTCCAGCTGGTCGTGTGCCTTCCACTGCCCCGGCTCAACTGCCGTCCAGCTTTGGCTCTCGATCCTCTCGTCCTGTGCGGGGGTGAGCGGATCCCGGAACTGCAGATTCAATTGGACCGGACCTGCGGCAGTGTGCTGGTCACCGGCCAAGGCCAGTAATGCGCGTTGGACCTCGTGTTGCGGATTGGCCCCAGCGGGGACATTGGCGGCCAGGCGAACGTGCTCGCCAAAGAGGGTTTTCTGGCGCGTGCTCTGGCTGGCTCCGGTTCCGTGCAGTTCATCGGGACGGTCGGCAGAAAGGACCAGAAGTGGTGTCGCGGTGTGGTTGCCTTCCATTACTGCAGGCAGCATCTGCCCGATGGCCGAGCCGCTGGTGGCGGCGAGGGCTACCGGCCGCATGGTGCTTTGGGCGAGGCCCAGTGCCATGAAGGCCGCGGAGCGTTCGTCGATGCGCACATGGATATCCAGGATCCCCGCGGCTTCTGCCTCGGCTGCAGCATAGGCCAAGGGCGCGCTGCGCGAACCGGGAGAAATCACCAGATCCCTGATCCCGGCACTAATCAGGGCGGAGAGCACATGGCGAGCTGTAGTGATGGCGCGTTGCTCGCCAGGTTGCTGCATTCCCACGCCGCATGACTCCTTAGATTCCAAAGCTGAAGGCAATGATCCAAGTCTATGCCTTGACGTGCCGGTCAACCGACTTGGAACGGCAAAGGGCGCCGGCCGGATCCCGGAGAGGATCCTGCCGACGCCCTTGCACTGCAGGCTAGTCCGACTTATTTGTCGTGACCCTTGCCTTTGTCGTGTCCCTTGCCCTTGCCGTTTCCTTTGCCCGGCTTCGCATCTTGCTTGAAGACCTGGACGACCGATGGGCGCGGGCCGTAGAACTCGCCCTTGCCGGCTCCTCCTGCGTTCTTCACGAAGTCCGGGAACAGCGAGGTAGGGCTGGCGAAACTGCCGCCTTCACCCGGGTGCTGCACCGCGACGAAGACCGAGTTGTCCTTGTCATGGATCAGCGGGCCGCAGGTCTCTGCGCCGGTTGGCACGGCCAGGAACTGCTCGACACGGCCGCGATCCTTGCCGGTCAGGGTGACCTTGTGCAGTGCATCGGAGTAGCCGATGGTGCCAGGGGCGCCGTCGGTGGAGATCCACAGGTTGCCCTTGGAATCGAATGCCAGGTTATCCGGGCAGGAAATCGGCGAGACCTTGTCCGTTGGGTAGCCGGAGAAGTAGGTCGATCCGTTCACATTTGGATCGCCGGCAACCAACAAGATGTTCCAGGTGAACTTCGCGGCGGTGGCGTCGTTGCCGGCTTCGGTGATTTCCAAGACGTGGCCGTCGCGGTTGCGTACCCGTGGGCTGACCTCGGTTGCGCCTTCCTTGCCGTCCTTGCCGCGGTCGGTGTTGTTGGTCAGTGCCACATAGACCTTGCCGGATACCGGGCTTGGCTCAACATCTTCGGGACGGTCCAGCTTGGTGGCGCCGACCTTGTCAGCTGCTTGGCGGGTGTAGACCAGCACCTCGTCGATGCCCATGCCCTCCACCTTGGATTCGCCGTTCTTCACCAGTGGCAGCCAGGTTCCCATGCCGTCGAAAGCACCATCAGACGGAACTGCGCCGCTGCCGTCGATCTCGCTAGCTGGAGAGTTGCCGGCGAACTTGGCAACGTACAGGTCGCCTTCGGAGAGCAAGCCCATATTGTGCTTGCGATCGTGCTTGGAGAAAGTGTTTTTCGAGACGAACTTGTACAGGTACTCGAAGCGCGAGTCATCGCCGGAGTAGGCAACAGCCTTGCCGTTCTTGGCAATGCGAACGTTGGCGCCCTCGTGCTTGAAACGGCCCAGGCTGGTGTGCTTGACCGGGGTGGACGAAGGGTCCTGCGGATCGATTTCGACTACCCAGCCGAAACGGTTGGCTTCGTTTTCGTAGCCTTCGTTGTGCAGGCCGAAGCGCGGGTCGCTTTCTTCCCAGCCGCGGTCGGTCGCGGTGGTGCCAATGCCGTAGCGGGATTCCTCGGCGGTGCCCTTGCCGCGGAAATACTGGTCGAAGTTTTCTTCACCGGAGAGTACGGTGCCCCATGGGGTGGTGCCTCCGGCGCAGTTGTTCAAGGTGCCAAGAACCTTGGTACCGGTTGGATCTGCGCCGGTCTTGAGCAGGTCGCTGCCTGCGGCTGGACCATCGACCCGGAATTCAGTACTGGCGGTGATGCGGCGGTTGCGTTCGCCGCCCTGCACGTAGCTCCACTTCTTGTCATTCTTCTTGCGCTTGACCTCGACCACGGAGAAGCCATGCGCGTTCATCGCGATCTTGCGGGCTTCTTCCTGGTTCGCTTCGAACCAAGCCGAGTCGAACATCATGTCTTCATTGGTGTATTCGTGGTTGGCAACCAGCACGCCGGTGCGTCCCGAGTACTTGTCGACAATGATGTCCAGGTAGTCGCAGTTGTAGCCGAACTGCTCGGCCTGCTTGCGGGCGGACTGCTTGGAAGCATCGAATTCCGCGGTGTTCTTGAAGAGCGGGTCGCCCCAGCGGATGATGGCATTCCAGTCGTAGCCCTCTGGAACGGAAACAGTATCCACCGAACGCGAC
The DNA here is from genome assembly GCF_004365035.1 of Arthrobacter sp. JUb115. Lineage (NCBI taxonomy): Bacteria > Bacillati > Actinomycetota > Actinomycetes > Micrococcales > Micrococcaceae > Arthrobacter > Arthrobacter sp. JUb115. The sequence goes on along the minus strand of NZ_SOBS01000003.1, from coordinate 197,521 downwards.
ACCGGCTCAATGGCATCGAATGAAAGGTGCCCGCCCTTGCCCGGCTTCATTGGCACCAGTGGTGCCGCGGTAGCGTCGGCTGCACCGAAAAGCTGCGGGCCGATGACCAGCGCTGAAGCACCGACGGCACCCAGGCCCAGCATGCCGCGGCGGGAGAGCGATTTGTCAGCAATGTCCTTGAAGTACCCGTTGGACGAAGTGTTGCAATCCGGCTTGGTGCAGGCGTCGGCGCACTTGAAGTGGCAAGTAGCTGCAGAACGACCGCCGCGGGTGTGGCCCAGCATTGGCAAAAGGGTACGGGTTGGATTCATGATCCGCTCACTTCCTCAGTATGTGGCTCATTGTCAGGGGAATGACTCGAACTGAGGTTTTCACTTGGAAGTGTTCTAAATGCAACGCAAAGGTTAACGCCGGGGAAATAGATTCTTGCCTGAGGTTATCCCCTAGTCAGCTCGGCATAACAGGTCTCCAGGCGTTGCAGCCACCAGCGCACGCGCGCCTCTTGCGGACGCAAGCCATCCAATTTCTGGTGATCCGGCTCAATGCGACGCACCGGCAAGTACCCAGCGGTGGCCAGCAACGGCTCGGCACATACGTCTTCGGCGAACAAGGTGCCGGTCGCAAGGCCGCAGGCATAGGGCAGTTCTGGCAGCGCGCTGGCTAAGGCGGCGGCTTGGGCCAGCCCTACCGAAGTATCCAGGGCGCTGGAGACGACAACATCCAGTTCCGCTTGCTTGGCAATTTCCAGCACCGCACCGATGCCGCCCAGCGGTTGGGCCTTGATGACCATCAGATCTGCGGCGCCCAACCGCGAGACTTCCAAGGGGTCGGTGTGCTTCCGCACCGCTTCATCAGCGGCGATCTTCAAGGGGTTGCCGGCGTTGCGCAGTTGCTCGCGGACTTCTGCCAGCCCGGTAATGCCAGGCACTGGTTGCTCCGCGTATTGCAGGTCGTACTCGCTCAGGGCCTTCAAGGCGGGGATCGCCTGGGCAATATCCCATCCCATGTTCGCGTCCACGCGCAGCGCTGCTTGCGGGTAGAGCCGACGGGCCTCAGCTACACGCGCCAGGTCCTGCTCAATCCCCTGGCCTTTTTCTGCCACCTTGATCTTGATGGTGTGCGGCGCGTCATAGCGTTCGAGAACCGCTCCGACATCTTTGACCGCAACCGCAGGCAAGGTGGCGTTGACCGGAATGCTGGTGCGCAACGGTTCCGGGAACGGCTGGTAAGCGGCCTCGATTCCGGCGGCTAGCCACCGTGAGGCTTCGGCCGGTCCGTATTCGGTAAATGCAGAGAACTCGCCCCAACCTTCCGGCCCGTTGATCAGCAGCGCTTCACGCTGGGTGACACCACGGAATTTCACACGCATCGGCAAGCGGACAACATGGGAATTTGCCAGCAGATCTTCAAGGGGCGGAAGTTCAACACTCATGCTCTAAGCCTATCGAGGGTGGGCATAGTTACATGCCTGAACTGTGCCGTTCCCCGTGCCGGATATGACACCCTAGAGATATGCCTCGCAATCCCGCATCCGCGCGCCCGCACCATATCAGGTGGTGGTGGGCTCTGCTGTTGCTGATTTCGCTGTTCTGCCTCGAATACGTATTTTTCGTCCAGCAGCGTGTGGGGCAATGGGCCGATCAGGCTGGATTCATAGCGTGGTCGCAATGGTGGCCCCGGACGGACCTGATTAATCCGATCCGTGAATTCCTGAATCTCTTGCCGGCAATCTGCGGCATCATTGCGGCAGTTTTCCTGCTGTATCGCGTGATTCGCGACCGGCGCTTCCTGCGGGCCATCGTGGCGGTCATCGCGGCCGCAGCCGCAGCGGGCAGCACGCAATTGCTCAAGCACGAGATCTTGTCCCGCCCGGATTTCAACTTCGGCACCACAGGAAATTCTTTTCCCTCAGGACACACCACCGCCGCTGCCGCCGCAATGGGACTGATGTACCTGGTTTCACCACCGAAACTGCGTCCGGTAGTCCAGCCGATCGCGTGGTTGTTCGCGACGGTGACCGGGGTGGCCACTTTGATCTGCGGTTGGCACCGTCCAAGTGACATTGCAGCTGGTTTCGTGGTGGCCGGATTCTGGATGGTCTTGGCCTCGGTAGTGCTCCAGCGCATCCAGCCGCTGAGCCATGAACTGCCAAAGGGCACCTGGTCGAGGAAAGTTGGGGCCGGCAGCCTGGTTGTCTGGGCTGCGGTAATCGGGCTCTCGTTCCTCCTGCCGCACCCGCATATCCAGAAGATCCCGGAGTTCCTGCAATTGGTCTACGCGGCATTGGGGATCATCCATGTCGTGGCTGCTTCGCTGGTATCCGGCTTGGTGCTGCGCTCGGTGGTTATCGGGCCCATGCGCACCTTCAATAAGTAGGGCGCAGGCCCAGAAACGTTATTCGCTACTGTTTCCCGCAGGCCATACGGGCATTGAGCAGGTCTGCGGCTTGCTGCGATTCCGGGATGGTCACGGCGAAACGCTTCTTGTTCTTGAGTTCGAAAACGAGGCCTTCGTGTTCTTTCATCACGATGGCCGAACCGCCTGGAATGATTCGCCAGCCCCAGCCTCCCCACATCATGGGAACGATCTTTTCGCTGGTCGCAGATTCAATTTCGTCGATTTTGATGGTTCGCATCGGGAACCCCAAGACCGCTGATGATACCCGGAAGCGATCGCCGCTGATCGATACCCGAATCCAGATCAAACCCAGAATCGATACGCACGCCACGGCCGACAGGGTCATGGCAACGATGAAGCCCACCCAGTCGCCATCTTGGCTGTCACCGGTCAGCAGCGGCAACGCAACAGCAATGAAAAGCGCCGCGAACACCACCAGGCATAGCAGCCACATCCACCACGGTGCTGCCATCGTTTGATTGAATTCTTGCCGGGCCATGGCTGGTGTCCCCGCCGCAACAGGCCGCTGGATGCCCTGCGCTGCATCACTTCGTGCCTGGCGGGCCTCAACGGATTGCCTGGTGTATTGCTGGTAGATGCCGCTGACCCACAGTGGCGCAATGCCCAGCAGCGAGCAGGCAATCAGCACAACCATCATGCCGCCCAGCACTGCGGTTTCAGGTGTCTCGGCGAGCGCTGTAGGCACCGCCGAGCCGACGAATACGCCAGCTGCACTCCAGGAGAGCAACCCGCCGGCGAAGAGCAGCACCATGAGCAGTGCCGGTTTGCGGCGCAGCGCCAAGGAAATCACTCCGGTGATGGCACCAAGAATGCATAGCCCGATGCAGACGGGAACAAACACCGCGGTGCGGGTAAACTCGTCCGGATAGGTCGAACTCCAGTGAGTGGCGGTCATTTCCGGCAGTTTGCCGGCGAGCAGGGCGTAGGCGCCCAGCACAATGGCCGTCGGTAGCAGGAGCAGCAGGTAGATGAATGGCCGGTTCTTGATTCCGGTCCCCGCTGTTGACATCTCAATCCCCTGTTCCTGCTGCCTAGCCCGCGTCATTAGCGGCTAGGATGCAACCCAACATATTTCCATCATAGAAATAATAATTGGTTCAATTCTAGCAACCTATATTTGACATGCTGATAAATGATCGAACATAGATGAAATATCAGCAAAAAAGGTGATGCCCGTCAATCCTCGTGAGGTTCGACGGGCATCAAGATCACTCTTGAGAGCGAGCACTGCGCACAGTAGGCGCTAGAGCGAAGCCAGCGCAGTCTTTGGATCCGTCATCGCGTCAGCAACATAGCGCATGAAGCCGGCAGCGGTTCCGCCATCGCAGACCCGGTGGTCAAAGCTCAGTGTCATCTCGCAGATGGAACGGACCTTGATCTTGCCATTGACCACCCACGGCTTCTCGATGATGCGCCCCAGCCCCAGAATGGCCGCTTCCGGGTAGTTGATGATGGCCGCGGAGCCATCAACATTGAACACGCCGTAGTTATTGATGGTGAAGGTGCTGCCGGACAGGTCGGCGACACCGGCCTTGCCCTCGCGGGCCACCGTAGCCAGTCGAGCGAACTCGGCTGACAGTTCCTTGGCGTTCAGCTTGTGGGCGTTGCGCACATTTGGCACAACCAGGCCGCGATCGGTCTGGGCTGCGAACCCGAGGTTCACGCCCTCGAAGAGGGTATGGCGCAAGCCCCCGTCAGCTTCAGCCTCAATGCGGCTGTTCAGTTCAGGGAAGCGCCGCAAGCCGGCCACCGCGAAACGGGAGATCAGTGCCATGACGCTTGGAGCTTGGCCTTCGGCTTCCTTGATCTTCGATCGCAGCTTCAGCAGCTTGGTGACATCGACATCCACCCACACGGTAGCCTCGGGGATCTCGCGGCGCGAAGTGCTCATCGCGGTGGCGATGGTCTTGCGCACGCCCGAGAGCACCTGGGAAGATGCGACCGGCAGGCCGGTCTTCGAATCCGCCCCGCCAGCCTGGGCTGGTGCAGCGGGCACCGCGGCTGCGGAAGCCGGGGCCGGTGCTGCCGGCGCAGCGGCCGCCGCATCAGCCGACAAGGCAGCTTCCACGTCGGTGCGCAGAATCAGCCCTTCTGGACCAGAGCCTCGAACCGTTGTGATATCCAAGGCGTTATCCCGCGCCAGTTTGCGTACCAGCGGGTTGATCACGCGGGCCGCTTCGGCCGGTGCCTGTGCCGCTGGCGCGGCTACCCCGCCGCGCGGCTTGCGCCGACGGCTGGTCTTGCGCTGGGCAGAGGAAGTGCCGTAGCCAATGAGCACGTTGCCGCTACCCTCATCGGCTTCTGCTGATTCTTCGGCAGGTACCTGGGTGCCAGCACGCTCTTCCTCGCGGTAGGACTGCGCACGTTCGGCTTCAGGCACTTCAGCTTCTTCGCCGCCGGTGTTCACGGAGATGAAAGGCTCATCCACCAGCATCATCTGGCCGGCGTCCCCATGCAGGGTCGAGACTACGCCTTCAAACGGGCAAGGGATCTCCACCAGCGACTTCGCGGTTTCCACCTCCGCTATGGGCTGGTCAACTGCGACAACGTCACCGGCGGCAACCATCCAGCGCACCAGCTCGGCTTCGGTCAGGCCTTCGCCAAGGTCTGGCAAGAGAAAAGTCTTGATGCTCATTTACGCCTCCCACTGAAGCTGGTCAACCGCGTCGAGAATGCGTTCGGCGCTTGGAAGATGGAACTTTTCCAGCGTTGGGGCCGGGTATGGAATGTCGAATCCGGTCACGCGAAGCACTGGAGCGGCCAACGAGTGGAAGCAGCGTTCCTGCACCCGGGCCACGATTTCACTGGCTACCGAGGCGAAGCCTTGGGCTTCTGCAACCACGATAGCGCGTCCGGTCTTGCGCACCGATGCGCAGACGGTCTCGTCATCGAAGGGCACAATGCTCCGGATGTCGAGAACTTCCAGGCTGATGCCTTCCTCGGCTGCCAACTTGGCAGCTTCCAATGCGGTGGAAACGCTTGGACCATAGGTAATCAGCGTGGCATCGCTGCCCGGACGGGCGATGCGCGCCTGGCCCTCGGTCCTAGCGCTCTTCTTGGCCTCGTACTGCTCGGCCAGCTGCGCCAAGTCCACCTGCTCCTTGGACCAGTACAGCTTCTTCGGCTCGAAGAAGACCACCGGATCATCCGAATCGATGGCTTCGCGCAGCATCAGGTAGGCATCCTCTACGCACGAGGGCGTGAAGACCTTCAGCCCTGGTGTGTGGGCGTAGTAGGCTTCCGAGGAATCGCAGTGGTGCTCCACGCCGCCCACGCCGCCGGCGTACGGAATGCGGATGACCATCGGCAGGTTCAGCTTGCCCTGGGTTCGGTTGCGCATCTTGGCGACATGCGAAGCGATCTGCTCGAACGCCGGGTAGGCGAATGCATCGAACTGCATCTCGATAACCGGGCGCATGCCGTTGATGGCCATGCCCACGGCCATGCCGACAATGCCGGATTCGGCCAGCGGGGTGTCAAAGCAGCGTTCGGAACCAAAGCGTGCGGTCAGCCCGTCGGTGATGCGGAAAACGCCGCCAAGGGTTCCCACATCCTCGCCGAAGATCACTACCGAGTTGTCGGCAACCAGCGAATCAGCCAGGGCGGTATTCAGCGCCTTGCCGAAGGTCACCGGCTGGTGCTCATTGGCGGCCTTGGCTGCGGCTCGTGCGGTGGCAGCGCTGACGTTCGGGTTCAAGCGCGAAGTAGTGGCAGTCATCCTAGGCCTCCTCACGGTCTAGTTCGTCGACGAGCATGGCTTGCTGTTCAGCCAGCTGCGGGGTCTTGGCCGAGTACACGTGCTCGAACAGCTCACGTGGATCGGTGTTGGCTTCCTGGTTCATGCCATCACGCAAGGTCTTGGCGACCGACTCGGCGTCGGCGGTGATCTTGGCGACGGTGCTATCGGTCAAGAGCCCGGCATCATCCAAATACGCCTTCATGCGGGTCACCGGATCCTTGGCGATCCATTCCTGGACTTCGGAGTCCTCGCGGTAGCGCTTGTCGTCATCTGCGTTGGTGTGCGCCTGCATGCGGTAGGTGTGGGCCTCGATCAGCAGCGGGCCATTGCCTTCGCGGGCCATGCGCACCGCACGGGTCATGATTGCCATCAAGGCCATCAGGTCGTTGCCATCCACGCGCTCGCCGGCCATGCCGTAGCCAACAGCCTTGTGGGCTAGGGACGGGGCGGCACTTTGCTGCGAGAGCGGAACCGAGATGGCGTACTTGTTGTTCTGCACGAAGAAGATCACCGGAAGGTTGAAGACCGCGGCGAAGTTCAGCGCTTCGTGGAAGTCGCCCTCGCTGGTGGCGCCATCGCCGCACATGGCCACCACTACGGTGTCTTCGCCGCGCAGCTTGGCAGCGTGGGCGACACCCACTGCGTGCAGCAGCTGGGTCGTGAGCGGGGTGGACATCGGTGCGCAGTTATACGCCTTCGGGTCATAGCCGCAGTGCCATTCGCCGCGGAAGCTGGTCATGACTTCCATCGGGGCTACGCCCTTGGTCAGCACCGCTACCGTGTCGCGGTAGGTTGGGAAAAGCCAGTCGTTCTCGCCCAGGCACAGGGCTGCTGCGATTTGGCAGGCTTCCTGCCCGTGGCTGGAGGGGTAGACAGCCATGCGGCCCTGGCGGACCAGTGCGGAGTTCTGGTCGTTGACGCGGCGGCCGGTGACCAGCGCCGCATAGGCTTCCAGCAGCCGCGCCGGGCTTGGCAGCGGGTACTCGTGGCCAGGTTCAGTGCCCTGCTGGTCCTCTGGGCGCAGGGTTCCGTCCGGGTTCAACAGGTTGATCATGTGGCGTGCTGGCAGCATGTAGTCTTCGGGGGTAATCCCGAATTTCTTGCTGACATCAGAGATGCGATCTGCATGCGCTTCAGTGCTCATGTTCTCCCACCTTTCGTGGTTCTGGCTCGGTCCATGAGCACAACTGCTTGTGACTCACTTCACCTAAACATCATTTGCAATCAATTATGGGTATGCGTGGCATTCTGTATCCAGTCCGGCGTGGAATCGTGGAAAGTTGCGATTGGTATCCTTATACTCGTAGACGAAAAGTTTCGATAGATTGTGTTTGGAACAGAGACGTCCGACACGTCAACAAGGAGTACCAATGGCCGCGGAAGCGGAGTTAAAACTCGATGATGTCGACCATGCGATCCTCGCTGAGCTAACCAGCGACGGGCGCCAGTCGGTCACCACCGTGGCACAAAAGGTGCATGTATCGCGTGCCCACGCCTATTCCCGTATCGCAAAGCTCCAAGATACCGGGGTGATCACTCGTTATACGGCGGTGATTGATCCGGTGAAGGCAGGGCTCAAGGCCAGCGCCTACGTGACTTTGAAACTCCGCCAGCATTCCTGGCGCGAACTGCGCGATCACTTGGCGTCCATTCCCGAGGTGCATCATGTGGGCTTGGTCGGAGGCAATTTCGATGTGATCCTGCTGGTGCGAGCCAAGGACAATCTGGATCTGCGCCGCGTGGTCTTCGAGCAATTGCAGTCTTTGCCAACGGTCCTGGATACGCAGACCCTGCTGATCTTCGAAGACACCGATACCCGATAGGCAGTGATTCACCGGAAGACACGAGAAGAGCACCTGGATACCATTTCCAGGTGCTCTTCTCGTGTCTGCTGGGAAACTACTTCTGGCCGGTGAACACCGGCTTGCGCTTCTCCTGGAAGGACTTGAAACCTTCGGCGTAGTCAGCGGTGTCGCACAGGGCTGCCTGCGCCCGGTTCTCGGTACGCATCGATTCCCACAGTCCCGCACGCTGGTCACGAATTTCCTTGACCAGCTGCTTGGAAGCGACGAATGCCTGAGTTGCACCCTGGGCTACCTTGGCAATGATTTCTTCGCTGCGCTCCACCAGTTCCCCGGGCGCGAACGCACGCGAGAACAATCCCGAACGCACCGCTTCAGCACCGGAGATCAGTTCGGCGGTGTAAATCAGATCCAGCGTGCGGTGTGCCCCGAGACGCTCGGTGAACAGCCAGTGCCCGCCCGAGTCCAAGGTGGCACCGAGGTTCGCGAACGGCGAGCCGATCTTGGCATTCTCTGCCACGTAGACTACGTCGGTAGCGATCGCCAGCCCCAATCCCACGCCCAGGCAGGCACCCTGCACCAGCGCGAAGGTTGGCGCAGGGAAGCTGGACATCTTTTCCAGCAGCGGCTGGACCTTGCCGTCAAGATAGCCGATCACGTCATCGTCCGCGGGATCTACCCCGGAGATGTCGCGACCTGCGCAGAATCCGCGTCCCTCGCCGGTCAGTACCAGCGCGCGCACGGTGCCCGCAGCCACTGCGGCGGCCGCTTTGTCATAGGCTTCCGAGAGCTGCGCCAAGGCAGCTTCATCCAGCGAGTTCATCTTCTGTGGAGCGTTGAGCACCACCCGCGCGATGGAATCTTCAATCGTCAGTTCGATCATGGATCCGTCCTGGCCTTTCTAGGCGTCGAAGTCGACGCTCAGCTTTTCGCTGGTTGGGTGCGACTGGCAGGTCAGTACGTAGCCGGCTTCGACTTCGTCGGGTTCCAGCGCGTAGTTCTCGGCCATGGTGACCGTACCGCAGGTGACCTTGGCACGGCAGGTGCCGCACACGCCGCCAGCGCAAGCGAACGGCACATCCGGACGCACGCGCAAGGCAGCGTTCAGCACGGTTTCGTTGGCCCGCACCGGCGACTTGACCTCGCCCTTCAGGCCGTCGAGGTTGAAGCTGATCTCGTAGCTTTCCTCATTCTCGTCCGCCACCACGGGACGGCCGATATGCCCTTGCGGCTTCGTCGGCTCGCCGGTGGTGAATAGCTCGAAACGGACCTTCTCGGCGGGAACGTCCAAGCTGGCCAGCTGGTCGCGGACCAACTGGACGAGCTCGAATGGGCCGCAAAGGAACCACTCGTCAACATTCGGTGCCTGGACCACGCTGGTCAGCAGCGTGGTGAGCTTCTCGGCGTCGATGCGGCCCGAAAGCAACGGCGAAATGCGCTGTTCGCGGCTGAGCACGTGGTGCAGTGCCAGCCGGGATGTGTAGCGGTCCTTCAGGTCGGCCAGTTCCTCCAGGAACATGACGTCCATGGCGGCCTTGTTCGCGTAGATCAGGTCGAAGCGGGTGTGCTCATTGGCTTCGAGGATCGTGCGGGCAATGGCCAGCACCGGGGTAATGCCCGAGCCGGCGGCGACGGCCACGAAACGGTCCTGCGCTTTGGTGTCGATGGTCGACGGGTTATTGATCTGGGTGAGCTTGTGCTTGGAGATGAAAGCGCCGGCAGGGCTCATCACATCGATCTGGTCCCCTGCGGCCAGGGACTCGTTGGCCCAGGTGGAGAACAGGCCGCCCAGGTCGCGCTTGATCGCCACCTTGATCTCGTCGCCCGTCGGGGCGGCGCAGATCGAGTACGAACGGCGCAGTTCGACCAGCTCGCCTTCGGCGTTGGGGATTTCCTTGCGCAACGCCACGTACTGGCCTGCGACGTAGTCGTATTCCTCGCTCAAGTCGCCAGGGATGGCGAAGCTGACTTCAATTGAGTCCTTGGTCAACCGGCGCACGTTCGAGACGGTGAGCCGATGGAAGGATGCCCGGCGTCGGGTGGGAGTGGTTTTTTCGGTCATGAGAGCACCTTGAAGTAGTCGAAGGGTTCCAAGCAGTCTTTGCAGGTGTAGAGCGCCTTGCAGGAAGTCGAGGCGAAGCGGGCCAACTCCCGGGTGTTCAGCGAGTGGCACCGCGGGCATTTCACGCTCATGCCCAGGGTGACGCGGCCTGCGTGGCCCTGGCCGGTCGGTGGGGCAATCCCGTACTCTTCGAGCTTGGCCTTGCCTTCCGCGGTCATCCAGTCCGTTGACCACGCCGGGCTCAGTACCAGCTTGACGTCAACCTTTTCATATCCGGCGTCTGCGAAAGCGGTGTACAGGTCGCCATTGATGGCATCCATCGCCGGGCAACCTGAATAGGTCGGGGTGATGACTACCTGCACGGTTCCGTCCTCGGCCATCTCCACCTCGCGCAGGATTCCCAGGTCCGCGATGGATAGCACCGGAATTTCCGGGTCGGTCACCTGGGAGGCGATAGCGAACAGGTCCTTGGCGCCAGCGATCGTCTTGCTCAAGACTGCTTCCCCCTTTTCGGGCAAAAATGTTGCGTAGTTACCAGCTGGCACCGGGATGCTTGCGGGCGAGAACTTGCATCTCTGCCAGCAGGTAGCCCAGGTGCTCCGAATGCTCGCCGCGGCGTCCGTAGGCCATGGCCTGTCCGGTAGCAGGAATCTCCAGTCCGGCGTCGGCCAGTACCGCAGTGATTTCTTCATCCCATGCACCGCGCAGGGTGGAGGGCAGCACGGCGATGCCCGCAAGGTCCTGGTGGACTTCCTCATCGCGGAACATCTCATCGACGTACGGCCAGAGGATTTCCAGGGCATGGCGCATCTTGGACGCTGATTCCTCGGTCCCCATGCCCAGGCGGATGGTCCACTGGATGGCGTGGTCGCGGTGGTAGTCGACTTCCTTGACTGCCTTGGCCGAGATGGCGGCCAGGGTTTCGTCCTTTGACTGCGCCAGCTGCTTGTAGAGCAGGTTCTGGAAGATCGAAACGATCAGCTGGCGGATGATGGTCACGCCGAAGTGGCCGTTAGGCTGTTCGACAATCCACAGCGAAGTGAATTCTTCTTCCTCGCGCCAGTAGGCCAATTCGTCTTCGGTCTTGTCCCAGGCCAGTCCGGCGTAGGTCAGGAACGAGCGGGCGTGGCCCAGGATATCCAGGGCGATATTGCCCAGGGCAACATCTTCTTCCAGTTCCGGAGCGCGGGAAATCCAGTGCGACATGCGCTGCGCCAGGATCAGGGCATCGTCGCCCAGGGTCAGCGCGTAGCGCGCAACCTCTTCGCTTGGCTTGACGCCGTCCACGGCGATGTCCTCCGGACGCAGGGCATTGCCCGGGGTGACGCGGGTGGCCGAGGCCAGCGCGTCGCCGAAGCTATCGAGCGCTTCGTCGAGTTCTTCGTGCTTCACAGGTGCTTCACTCCCTCACTGGCCTTGTAATAGGTCGCGTGGCGGTAGTCTTTGCCCTGCGGGGATTCGAAAAAGGAATCCTTTTCACCGGGGTCGGAGCTGATGATGTCCGAGGATTTTACGACCCATAGCGAGACGCCTTCATTGCGGCGGGTGTACAGATCGCGGGCGTTGCGCAGTGCCATCTGCTGATCCGGTGCATGCAGGGATCCGGCGTGGACGTGCGAGAGTCCTCGGGACGAACGGACGAATACTTCCCACAGGGGCCAATTGCTCTGTTGGCTCATGCTAGGCGACCTCACTTCGTGCTTGTTTTGCTGCGTATGCTGCGGCGGCTTCTCGGACCCAGGCACCTTCGCGGTGCGCTTCACGGCGGCGTTCCAGCCGCTGCGCGTTGGCCGGGCCATTGCCCTTGATCACTGCCATGAATTCATCCCAGTTCAAATCCTTGTGGATCCACTGCTTCTTCTCTTCATCGAAGTGCAACTGGGGATCCGGCAGGGTCAGGCCAAGGACCTTGACCTGCTCGGCAATCATGCCAACGAAGCGCTGGCGCAGTTCGTCATTGGAGAAACGCTTGATCTTCCAGGCCATGGACTGCTGGGAGTTCGGCGACTGGTCATCTGGCGGACCGAACATCATCAGCGAGGGTTCGTAGAAGCGGTTGATGGCGTCCTGGGCCATCTTCTTCTGCGCCTCGGTGCCGCGGGAGAGCGAGAGCAGGATTTCGAAGCCCTGGCGCTGATGGAAGGATTCTTCCTTGCACACGCGCACCATCGCACGGCCGTAGGGGCCGTAGGAGGCGCGGCACAGCGGAACCTGGTTGGCGATGGCCGCACCATCGACCAGCCAGCCGATAGCACCCATATCCGCCCAGGTGCGTGCAGGGTAGTTGAAGATCGAGGAGTACTTGGCCTTGCCGGAGAGCAGCTGCTCGTTGTACTCGTCGCGGGTGGTGCCCAGGGTCTCGGCAGCCGAGTAGAGGTAGAGCCCGTGCCCGGCTTCATCCTGCACCTTGGCCATCAGAATTGACTTGCGCTTCAGCGAGGGAGCACGGGTGATCCAGTTGGCCTCAGGCTGCATGCCGATGATTTCGGAGTGCGCGTGCTGGGAGATCTGGCGGCTGAGGGTCTTGCGGTACTTCTCAGGCATCCAGTCGCGTGGCTCGACGCGGGAGTCCTGATCGATCAAGGCGTCGAAACGCGCTTGGGACTGCTCTTCTTCGTAGCTCGGGACGGCACTCAGTCCCGGCTCCTGCGGTGTGGTCGGGGCCATGGGTTCACCTCATCGAAAACAAATTACATACTGACCGTTCGTTCAGTATGTCAGAGTGCGTTCGATCACGTCAACACCAACCCACTCCAGGCACAACAAAACCCCGGGAAAGAATTCCCGGGGTTTCCTTGAAGCTGGGGATTAGGCGTTAGCCAGCGCCTTTTCCGACTTCTTGCCCTTGAATATCAGCGCATCAAGCGAGATGCGGCCTGGGCCCGTCAAGAGCAGTGCCAGCGCGCCGGCAGCCAGTGCCAGGACAAGCTCGAAGCCGCCATTTTCCACGAACACGCCACCTGAGGCATGAACCATGAACAGGGCGGCAATCATCTGCAGGCCCAGCAGGCCAGCGAAGACGCGGGTCAGCAGGCCAAGGATGATCGCGGCGCCGCCGGCGATCTCCAGGGTTGCCGCCACTGGAGCAATCAAACCGGCAGCAGGAACGCCCATCTGGCCAAAGGCCGCAGTGGTGCCCTCGATGGTGAACTGGAAGTATTTCTGCCAGCCATGAGCCAGGAAGAGGAAGCCGAAGGCCAAGCGAAGCAGGGTACGCGCAGCGGTCTGCAGACCCGGGTTGTTTTCCAGAGCGGACATATTTTAACTCCTAGGGATTGGGGCACGGGAAGATCCCGTGTGGCTACTGCTCCAACTCTACAAGGGAATAAGTTGAACCTTCAAGCATATGAAGGTTTTTGTCCCGTAAGCTTCGTCACGAAAAAACCGTGCTGCCCGCAACCAGTTTCATCTGGTCGTGGACAGCACGGTTTTCCGCTGGCTTGGCGGTACGGCTCAGAGAACCTTGGACAAGAAGTCCTGGGTACGCGCCTGCTGCGGGTTGCCGAACAGCTGTTCGGGCGCACCCTGCTCGCAGACAACACCATCAGCCATGAAGACCACGCGGTCAGCGACTTCGCGTGCAAAGCCCATCTCGTGGGTCACCAGAACCATGGTCATTCCGGTGTCGGCCAGCTCCTTGATAACCTGCAGCACTTCTCCGACCATCTCCGGGTCAAGAGCGCTGGTAGCCTCATCGAAGAGCATGATGCCCGGGGCCATGGCAAGCGCGCGGGCGATGGCCACACGCTGCTTCTGGCCGCCAGAGAGCGAGGCCGGACGGGCGTTGGCCTTCTCGCGCAAGCCCACGCGTTCCAGCAGCTCAAGTGCGCGCTCCCGGCCTTCCGCCTTGCTCATCTTCTTGAGCTCGACCGGCGCCAGCATGATGTTCTCTGCCACGCTCATATGCGGGAACAGGTTGAAGTGCTGGAACACCATGCCTACATGGCGGCGCACCTCATTGATGTCCACCTTGGGGTCGGTGACATCAAAGCCATCGACAACCACCTTGCCCGAGGTAATGTCCTCAAGCTTGTTCAGGCAACGCAGCAAGGTGGACTTGCCGGACCCCGAAGGGCCGATCACGCACACCACTTCGCCTTCGCGGACATCCATGTCGATGCCCTTGAGGACATTGTTGGAGCCAAAGGACTTGTGCAAGTCCTTGACCTGGATCTTCACGTTGGAGCTTTGCTCAGTTACGGTGCTCACTTGTTGAACCTCCGATCGGCATAATTTGCCAATTTGGTCAGCGCCATAATGGCAATGAAGTAGATAATGCCCACGATCAGCAGGGTCTCAGTGACACGGAAGTTCGCCGCGTAGATCTGCTGGCCCTGGTAGAGCAGCTCGGTGAAGCCGATAGCCAGCAGCAACGAGGAGTCCTTCAGGCTGATGATCAACTGGTTGATCAGCGACGGGGTCATCATCTTGAAAGCCTGCGGGATCACGACCTTCTGCATCGACTTGCCATAGCCCAGGCCCAGCGAACGGGATGCTTCAAGTTGCCCTGGATCCACCGACTGGATACCGCCGCGAACGATTTCGGCGACATAGGCACCGGCGTTCAGCGACAGCGTCAGCACGCCTGCGGTCCAGACGCTGATCTCCCAGCCGGTCAGCTGCGGCAGGCCGAAGTAGAACATGAAGGCCCAGAGCAGCAACGGGGTGCCGCGGAAGATGTTCACGAAGGTCGTGGCGATGCCGCGCAGCACGATGTTCCCGGAGATCTTCATGAAGCCGAAGACCAGGCCCAATGCCATGGCAATGGCGAAGGAAATCGCGGTCACCAGCAGGGTGTGCCACAGACCGGTCATCAATGCGGGAATGGACTTGACCAGCAGGTCGAAGAAGTTGCTTGGCGCCGCTGCGGTCGGGTCGGCAAGGTAGGAGTCCAGGATCTGCTGGTACTCGCCGTTGGCCTTCAGCTCGGCCAAGCCGTCGTTGAACGCTGCCAGCAGCGCGGTGTTCTCGCCCTTGTTCACGGCGAAGCCATAGGAACCGCCCGGGACCTTGTCGGTGACGGTCTTCAGGCCATTGCCCTGGGCAATGCCGTAGGCCAGCACCGGGTAGTCGTCGAAGACGGCAACTGCAGAACCGGCCTTGACCGATTCGTACATGGTGGCCGACTGGTCCAAGGACTTGACCTCGAAGCCGTATTCCTCGGCGATGGACTTTGCATAGCTTTCGCCCTCGGCGCCGGTCTTGGCGACAACGGTCTTGCCTTCCAAGTCCTCGTAACCGGTGATCTCGTCATTGCCGGCAGCGACAGCCATCTGCACGCCGGACTCGAAGTACGGCTCGGAGAAGTCGTAGATCTCCTTGCGCTCGTCGGTAATCGACATGCCGGCGATCACGCCATCCACCTGGTTGGAGGAAAGGGCGGCCAAAGCCGCATTGAAGCCCAGGGACCTGATCTCGACTTCAAAACCCTGGTCTTCGGCAATGGCGCGCAGAAGATCCATGTCGATACCGGTCAGTTCGCCGTTCTGGCGGAACTCGAAGGGCGCGAAAGTCGTATCCGTGCCGATGACGTAGGTCTGGCCCTCGACGCTTTCACTGCCTTGGGCCACGGCCGAGGGTGCCCCGACGACCAGGGCCATCAAACCGATGGCAGCCGCGGCTATCCATCGGGCCAGGCGCCCTGTGGGGGCAGCTGTTCTTTTCTTTTCCACTGATGTATCGCTTTCTCGTACTGAAGGGCGAATGGCCCAAGGTGCAGATGATACGTTCTGCCTGCAAGCCTAGGACTTATAAAGCCTAGCCGGTACCCCGCGACTCGCCTGCACTTGCATCGTTATCGGTTTGAAACCGCTGTTCTGTCCGCGCTGAGCATAGCTGCACCCGCATAGCACGGCAGTGGGATTGAATAGGGGTATGACTCCAGAATCGTTGACCGCCAATGCACCGCGTGCCGCAAAGCTGCCCACCACCCGCAGCTTCCACGGCGATGACTTCATCGACAACTACGAGTGGCTTCGGGAGAAAGCCAACCCGGATGTCATCGCGCATCTGACCGCAGAAAACGAGTACACCGACACCATTACCGCTAGCCAGCAGCCGCTGCGCGATGCCTTGTTCAGCGAGATCAAGGCACGCACCGTTGAAACCGACTTGTCGGTTCCAGTGCGACGCCGCGGCTGGTGGTACTTCACCCGTTCGGCCGAAGGCAAGCCCTACACCATCCAGTGCCGCGTCAAGGCATCGGACACCGGGGACCTTGTTGCCGACTGGACTCCCCCGGTCATCGACGCGGAAACTGCATTGCCTGCCGAAGAGGTGCTGCTTGATGGCAACGCCTTAGCCGAAGGGCAGCCGTTCTTCTCGCTCGGCGGCATGGCGTTGAATGAAGCAGGCAACTTGCTTGCCTACTGTGTCGATAATGCGGGCGATGAGCGATTCACCCTTTTCATCAAGGACCTGGACACCGGCCTGCTGCTGAGCGACACCATTGAAGGAGTGTTCTACGGCCTGGCCTTCTCCCCCGATTCTTCAACTGTCTTCTACACGGTGGTTGACGAAACCTGGCGGCCACACCAGATTCGCGCTCACCTGCTGGGGACCCTCCCAACGCAGGACAAGATCATTTTCGAGGAAAATGATCCTGGCATGTGGCTCGGCTTCGATCTGAGCCCGGACCGCAACACCCTGATGATCTCCAGCGGCAACTCCGAATACGCTGAAACCAGCATGCTGGATCTGGCCGAGCCTTCGGCTGCCGTGACCTTGCTGGTGCCGCGCTCCTTGCGCCTGCTGCACGGAATCGACCTGATGCCGGGCGCCGGCCAGGCCTTGATCACCCACGATCACCAGGCACCGAACAACATGGTGTCGCTGGCATCCCTGGACCAGCTGGGCGAAAACGCCGACCCGGCGCACTGGCAGACCGTGGTGGCCCACGAGGACACGGTCAAGATCGAAGGCACCGCGCTGACCGGTTCGCACGTGGTGCTCTCGGTGCGCCGAGATACCTGCGAGCGCGTGCAGCTGATCGCCTTGGACGGATTGGGCACCAAAGCCCAGCAGCCGGCCATTGAACCGGATTTCGATGATGAGCTGTTCACTGCCTCGGCGACCTTTGCCGAGCTGGATGCTCCGTTGATCCGCATCGGCTACACCGCAGACTTCACCCCGGCCCGCGTATACGACCTGTGGCTCCAGAACCAGTCGCTGGTGCTGCGCAAGCAGACCCCGGTGAACAACTTCGATCCTGCCAAGTACCTGTCCACCCGCGAGTGGGCCACCGCGGCCGATGGCGCCAAGATCCCCTTGACCATCATGCGCCGTGCCGACCTGGATACCTCGGTTCCCCAGCCGGTGCTGATCTACGGCTACGGTTCCTACGAGGCCTCCATGGATCCTGGTTTCGGCATCCCTCGCTTGAGCGTGCTGGATCGCGGAGTGGTCTTTGTCATTGCCCACGTGCGCGGCGGCGGCGAGCTGGGCCGCAACTGGTACCTGCAAGGCAAGAAGCTGCACAAGAAGAACACCTTCACCGACTTCATTGATTCCACACAGTACCTGCTCGATTCCGGGTGGGCCGATCCGCAGCGCATCGCCGCCCTGGGCGGTTCGGCCGGCGGACTGCTGATGGGCGCTGTCGCGAATATGGCTCCGCAGCTGTATACCGCGATCATCGCCCAGGTGCCGTTCGTCGATGCCTTGACCTCCATCCTGGATCCAGAGCTTCCGCTCTCGGCACTGGAATGGGAAGAATGGGGCAACCCGATCGAGAGCAAGGAGGTCTACGACTACATGAAGTCCTACACTCCCTACGAAAACGTCACAGCACAGGATTACCCGAAGATCGCTGCGGTCACCTCGCTCAATGACACCCGTGTACTGTATGTGGAGCCAGCCAAATGGGTGGCCAAGCTGCGGGAAGTCGGTACCGGACAGGCCCCGATTGTGCTGAAGACCGAAATGGATGGCGGTCACGGCGGCGCTTCGGGACGTTACGAGTCCTGGAAGGCCCGCGCGTGGGACTACGCCTTCGCCTTGGACGCCCTGGGATGCACCGACGAAATCTAAGTAGCAAAGGAACGGCGGCCATGCACCACATCAAGATCAGCGACTACCGCAACGACCCTGCGATTCGCCGCTTGCTGGTGCTGGCCGCCGAACCTGCCAACGAGCAGGCGCTCGAAGCGCTGCTCGATGAATGCGAAGGCCTTGAGGTGCTTGCCATCGCCACTGCCGCGGGCGATATTGCGGCACTGGCCGCCTACCGGCACAGCGGCAAATACGCGGTGTGCGTTGAATACCTGGCCGTGGAAACATCCCACCAGGGCCGGGGGCTGGGCTCGAGGCTGCTCGCTGAGCTGCGCGACTGCCATGAGAAGAACGTTTGGGCCACCACTGCAGAGGATGCGGTGGGTTTTTACCGCTCGCTGGGTTGCGTTGTTTCGCAGTCTTCTGCCGACCCGCGCTGGCCGGATGCCCGGCGGTACCTGTGCACCTTGCCCTTCTACCCGCTGCTCACCGGCCAGCCAGATGAAGATCCGGAATACGAGGCCGTGGGTGGAGAGCTGATGCGCGGCCTCATAGAGATTGCCGAGCCATCGAAGCAATGGGCCAGGGACTTCCACCGCCTGCACCATCGAATCGCCAGTGTCCTGGGGGCCACCGCGTTGGCCATTGAACACACCGGCTCGACATCCGTTCCGGACCTGCCCGCCAAGCCGATCATCGACATCGTCTTGCTGGTCCCCGACGCGGATCAGGAAGCGTCCTACGTTCCGGCGCTGGAATCCAGCGGCATGCTTCTTTGGCACCGTGAACCTGGCTGGTATGGCCACCGCATGCTCAAGCCCGCTGCCGGTTCGCGGCTCCCCGAGGCCAATATCCATGTCTTCAGTGCAGGAAGCCCCGAGTATCTGCGGCTCGTGCTTTTCCGCGAGCATCTGAAACACCATGAAGCCGACCGTTTGGCATACGCCGCGGTAAAGCGGGAAGCCGCCCGCGCACTGGCTGCAAGCGACGGCGAGAACGGCCTGGTCATGGACTACAACCGGATCAAGGAACCTTTCATCCTTGACGTCCATCAACGAATTTTCACCGCCTGAATCCGCTGCGCTTCATCGCTGAAACAGTACCGCCGATAGGGCCGCATAACTTGACTTAGCTCACATAATGTTATTACCTAATGATCGTTCGGTAAATAATTCGGCGAAGGAAGATGATGAGCGAAACACAGCTAGAGAATTCGGTCCCGCACGCCATTCTCCGCAATGACTACGCCACCCAGTGGATGGGAATCGAAGTCGTCGAGGTCTCCGACGGCCACGCAGTCATCACCATGGCGCTCCGGCAGGAAATGCTCAACGGCTTCGGCATTGGCCACGGCGGAATGATCTTCGCTCTGGCCGACACTGCGTTCGCACTGAGCTGCAATCCGCAGGCAGGCTCCGACGAGACCATCACGGTAGCCTCCGGCGCCGACGTCAACTTCCTCAAGCCAGCCATTCCCGGACGAGTGCTGACTGCCACCGGCAACCGTGTCTCGCAGCAAGGCCGCAGCGGGATCTACGACATCAAGGTGACCCAGCCAGCGGCCGACGGCTCAATTGAAACCGTCGCAGAGTTCCGCGGACGATCGCGCACCGTCCCGAAACCGAAGAACCGCTAAGCACCCTGCCCACTCGACACGAAAGTTTCAGCATGTCCCAGAACACCGACCGCGACAGCCTTCCGAATCCGCTTGATCCAGAAGAAACCATGAGCCGTGAGCAGATCGAAGCGATCCAGCTGACCCGCTTGAAGGAAACTCTGCACCATGCCTACAACAACGTGCCGTACTACAAGGCAAAGTACGATGCCGCTGGCGTGCACCCTGATGACCTGAAGGAACTGAGCGACCTCGCCAAGTTCCCCTTCACCGACAAGGAAGATCTGCGCAAGAACTACCCTTTCGGCATGTTCGCCGTCCCGCAGCATGCAGTCGCCCGCATCCATGCCTCCTCGGGTACCACTGGCCAGCCCACCGTGGTTGGCTACACCAAGAAGGACCTGGAGGACTGGGCCAAGCTCGGCGCCCGCTGCCTGCGCCTGGCCGGAGTCAAGCCAGGCTGGAAGGTCCACAACGCCTACGGCTACGGCCTGTTCACCGGCGGCCTGGGTGCGCATGCCGCCGCCGAGCACCTCGGAGCGACGGTCATCCCCATGTCCGGAGGCCAGACCGACAAGCAGATCTCGCTGATCCAGGACTTCGAGCCTGATGCGATCCTGTGCACGCCGACCTACCTGTTGACCATTGGCGATGCCATGCAGCGCAAGGGCCTTGATCCGCGGTCCACCTCGCTGAAGGTGGCCGTCCTCGGTGCCGAACCATGGACCGAAGAGATGCGTCACGAGCTGGAAGAGATGTTCAACATCACCGCCTGCGACATCTACGGCCTCTCCGAGGTCATGGGCCCCGGGGTGGCCGGCGAATCCGGAGAACGCAAGGATGGCAGCCACATCTGGGAAGACCACTTCCGCCCGGAAATCATTGATGCCTTCGACGAAACCAAGGTGCTGCCCGATGGCGAGCACGGTGAATTGGTCTTCACCTCGCTGACCAAGCAGGCCCTGCCGATCATCCGCTATCGCACCCACGATTTGACCCGCCTGATGCCTGGCACCAGCCGACCGGGCCACCGCCGCATGGGCCGCATCACCGGACGCAGCGATGACATGATCATCCTGCGCGGCGTGAACCTGTTCCCAAGCCAGATCGAGGAATTGATCCTGAAGGTGCCGACCCTGTCGCCGCACTTCCAGCTGATCCTGACCCGTCCGGATCGCATGGACCAGCTGGCGGTGAAGGTGGAGCGCCGCGGCGAGGCGTCCATCGAAGATGCCACCAACGGCGCCAAGGAACTGGCCAAGCTGATCAAGATCCATGTCGGTTCTTCCTGCGCCATCGACGTTGTCGAACCGGAATCCCTGGAACGCTCCATGGGCAAGCTCAAGCGCATCTACGACATGCGCGCTAACTAGCCTCCGCCGGGACATGGGATAATCAACTAATCATGGAAACTACCGATACTGCCAACCGTCCGGCCAAGCGTGGCCGCCCTGGTTACGATCAAGAAACCGTTTTGCGCATTGCTGTCGAGGCATTCAACGAATACGGCTACGACGCGACCTCCATGGGCAAGCTCGCCGACCGACTGGGTATCAGCAAATCCGCGATTTACCACCATGTCCCGTCGAAAGAGGACCTGCTGCGCCTAGCGTTGGATGAGGCGCTGATTCCCCTGGAGGCGGTGATCGCCGAGGTCCGCTCGCATGAGGGCACCGCGGATGAGCGTCTGGAATTCTTCCTGCGCGCAACCTTCAGGATCCTGCTGGCCAAGCGTTCCTACGTGACCTTGTTGTTGCGTCTGCGTGGCAACACTGATCTGGAACGCCAGGCGCTGGAACGCCGCCGCGCAATGGACCGCCAGCTGGCAGAATTGGTGACTGCCGCGCAGTCGGATGGCAAGTTGCGTGCCGACTTGGAACCTCGGGCCACCGCCAGGCTGCTTTTCGGCTTGATCAACTCAGTGGTGGACTGGTACCGCGCTGACGGGCCGATCGACGGACCCGAGTTGGAGGACCAGGCTGTTTCGCTGCTCTTCAACGGCCTGCATACCGGCGGCGCCTGATTCCAAGTCCGGGCTCCCCATATCGGCTCCCGCCTTCCAGTCGGGAGCCGACGTCGCTAACCGGGCTGGGCGTCCGCTGCAATGTGGCGCAGCCAACCTTGTAATCTTGCCGTCCTCACAGAAATCACCGTTAGCATCGAAGGGGTGCTTTAGCACCTGTCATTCTCGATCAACCAAGTGAAGAGCGCTGTGGATTCCATCTTAGAAACCCTTTTCATGGCTACCGCCGACAGCAGTAGTTCCTTTGTCCAGATTTTGCTCTCGGCTGCGAGCATGCTGCTCGTCTTCGTCTCCGCCGCACTGCTGGCGCACCGCAACGACCTGGGTTGGTGGACCCTGATCCTGGGTGTCTTCGTAGGCCCGGTCATTTCTTCGATGCAGTTCGACCTGCTGGGCCTGATCGACGCCGTTCCGCTGCTGCTGATTGCAATCTTCGGCCTCTGGCGCTTCTCCCGCTACGAGCTCAAGGGAAAGTTCACCCGCATGGTCACGAGCACCGCGGTGACAGTGTGGTCCGCGCTCGGCCTGCTCGTGGGCCTGATCCTGCTGGTCGCCTTGCGCTTCGGCCCGTTCCTCTTCAATGGCGGCTTCATGAGTGCAACCCCGGAAATCTGGGTGCTGTACTTCGCTGATGCGGCCATCTTCGCATCGTTCGTCATGGTTGCCCGCGGTGTGCGAGCTGGCTGGCTGGTGCTGGCCGTGGCCGCCGTTGCCGATCTGGTCGTCTACTTCCTGATCTCCCCAATGCTGGGCATGCTGGGCCTGTTCGTCTTCATCGCCTTGGCGGCACTGTACGGCTTCTTCCTCTGGCGCAACCTGCCAGCCGCCGGCCAGGCCGGTCAAGGCATTGCAGAGCTCTCCGAGGCCGAGCTGGCACTGGATGCCGCCAAGGAAGCTACCTTGGCGAAGCTGAACAAGCAGCACGGAAGCAACGGCGCTTCCTAGGCTTCGCGAAAATGGCGTTGGACCACGATTTCCTCATCGTGGCCCAACGCCATTTCTTGTTTCCCGCGAAGGGGTCAGCCGGACTTAGCCGTTCCAGTTGGCATAGGTCGAGTCGGTCTTTTCAACCAAGGTCAGCACGTCGTAGGTGGCGACCAGTTCATCGTTCTGGTTGTGCAGCACCGCATCCCAAGCAACCTCGCCGTATTCGTCGGTGACGCGCGGGGTGATTTTCTTGGCCGTCAGGGTGACGCGAATCGAGTCGCCGGCAGCTACAGGGGTGATGAATCGCAGTGATTCAAGGCCGTAGTTAGCCAAGACGGGTCCCGGAGCGGGCTCCACGAACAGTCCCGCGGCCCAGGAAACCAGCAAGTAGCCGTGGGCCACGATTCCCGGGAAGAACGGGTTGGCTTCGGCGGCGGCCTGATCGGTGTGCGCATAGAAGGTATCGCCGGTTTCGTGAGCGAATTCGGTGATCTTCTCCAAGCTGACTTCACGCAGATCCGAGACGAAACCGTCACCGATCTTCAGCTCAGCCAGCGACTTGCGGAACGGGTGGACGTTCTGCGGCTTACCGCCAAACTGCTGGCTGCCAGCGAGGGACTGCTGGGCACCGGTGTGCCAGACGCCGCTCAGCGCGGTGATCATGTTGGGTGAGCCCTGCACCGCGGTGCGCTGCATGTGGTGCTTGACCGAACGGATGCCGCCCAGTTCTTCGCCGCCTCCGGCCCGGCCTGGACCGCCATGGACCAGATGCGGAACCGGAGAGCCGTGGCCGGTGGTGGATCGTGCGGTTTCGCGGTTCAGGATGTGCACGCGCCCGTGGTGCGCGGCAATGCCCAACGACAGGGCGCGCATGGCTTCGGCGTCATTGGTGCACACGGTTGCGACCAGCGAGCCGGCGCCCATGGCAGCCAGTTCCACGGCCTCGTCAACGCTGCTGTAGCCGATGACGGAACTGACAGGGCCGAAGGCTTCGCGCGAGTGCACCATCGGGTTGCGCGCGTCGTTCCAGCGAAGGACCACTGGGGACATGAAGGCTCCGCCTTCTGCCACGGCGTCCTTTTCGGGAGCGACACGTACCGCAGGGGCATCCAGGCGGCCGTAGGCCAGCTCGCCGCCGGCAGCGATCATGTCCTCGACGGCCCCGCGCACATCGGCCAGCTGTTCCAGCGAAGCCAGGGCACCCATGGTGACGCCCTCAACTCGAGGATCGCCGATGACCACCCGTTCATCGATGCGCTTGCCAACGGCCGAAATGACCGCATCCACCTGTGCTGCAGGCACGATGTTGCGACGGATGGCGGTGCATTTCTGGCCGGCCTTCGACGTCATTTCATTGACGACAACCTTGACGAAAGCGTCGAATTCCGGGGTGCCTTCCACAGCGTCGGGGCCGAGGATGGCTGCATTCAGGGAATCGGTTTCAGCCGCGAAGCGCACGCCTCCGTCGATAACGTTGCGGTGCGACTTGAGCTTGCTTGCGGTGGATGCCGATCCGGTGAAGGCGAACATATCGCGGTAGTCCAGGTGGTCCATGATGTCGCGAGCAGAACCGGAAAGCAGCTGCAGGGAACCCTCTGGAAGGATGCCCGAGTCCAGCATCATGCGCACAGCCGCTTCGGTGAGGTACCCGGTGGGGGTTGCCGGCTTGACGATTGTCGGCACACCGGCGATGAAGGCCGGTGCGAACTTCTCAAGCATCCCCCAGACAGGGAAGTTGAAGGCATTGACCTGGACGACTACGCCGGCCATCGCGGTGTAGATGTGGGTGCCAATGAAGGAACCGTCCTTGCTCAGCGGCTCGGTGGGGCCATCGAGGATCACGTTGGAATTGGGCAGTTCGCGCCGGCCCTTGGAAGAGAAGGTGAACAGCACGCCAATGCCACCGTCGATGTCCACCATCGAGTCGATTTTGGTGGCACCGGTCTTGAAGGAAACCTCGTACAGGTCCTTGCGCCGCTCATTGAGGTACAGCGCTAGTTCCTTGAGCTTGAGCGCCCGCTCATGCAAGGAGAGCTTGGCTAGTTCGCGCTGGCCGGTCTGTCGGCCGTATGCCACGGCGCCAGCAACATCCAAGTTGTCCTTGGTGACGGTGACCAGCACTTCGCCGGTATTGGCGTCGCGGACCTCGGTTCCGCCTTGTGCCGCTGGGCTATGCCAGTTCCCCGCGATGTAGCTGGGTACTACGGTGATCTGTTCTGTCGTCATTGACGCAATTCCTTCCTGAACGGTCGGTCAGTATTACCGTTAACCATAGCAGGAAGGGGTGATCGAGGACACTTGTGCGCCTCGCTGCTTCGCCAGCGATCCCCTGGCTCTTAGCGTGCCAGCTGGCGCAGGCGCTCCACGGCGTTCTCGCTCATTCCCTGGTCCAGCAAATACCTCCGCGTGGACCCGAGCCACCTGAGGAAATTCTCCAGTTCGCCAGCTCGGCCATGAATGATTGCCCGCACTTGCTCTTCGCTGCGGTAGCTTTCGTACGGGTGCTTGCGAGGGGAAATGCGATGCCACTCATTGATCCCCCTGACCGCGAGTTCATCATGGAGCAGGATCTGGCCATCCAAGCCAGCCAGCTGAAGCAGCATTGTGGCTATCAATCCCGATCGGTCGCGTCCAGCCGAGCAGTGGACCACCGTGCCCTGATCCGCGGTCGCGAGGCTCTCGAACACCGCCCGCAGGTGGTCGCCGAATTCCTCGCAGACCAGCTGGTACATCCCGGTGTGATTCATGTACGGCACCGCCACCGACTCGAAACGTTCATTGCCTGGCGATTCCAGCGGCAGGTTCACCAGCTCGATCCCTGCGAGGCTTGCCGCGGGCACTGCTGGGTCATGCTCGCGACGGCGGATTTCATCCGGGTTGCGCAGGTCGATGACCCTATTGACGCCAGCAGCGTGCATTTGCTGCCAGCCCTCAGCCGTCAGCCACTCATGCCTGCCCATGCGGTAGAAGGCTCCGCAGATATGCCGCGCATTAACGGCTCCGCTCCAGTCCAGGTCCCCGGCTTGCTTGCGGTAGGTAAGGCTGTGGCTCATAAGCCTATTGCAACACATTGCCCGGCTGTTGTATTGTTCTAGTCATTGGCAAACGTCAATCAGTCTATTGAAGGAGGGGTAACGATGATTGCTTACCGCCTGAACAAGCCATTTCCCCCTTCTCCCAAGGACTACTTCCGATGCATTCTCCCGCTGGCCTCGAGGCCGCAAATTCGCCACTGATCGCCGCTGCCTCCACGGATGCCGATCAACAACTGAAATTCAGCAAGCACAAGCCGGTGTGGAACGACTCCGAGACCGGTGATCCGGCAAACGGCCAACGTTATTCGACATGGCCATTTATCGAGAAGGGCTTGCGCGGACCCAAACCGTATCCGCACTGGCTCATCGAAGAGGCCGCAGCCATCGACACCGAGCTGGGCATCTTGAAAACGGGCAAGGAAGGCGATGTCTTCCTGCTGGAACGTGCCACCGAAGATCGCAGCAGCCTGCTGGCAGCAAAGCGCTATCGTTCGCGCGAGCAAATGCAGTTCAGCCGCTCGCAGTCCTATAGCGACGGGCGCTCCGCACGGCGTTCGCGTGATAACCGCGCTATCCGCAACAACTCCACGTACGGCAAGCAGATCGCCGCTCTGCAGTGGGCCAATGCCGAATGGAGCTATTTGCTCCGTTGCTACGAGGCGGGCATACCTGTTCCCTACCCTGTGCAAATAGATGGCACCGAAATCCTCATGGAGTTCATTGCCGATCCAGACGATCCGCATGCGGCAGCGCCTCGCCTGCAGCAGCTCTCGCGCTTTGACCCGCGCCTTCCATCGCTATGGGACCAGCTCACCGGAGCACTGGAAAAATTTGCCGGGCTCGGCATCGCCCACGGAGACCTCTCCGCGTACAACATTCTTGTCTCCGGCGAAAGGCTGGTAGTAATCGATGTTCCGCAGTGCGTAGATCTGGCCGGCAACCCGAACGGCTTGGACTTCCTGCACCGTGATTGCGTGAACCTTTGCGATTGGTTCACTTCCAAGGGCTTGCCCAATGACCCCGATGAATTGTTCTCCTCGCTGATGAGCTACCTCTTCTGAAGACAGCCAGAACTGGGCGCGCCCGCGACGAATCCCGATGATTCGCCGCGGGCGCGCGCCTGCGACCAGCTTTCCGCCGCCTACTTCGCCCAGGTAGGCAGGACCTGGCGTCCCCAGGTGGCGTTCGTGACAATGGCAAAGGAGCCGTACCAAGCCAGGAATGCGGTAACCAGGCCCAACCAGCCTCCGAGTTCATGTATCAGCGTGCTGCCGGTGAAGGCACCGATAGTCAGGCAGATGAAGGCCGCGGTCAGCATGGTGAACACGGCAACCAGCACGCCATTGGTACGCAGGGCGGCGACCGTCATGTAGGCGGTGAAAATGGTCCACCCCAGAAGGAAGGCACCGAGGCCCGCCGGGCCCGCCGCCTGCGCTACCTCCGGGTTGGTTTCCAGCCACCAGAAGGCCATCCAGAATGCGCCATAGGAAGTGAACGCGGTGGCGCCGAAGACATTGCCTTTCGCGAATTCGATGACGCCAGCAATCAGCTGGACCAAGCCACCGTAGAATAGGGCAATCGCCAGGACGGCGGCGCCAGCTTCTGGAATGATCCCGGCGTTGGACAGGCTCAGCGCAAAGGTTGTCAGCGCAAAGGCGCCCAATCCCAGTGCCGCGGGGTCAGCCAGGCCCGGCTTGGCCGGTGCGGCTGGTGAGGCGATTCCAACGGGGTCTTCTCGGGTCAGCAGTGCGGTCATGGCGGATACTCCATCGTGTCAGCGTTCAGTTCAATCCAGGCAAGTGATGCCGATCACTTGCCTTTAGCAGGTATCCTAAATTGATGGTGAGTCGGATCACTACCATCTAAAGGAGGTAGCCGGTGACCACTGATTCTTCGCACGAAATAGCCCTTTTGGACCGCACGCTCAATACTTTGGCGGCACGCACCGGCCTGCCAGTTGCCTTTGGCGGTTTCGCCCGGTCCACGGGTACGAACCTGACTTGTTTCGCAGGAACCCGCACCGGTTCGCTGCGTGGCCTGGTGGTCAAGCCCGGTGAGGGCCTAGGCGGCTTGGCGCTATCGCGGCGTCAATTGGCTGCCACGGATTCGTACCATGAGACCCCGGAAATCATTCACAGCTATGACCGGGAAACTGGCGGCGAGGGAATACTGGCCTTGCTGGCAGTACCGGTCGTGGTTGACGACCAGGTGCGTGCGCTGATCTATGCCGGACTGCGAAACCGCCGGCAGCTGACCGATGGAATGCTGTCCGCCGCCGCAGCAGAGGCCCGCCGGCTCGCTTGGGAACTATCGGTCCATGAAGAGACCCAGAGGCGCATGGCGGTGCTCAGTGCCTACGAACCGCAGGCCGCGCACCCCTCAGAGATGGCATTGAGCCAAGAAGATTTCAATGCGCTCTACACCGAGCTGCGCGATATTGCGCGGATGGTGCAGGATCCGGAGCTCGCCGCACGGCTCAGCACGGCCAGCACGATGCTGCGCCCAGGGCAGGGGCCAGCGCCGCAGGCAATCGACGGCCCCTCGAACCTTTCGCCGAGTGAGCTGGATGTGCTTTGCCATCTGGCGCTGGGCAAGCGCAACGCCTTGATTGCGACGCATCTGGGATTAGCCGAAAGCACCGTCAAAAGCTATCCGGCCTCGGCCGTGCGAAAGCTGGGTGCCACGAATCGCTTTGATGTGGTGTTGCGCGCTCGCAGCCGGGGCCCGATCCCCTAGGCGGCCATTCCGGCGACCCCGGGCCCGGGCTACGGGCGTCGCAACTGGCTTCAGCCGTTTACCAGCTGTAGAAGCCCTGGCCGGTCTTGCGTCCGAGCTTGCCCTGGGCCACCAGGTCCTTGAGGATCTGCGGCGGAGCGAAACGCTCCCCCAGAGTCTCGTGCAGGTACTGGGCAATGCCCAGGCGCACATCCAAACCGACAATGTCGGTGGTCTTCAGCGGGCCGGTAGGGTGCTTGTATCCCAGGACCATCGCGTTATCGATGTCTTCGGCACTGGCTACGCCGTCCTCGACCATGCGCATGGCTTCCAGAGCGATAGCCACGCCCAAGCGGGAAGAAGCGAACCCGGGAGCGTCATTGACCACCACTGCGGTCTTGCCCAGTGCTTGAACCCATCCGCGCGATGCGTCCACCAGGGTCTTATCGGTCTGCTTGCCGATCACGACCTCGATCAGGGTGGAGGCGGGAACCGGGTTGAAGAAGTGCAAGCCCAGGAAGTTCGCGGGACGCTGCAATTCCTTGGCCAAGCCGCTGACCGACAGCGACGAGGTGTTCGAAGCGAGCACCGCCTCGGCGTTCAGCGCCTGCTCCACGGCCTGCAGGGAAGAAACCTTCAGGTCCCAGATTTCCGGAACGGCTTCAACCACCAGCTGCGCGCTGGCGAACTGCTCGTAGTCGGTACTGGTGGAGAAGCGGGACAAAAGCTCTTCGCGGCTTTCGCTGATCTGGCCACGGGCAATGGACTTGTCCACGGATCCGGCTACGCGCTCATAGGCCGCCTGCGCCGCCTCGTCGTCGCGTTCAACAACGAGAACGGTGCTGCCGCTGGTCAAGAAGGCGTGGGCGATGCCTGCACCCATGCGTCCGCCGCCGAGCACGCCCATCTGCTGCGGCAACGCTCCGGTGGTGAAGCTGGTTTGTGCACTCATGGTTACTTCTTCTTTCGATCTAGGAATGCTTGCATGCGGTCGAATTTGGCTTGGGACTCGAAAAGCATGCCCTGGGCCAAGGTATCGATCAACGGATGGACTTCGCGCGGAGCATGGAAGACGGACTTGGTGATGCGCACCGCCAGCGGATCCTGGGCTGCTATGCGATCTGCCAGTGCATCGGCGGCGGCATCCAGCTCGGCAGCCGGATGCAGTTCGGTCACCAGGTTGGCGGCCAGGCATTGCTCGCCGGTGAGCACCTTGCCAGCCAGCAGGATTTCCTTGGCCAGCGGCTCGCCGACCAGTTCCTTCAGCCGCCAGGTGGCGCCTGCGGCGGCCATGATGCCCAGATTCGTTTCCGGGTTGCCCATGCGCAGCTCGGGGGTGCCGATGCGGAAGTCCGCGGCGTAGGCCAGTTCAGCGCCCCCGCCCAGGGCGAAGCCGTCCAATGCCGCAACCACCGGCATCGGCAACTTGGCGATCCTGTCGAAGATGCCCGAGTTGATCCCGGCGAGCGCGTCATCCCGGCGGCGTTCGCGCAACTGGGAAATATCGGCTCCGGAAGCGAAGATGCCCTTGCGCCCCTTGGGATTCGCTTCGCTCGCTGCCTCTGCGGGGGTGCCAGCCATAATCAGGATCTTGGGATTCTTCTCCAGATAATCGCAGATGGTGTGCAGCTCGTCGACCATGGCCTGGTCAATGGCATTGCGGACCGCTGGGCGGTGCAGGCGCACCCAGAGGCGGTCATCGGTTTCCGTCAGCTTGAGGGTGGTGAACCCGCTGTTCAAATCGCCCACTTCTAGACGCCTTCCAGCAAGATCGCGGTGCCTTGGCCCACGCCAACGCACATGGTGGCAATGCCCAGCTTGCGCTGCTCGGAAGCCAGCTCCCGTTCCATGCGCCCCAGCAGGGTGATGACAATGCGGGAACCGCTGGAACCCAGCGGATGGCCCAGCGAGATGGCGCCGCCGTCGCGGTTGACGATTCCTGCATCGACCCCCAGCTCGCGCATGCTGGCCAGGGACTGGCTGGCGAAGGCTTCATTGATTTCCATGGCACCGATCTGGTCAATGCCCAGTCCCGCGCGTTCAAGTACCTTGCGGGTCGCCGGGACCGGTCCCATGCCCATGATTTCTGGTTCCAGGCCCGCGGCCTGCCCGTCGACGATTCGGGCGCGCGGCGCCAGTCCGTACTTCTTGATGGCCCGTTCGGAGACCACGAGGATTGCCGACGCTCCGTCGTTCAGCGTCGACGCATTGCCAGCAGTGACGACGCTTCCTCCCTTGACTACTGGGCGCAGGGCGGAAAGCACATCCATGGTGGTCCCTGGCCGTGGCCCCTCGTCGGTGTCCACGATGCTCTCTGCCTTGCGTCCCTTGACAGTGACCGGAACGATTTCATCGCGGAAATGCCCGGCCTCGATGGCGGCAATGGCCTTGGCGTGGGATTCGACGGCGAACTGGTCGCAATCCTCACGCGAGATGTTGTAGACGCGGGCGACTTCCTCGGCGGTTTCCGGCATCGAGAAGGTGGCTTTGCCATCGCGCGAGTACTGGCCGGAGAGGAATTGCGGGTTGGTGAAGCGCCAGCCGATGGAGGTGTCGAAGGTTGCTCCTGGCTTGGCGAAGGCCTTGGATGGCTTTTCCATCACCCAGGGGGCGCGCGACATGGATTCGGTGCCGCCGGCGATCACGATGTCCGCAGCTCCTGCCTTGATCATATGGCTGGCCATCGTAATGGCGCTCATGCCCGAGGCGCAGAGGCGGTTGACCGTGATGCCCGGGACGGTCACGGGCAGGCCGGCCAGCAGCGCAGCCATGCGGGCAACATTGCGGTTCTCTTCGCCCGCGCCGTTGGCGTTTCCGTAGATGACTTCATCAACGTCGGCCGGATCGATGCCCGCGTCTTCAATGACTCGGCGAATAGTCAGCGCTGCCAGGTCATCGGGGCGCACGGCACTGAGCGCACCTCCATAACGGCCTACCGGCGTGCGTGCTCCACCTACGAGAAATGCCTCGGTCATCTGTGCTCCTTATGCCAAAATGGTTAGTGACCCTCAACACCTAAACTTACCGACCATTCGTTCAATAATAAAGTCGCGGGTCGCCGGATTTTCACAATTGAGCATTTCAAGGCCGCCGAGACCACATGGCCGGGCCACGGGCCAACCCCCGTTCTGTCCGCAATTGCGGGCAATCAATTCCATGTCAGTGGTTGATTTTAGAAATTGATTCGAATAGCCTCTGGTATTTAACCGACTCCGGGGAACTCCCGGATCGTGGACCGCGGCCAAGGCGATGAATTCCTATCTGGCCTTAGGGCGATCGGTCGACGGAAAGCTGAAAACAACGGAGCAGCAATGCAACCGGAACATAGCCAGCCAAACGACAACTCGAATGCACATAATTTCACTCCCGACCTGGACCATGACATCGGGCCGGACATGAACACGCAAGAAGGCCGGCAAGAAGTTCGCAAGGCCACTGCGGCATCGGCCATGGGCAACATGACCGAGTGGTTCGACTACGGTGTCTATGCCGTGGCCGTCACCTACATCACCGCCCACTTCTTCCCCACCGAGGGCGGCACCTTCATGGCCTTGGCCACCTTCGCCCTCTCCTTCCTGGTCCGCCCGATTGGCGGCCTGGTCTGGGGCCCGCTGGGCGACAAGCTGGGCCGCAAGAAGATCCTGGCCTTGACCATCATCATGATGTCGCTGGCCACCTTCCTCATCGGCATCCTGCCAACCTTCGAAGCCATTGGCGTCGCCGCGCCAATCCTGCTGGTGCTGCTGCGCATGATCCAGGGCTTCTCCACCGGTGGCGAGTACGGCGGCGCGGCAACCTTCATGGCCGAGTATGCGCCGGATCGCAAACGCGGCTTCTTCGGTTCCTTCTTGGAATTCGGCACTTTGGGCGGTTTCGCCCTCGGCACCGCCGTGATGCTGGGCCTGCAGGTGGTGCTCAGCGAGGAGGCCATGATGGCTTACGGCTGGCGCATCCCATTCTTCCTCGCTTTGCCCATGGGCCTGATCGGCCTGTACCTGCGTAGCAGATTGGAGGACACGCCGGTCTTCCAGGAGATGGAAGAATCCGGCGAAGCCCAGCAGGGCGGGTCTCTCAAGGAACTGGTGTTCACCTACTGGCGCCCCATGCTGACCATGACCGGACTGGTCATTGCGCTGAACGTCGTGAACTACACGTTGCTCAGCTACATGCCGACGTACCTGGAAACCCAGTTGGGGCTGGACCCCAACGCTTCGCTGGCCACCATCCTGATCGGCGAGGTGGCCATGATGGCCGTAATTCCATTTGCGGGCTCGCTTTCGGACAAGGTCGGACGCAAGCCAATGTGGTACGCCTCAGTCATTGGCCTGTTCGTCTTGGCAGTACCGATGTTCTGGCTGATGGGCAAGTCCTTCGCCTGGGCCATTGTCGGCTTCGCCGTGCTGGGTCTGCTCTACATTCCGCAGTTGGCCACGATTACCGCGACGTTCCCGGCGATGTTCCCTTCGCAGGTGCGCTTCGCAGGATTCGCGATTACCTACAACATCGCTACGGCGGTCTTCGGCGGCACCGCCGCGATGGTCAATGAAGCGGCCATCAATGCCACCGGTTTCCTGCTCTTCCCGGCCATCTACATGATGGCAGCGTGCGTGATTGGTGCGATCGCCATCAAGTTCATGCCGGAGACCGCCGGCGCTTCGCTGCGCGGCACCGCGATTCCCGATGCCTTGGACACCGGCATCCTCGCTGCGGTGCAGCGCGATGAAAACCGAACGTCCTGAGCCATCCAGCCGCCAAGGGGGCGCATCAGTTGAACTGCTCCCTTTAGCGGCTGGCGCATAATCGCTGGCGGCCTAGAAATCAATGCCCGGCCGGGCGTGCTTGCGAGCAAAATGCCATCCGCCCCACAACAGCAAGGCGAACACCGGAATTGTGGCGATCGTGTACAGCCCCACCGGGAAGACCTCGCCGTTTTCCCCGGTCAAGGTATCGAAAGAAATCAGGACGGTGATAACCAGCAAGGAAATCAATCCGACCCAACCGGTAATGGGCGACCCGGGCATGGGCAGCGAGGAAACAGAGCCCTTTTTCTTGCGCAGCATGAGCTGGCATCCGAAAATCGAGGCCCAGGTGAACAGCACGCCGATGGATGCGGTATTCAAGGCAAGGTCGAAGGCGAAGGAATCTCCGAGCCAGATGTTCAGGATGACGCCGGCAAGATAGACCACGCCCACGGTGATAATGCCGGTCGAGGGAACAAAGTGCTTGTTCATCTTCGCGAGCCACTGCGGAGCATGCCCATTGCCGCTCATGGTGCGCAGGATGCGGCCGATGGAATACAGGCCCGAGTTGCACGAGGACAGCGCAGCGGTAATCACCACCAGGTTCATCGCGCTGCCAACCCAGCCCAGGCCCATCTTCTCGAAGACCGTGACAAACGGGCTGACCCCGGATTCGTATTCGTTCCATGGCAGCACCATGGCCAGCAGGGAGACGCTGCCTACGTAGAAGACCAGGATGCGAACGACCACCGCACGGATTGCCGATGGAACTTCCTTTTCCGGGTTCTCCATCTCGCCGGCGGCAATGCCCACCAGTTCAATGGCGTTATAGGCGAAGATCACCGAGTTCAGGACCAGGATGCTGACGAAGAAACCACGGGGGAACATTCCGCCCTCGCCGTTCTCATCGCCGATGAAGAGGTTGGCCACCGACGCGGTGTGGTCTCCCACCTGTGCGTTGGTCACCACCATGTATGTACCCACGGCCAGGAACAGGACGATCGCGGTCACCTTGATGCAAGCTGCCCAGAACTCGAATTCTGCGAAAGCCTTGGCGCTGAAGAGGTTGATGGCCACCAGCAGCAGCAACGCGCAGAACGCGGAAACGGTTACCGGAACATTCGGGAAGAAATACTGGAAGTACAGGCCGATGGCGATCAGCTCGGCAATGCCGGTCATGATCCAATTCAGCACGTACATCCATCCGGAGATGAAGGC
This sequence comes from Arthrobacter sp. JUb115, assembly GCF_004365035.1. Classification (NCBI taxonomy): domain Bacteria; kingdom Bacillati; phylum Actinomycetota; class Actinomycetes; order Micrococcales; family Micrococcaceae; genus Arthrobacter; species Arthrobacter sp. JUb115. Next base: position 163,239 of record NZ_SOBS01000003.1, on the reverse strand, counting down.
GCCCTTGGGGCCGAAGAGCTCAGCCGCATACGAGACGAAGGAACCGGAAGTCTGGCGGTACATGATCAGTTCGCCCAGTGCCCGCATCAGCAGGTAGGCCAATGCGCCAGCTACCAGATAGGACAGCACCAGCGCCGGACCGGTCGAGGCCAGGCGCCCGCCGGAGCCCATGAACAGGCCCACACCGATGGCTCCGCCGATCGCGATCATCTGGACGTGGCGGCGGCTCAGGGATTTCTTGTAGCCCTCGGCACTGATTTCCGGGGTTGCCGGGCGATGCTGACCAGATGGCATAGATGAACTCCTGACCTACGGACGCGTTCAATGAATCCGTGCAAAAATCGTGAAATGAATCCGGTGATTCACTGGATGGTCCAAGCCGTACGGGCGGGGATTCCACGCGCAACCGCGAGTCGGGCCGTGAAAAGTCTACTCCTCCTTTCTTAGAGTTCCGGACGAAACCGACTAGCATTCATAGGGTGAGTAGCCTGAATAATTCCGCATTGCCCGAGAAGGTCTCCGATGTCTTCGATCCAACGCGCTGGCGCGTGGTCGAGGGATTCGACTTCACCGACATCACTTACCATCGCCAGGTCCAGCGAGCGGCGGATGGAAGCATCGTGCGCGACCTTCCGACCGTGCGCATCGCTTTCGACCGCCCCGAGGTGCGCAACGCCTTCCGCCCGCACACCGTGGACGAGCTGTTCCGCGCCATGGATCATGCCCGCATGACCAGCGACGTGGCCACTGTCCTGCTGACCGGCAATGGCCCCTCGGAAAAGGACGGCGGACACGCATTCTGCTCCGGCGGCGACCAGCGCATCCGTGGCCGTGACGGCTACCGCTATGCCGAAGGCGAGACCCGCGAATCCATCGACCCGGCGCGTGCCGGGCGCCTGCACATCCTGGAAGTCCAGCGCCTGATGCGCACCATGCCCAAGGTTGTCCTCTGCGTCGTCAACGGCTGGGCTGCCGGTGGCGGCCATTCGCTGCACGTGGTCTCGGATCTGACCATTGCCTCGAAGCAGAACGGCAAGTTCAAGCAGACCGACGCTACCGTCGGTTCCTTCGATGCCGGATACGGTTCGGCATTGCTCGCCCGCCAGGTCGGGCAGAAGACCGCCCGCGAAATCTTCTTCCTTGCCCGCGAGTACTCGGCCGATGACATGGTCCGCATGGGCGCCGTCAACGAGTCGGTAGAGCACGAACGCCTCGAAGAGGTGGCCCTGGAGTACGCAGCCGACATCGCCCGCCAGTCCCCGCAGGCCATCCGCATGCTGAAGTTCGCTTTCAACTTGGCCGATGACGGCTTGGCCGGCCAGCAGGTCTTCGCTGGCGAAGCCACCCGCATGGCGTACATGACTGATGAGGCAGTAGAAGGACGCGACGCGTTCCTGGGCAAGCGCGACCCGGATTGGTCCAACTACCCTTACTACTTCTAATCTTCCGCGACGGAACGAGGACCGGATATGGACAGACAACTCTCTGAACTGCTCGCAGCCTTGGCCACGGCGGCCAATGACGGGGGGCCGGCCGTTGAGGTATTGCTCGATGAGAGCAACCCCAACGGCTGGCGCATCGAGTACTTGGCACCACAGGACCTGCCAGGTTTCGAGCAGCCCATGGCAGTGGTGCGGACTTCCGGTTCCACCGGCCGGGCCAAGCGCACGGTGCTCAGCGTTTCGGCGTTGGCATCCAGTGCGCAGGCCACGGCCGAGTTCCTCGGCTTCGAAGGCCAGTGGCTGCTGGCCTTGCCGGTGCACTATGTCGCGGGACTGAGCGTGCTGACGCGTTCATTGTTCGCCGGCACCAAGCCCGTGGTGATGGACACCGAGGGCAGCTTCTCGGCCACGGCATTCACCGAAGCCGCCAATCAAATGATCGACTCCCGCCGGATCACCTCGCTGGTTCCAACCCAGCTTGCCCGGCTGCTGGATAACCCGGCGCCGGAAACCTTGCAGGCGCTGAAGCGTTTCGACGCCATCCTCTTGGGCGGCGCGCGAGCCAGCAAGGACCTGCTGGTTAGCGCCCGACACCATGGGCTGAAGATTTTCCAGACCTATGGGTCCTCGGAAACTTCCGGCGGCCTGGTCTACAACGGCACGGCCCTTCCCGGCGTGCAGCTGGCAGCGCATGAGGGGCGCATCTGGGTCGCCGGCCCCATGCTCGCCGACGGATACGCCAACTCCCCCGAAGCCACCGCCGAGCACTTCATTGAACGCGATGGTGTCCGCTGGTACGTCACCGATGACCTGGGCACCGTTGAAAAACAGCGCTTGAAGATCATTGGACGCATCGATGATGTGATCAATACCGGGGGCATCAAGCTTTCGGCATCGAAGATTGAAGGGCTGCTGGAAGAATTCTTCACGCAGGCAATCGTGGTCCCGGTGCCCGATCCGCAATGGGGCCACAGCGTTGGCCTGGCCTATGCGGGCCCGACCAATACCGCCGATGCCTTCGAAGCGGTGCGCCGGACCTTGGGCAAGGAAGCGGTGCCCAAGCACGTGCGCCACTACCCTCTTGGCTTGCCGCAGCTGCCTAATGGCAAGTTCAATCGACAACTGGTCATCGAAGAACTAGGCGTTCGCGACTAGTCTCGATTCGCCTTGCACGCCTAATCGCGGGAAACTAGAGGGTACGAGTTTCCGCTTGCCCTGAAAGGACAGAAAGTGGCCACACTTTCCCAGTGGGTTTCTGGGGCGCGTTTGCGCACCTTGCCTATCGTCATTGCCCCGGTTGTCATCGGTACCGCAGCCGCGCTGGGCGAAACTGGAACCGTTCATTGGTTCCGTTTCGTCTTGGCTCTGCTGGTGGGCCTGCTGCTCCAGGTCGGAGTGAACTACTCCAACGACTACTCGGACGGCATCCGAGGCACCGATGACGAACGCGTCGGCCCGCTGCGCCTGACCGGTTCCAAGCTCACCGAGCCGAAGAACGTGCGCAATGCCGCTTTCGGCTGCTTCGGGCTAGCCGCCATCTTCGGTCTGGTCCTGGTCATCATTTCTTCCTCGTGGCCGCTGCTGCTGGTAGGCGTCGCCGCGATCTTCGCCGCTTGGGGCTACACCGGCGGCAAGAACCCCTACGGCTACCGTGGCTTGGGCGATATTTACGTTTTCATCTTCTTCGGCTTGGTCGCCACCTTGGGTACCACCTTCACCCAGATCAACCAGCTGACCATGGCTTCGCTGTGGGGTGCCATCGGCACCGGCCTGATTGGCTGCGCCCTGCTGATGGCCAATAACGTGCGAGACATTCCTACCGATAAAGAGGTGGGAAAGATTACCTTGGCTGTGCGCCTTGGCGAACACAATGCCCGCTTGAGCTACGTGCTGATGCTGACGGTAGCCATCCTGCTCCCCTTGCTGGCCACCAGCGCCTTCCCGTGGATGTGGCTGATCCTGCTCACCTTCGTTCCTGCAGTGGCTCCATCGCTGCTGATGCTTCGCGAGCAGCAGCTGCCAAAGCTGGTGCTGGTGCTCAAGCAGACCGGCATGGTCAATGTCGTATATGCGGTGCTCTTCTCCTTGGCTATCGCCATCGAGGTTTTGGCCTAGCCACCGCTGCAGAAGGAAAAACGAGATGGGCTGGCCGGATCAATTGATCCGGCCAGCCCATCTCGTTAATTGTTCTGCCGGCCATGCGTGAATGGCTGGCTATGCAGTTCGAGGTGAACCTGCGTGGGGAAATTTACTCGGCGCCAGGGGTCTGCTTGCGCTGTGATTCGTCGAATTCATCCTCAACGGCTTCATCAGCTAGCTGCATCCTGGTCTTGTTTGCCGAGGTCTTGCTGAAAGCGTTGCGGATATCTTCGTTCGCCTTTAGCCGAAGTTTATTGAAGAAAAGGTAGGCCACCGCGAAGGCCACGACCAGGCCAATGATTCCGGAAACGAAGATTGGCCACTTCATACCTAACCAGAGGCCCAAGAAAACGGCTAGGAATATGCCTAGGCGGATAACGGTATATTTCACAAACTGCATAGTCTCAATTCTACCGGTGAACCTGTGAACAGGATTATCACTAGAATGGAAGCATGGTCCGCTTATTGATTTTCGCCGCAGTGGTTTCGGTTGCTTTGACGATTTATACCCTGATCGAATGCGCTCGTGCAGAGCGCCGCAGCATTCGTTCATTGCCTAAGCCTGCGTGGATTGCGGTCGTCATCCTCCTTCCGCTAATCGGAGCCGGTTTGTGGTTCCTCCTAGGTCGCCCTGTTGCGTCAAATGGCACCCCTGCGCAGAAGTCCATGGCTCCGGACGACGATGAGGATTTCCTGCGCCAGCTGGAGGTCTGGCGCCGCCAGCAACAGCGTGAAGCCGACTCGAAAGCGCGTGAGCAAGACCTCACTAAACGTGAAGACGTGCAGAAGGCCGATGGCGAGAAACCAGCCAAGCCTGAGGCCAAGGAACCGAAGCCAGGTGCAGAACGCAAGAACAAGCCAGAAGGCACCGACAGCTCTTCGTCTGAAACCGAATAACCCCCTAGTACTGCCGGGATCCCGGCAACCAGCCCAGCACGCGTGCCAGCGCCGCTGGGCTTTTTCATGCCTCGCGAGAACTTCGGGCATTCTTGCAGGCGGCCAGGGACGCGGGGCTTCCTCTACGGGCGCTGGAGGGGCGGACGGGGGGCAGGCGCCGGTCAGTGCCCCGCACTTGAGTACCAGGGCCCGCAACGAACGCTTAAAGTACTGCGAGCGGCCTCCCCGCTAAAGGGAAACCGCTCGCAGTGCTGGATTCTTAGGAACTAGACTCCGGCGTAGGAGTGCAGACCGTCGAAGAAGATATTCACGATGGTGAAGTTGAAGACCACGCACAGGAAACCGATGATCGACAACCAGGCCGAGCGTGGGCCCGTCCAGCCACCGGTGGCACGGGCGTGCAGGTAGCCTGCGTAGACAACCCAGATCACGAAGGACCAGACTTCCTTTGGATCCCAGCCCCAGTAGCGGCTCCAAGCGGCCTCAGCCCAGATCGCACCAGCGATGACAGTGAAGGTCCACATCACGAAGCCGATGGTGTTGATGCGGTAGGCGAAGTTCTCCAATGCGCCGGCACCTGGCACCACGCGCATGAAGGGCAGCTTGTCGTCCTGTCCAGCGGCCAGCCGGTTCATGCGAGCATGCTGTACCAGCTGCAGCACATTCATGGCGAAGCTGATGGCGAACAGTGCCGATGCCAGGACGGCGATGGAGACGTGAATGACGATCCATGGCGACTGCAGGGCAGGAACGAGGTGGCCAACCGGTGTCGGGAAGCCGATGGTGGCACCGCACAGCATCAAGGTGACCAGGCCGGAGATGAAGGATCCCATGAAGCGCAGGTCCTTGAAGATCAGCACCAGCAAGAAGACCAGAGCCACCAGGAATGCACCGGTGGACAGGAACTCGTACATGTTGCCCCAGGGCACTCGGTGCGCGGCTATCGCACGGGAAACCACGGCACCGCCGTGCAGGGCAGCGGCCAGCCACATCAGCACCACGGCAATGCGAGCCGTGGGGCGCTTGGCCGACAACTGCGTGTACTCCATCTTGTCGGTCACGATATGCTCGCCGACGTTGTCGGCACGCACAGCGGCACCCCGGCGCGAACGGGGCTTGGTGCCCACGGCGCCGCCGGCGCTAACCAGCAGTTCCTCGTCGCGCTTGAGCGCTTCGGAATCCATTTCGCTGATGGACTTGTTGGTCTTTGCCAGGTCCAAGGCGAAAATGATGAAGACCACTCCGTAGACCATGGCGGCCAGCAGCATGAACAACTGGCTGTATTCACCCAGCGTTTCATTGATTGGCGCTAATGCCCCAGCGTTATCCATTTACTGCTCCTTGGTTCTGCTCCTGGCTTGCCAATGGCCAAGCCTTGTCAAAGATCTTCTGTAGTTCTGCAGCTTCGCGTTCCAGACGCGGATCCTCGCCACGTGCCAGCAGTGCGTACTCGATACTACGCTTGCCGTTTTCTTGTTTCAGCTTCACCCAGACGCGGCGACGCGGGGTGAACAGCGAGACCGCAAGGCCGATCAGCGCCAGACCTGAGAAAATGCCGATTGGCAGCTTGCCCGGGTCATGATTGATGTCCAATGCAACGAAGCGCTTGAGGTCGTCAAAGGTAATCGAGCCCTTGCCGTCGGGCAGCTCGTAGGTCTGCCCCGCTTCGAGGATGATGCCGCCGGCATCCAAATCACGGCTGTTCAGCGGTTCCATCTTCTCCGTGTCCAGCACGAACACGTTTTGCGGGTTGCCGTCGTCAAGGCCCAGATCCCCGAAGTACGAGTTCAGGTGCAGCTGGGGGTTGATGGCGTTGGGATCGCCCGAGATGCCGAAGCCGTTCTCATCCACCAGTGCGGTTGGCAGCAAGAAGCCCTGGAAGCCCAGCTGCGATGGCTCGGCGTCCGGAACCTTCAGCACGAACATCGAGGTGTAGACCGAATCCTGCGGAATGGAAACCGCCGGGCCGGAATAGGAGACATTGCCGTTGCCATCCTTGACGGTGATCACCGGGGCGTAGCCATTGCCGACCAGGTACACGTCACCGCCGCTGATCCGCAGCGGATGGTTGACCTTCAGCTCCTGCTTCACTGGCTCGGCATCGGGCGATTCGCGCACCTTGACGTGGGCGGTGAAGTCCAGCGGCTGTCCGAAATGCGATTCGGATTCGCGGTCGAAGATGATGTCGAATTTGTCCAGCGTCACAGCAAAGGGCGGCAAATTATCGGCATTGAAGCCGGTGCCCGGGGTGAAGGAGTCGTAGGCCACCAGCGAATTCACGAAGGTCTCCCCCTCGACAACCACGCGCTGCCCGGTGTAGCCCAGGGCTCCGCCGATCGCGGCCGAAGCCAGTACGCCCATCAGCGAGATGTGGAAGAGCAGGTTGCCGATTTCGCGGGTATACCCGCGCTCTGCGGCAACCGAGGCCCCGGTGGCATCCTCGCGGCGCTCGACACGGTAGCCGCGCTTCTTCAGGATCCTGAACGAATCCTCGATGACCTGCTGGTCATCGGGCGTATCCGTCTCGCCTTCCAGAATTTCATGCGAGCTGTACTGGGGAAGTCGTTCCAGGCGCACCGGGGTCCTCGGCGGCGGGGTGCGCAAGGCTTTGGCGTGCTTCTTCACACGCGGGATGATGCAGCCAATCAGCGAGACGAACAGCAAGATGTAGATCGCGGAGAACCACACCGATGAATACACTTCGAACATCTGGAAGCGATCCAGCCATGGACCAGCGGTGGTGTGCTGTTCCAGGTACTGGGCTACAGATTCGGGGTTGGCGTCGCGTTGCGGGAAGATCGATCCCGGTACCGCAGCGACGGCGAGCAGCAACAGCAAGAACAAGGCTGTTGGCATCGATGTCAGCTGGGTCCAGATCCAACGCATGGAACCCATGAATCCCAGAGCAGGCGCGTCGCCAGTTCCCTTGGAATTCCGTTGTTGTTTCGCCATTAAATTGGCAACCTCACTTCATTGGCAAACCAGTTTTGCAGTTCTGCTACCCATGTTCCCCACAGACCGGTCACCATGACCAGTCCCAAGGCAATGAGTAGTACCCCGCCCAAACGCATGATGAAAACCTGGTGCTTGCGGAAGAACGCCAGCGCCTGCATGCCGCGCTGCAACCCCATTGCAATCAGGATGAAGGGCAAACCCAATCCGAGGCAATAGAACACAGTCAGGAGCGTTCCACGCCCTACGTTCGCGTCCACACCGGTGGACATGATCAGTACCGCACTCAAGGTGGGGCCGATGCACGGTGCCCACCCCAGGCCGAAGGTCAGCCCCAGAACCGGGGCACCCCACAGGCCTGCGGGCGGTTTCCTGTGGATCTTGCGGTCACGCTGCATCCAGGAGAAGCCGCCCATGAACACGATGCCCATGAAGACCACGACCAGGCCCAATGCCTGGGTGACCCAGGAGCCGTTGAACCTGAGCCACGCGGAGGCCTGGCTGAAAAGCACGCCCGCTGCGATGAAGACCACGGAGAATCCCAGGACAAAGAGCAGTACGCCGGAGACCACGCGGCCGCGCCGGTGCTCCTTCAGATCCGCACCAGTCAACCCGGTGACGTAACCGAGGTAGCCCGGCACCAGCGGCAGGACGCAAGGCGAAAGGAAGGAGACCAGCCCGGCCAGCAGTGCTACTGGGGCAGCCAGCAGCAACGACCCGTCCAGGACGATGTCGGCAAAGGGATTAGTGGTCACTGATCAGCTCACAACTCTTCGGTCAGAGCGGAGTCGATCAATGACTTCAGGGTGCCAGGCTCTACGGCACCGATCACGCGGGCACGGACACGGCCCTGGCGGTCCAGCACCAAGGTGGATGGAACCGCTTGCAACGGGACGTACTTGGTCATCGCCAGCTGGATGTCCCCGGAGGTATCCTGTACCGACTCATAGGGAATCTCGAAAGTGCGCTCGAAGGCCTTCGCCGCTTCGGCTTCATCGCGTACGTTGACGCCAATGAATTCGACTTTCTCGCCGAAGCCTTCAGCGATTTCCTTCAGATCCGGTGCCTCGATGCGGCACGGAGCGCAGGCGGCATACCAGAAGTTCATGACTACGGGCTTGCCCTGCCACTGCGTGAAGTCGATATCGGTGCCATGGTAGGTGGTGGCCTTGAGGGCAACCGGTTCGCTGCGCTTGGAAACTTCGTACTCTTCCACGGCGCCGTCGCCAGCGATGTAGTTCTTGCCGTCGCCGCTGTTTGCTTGCGCGGTCAGCGCATCTTCCTTGCCGCTGCAGGCAGCCAAGGGCACCACGGCGGCGGCAACCATGAGCGAACGCAACATGGTGCGGCGGCTCAAGTGGCGAGGATTAGGCACAGGATCTGTCATTTTGCTTTAGGCTCCAGGGATATTCGCCGCGCCGGCAAGCAGCTCGGGGCACGGTTCGGTGTAACGCACGGAGACCAATTCGTCTCCCTCAAAATCAAAGCTGGTGATGGAAGCCAGGGTGCACTCGCGCTGGCGCGGATCGTGCCACAGCGGCTTCTTCTCGGCGGCGCGGCGCGTAACCCAGATCGGCAGCTGGTGGCTGACGATAATGACTTCCGCTCCTTCGCCGTGCTCGGCGAGGGCGGCCTTGCGGTGCTCATCCATGGCCAGGCGCATGCGAGCAACCTGCTGGGCATATGGTTCGCCCCATGAAGGCTTCAGCGGGTTGACCAGCAGCGGCCAGTACTTCGGCTGACGCAGGTGCTCCGCAACCTTGGACAGCCCTTGCAGCTTGTTGCCGGCTTCGATAACCCGCTCGTCGGTGTGGACCTGCAGATCCAGAGCATTGGAGGTCGGCGCGGCTGTCTGCTGGGCTCGCAGGAGCGGTGAGGCCACCAGACGCACCACGTTGCCGCCTTCTGCTTGGCGCTTGGCAAAATATTCTCCTGCCCCATCGGCCATCTGGAATCCGAGTTCCGAGAGCCCGAAGCCGGGGATCCTGCCGTAGAGCATACGGTCAGGGTTGAAAACTTCCCCGTGGCGCAACAAATGGACGGTCGATAAAGGCATGCCTCCAGTGTCTCAAATATTCGGTGCAAATTAGCCATATTGTGGCCACCGTCAACTATTCACAGGACACGCATTGGAATCCCATATGGAAAAACCATCCTTTCGGAGGGGTTGCTCACAATCGACTGCCACTACGCTTAGTCAATAAGACAGTTCGACCAGAAGGACGCATCATGAGCGACAACGATCCTAACCAGCCGGGCCAGCCCTACAACCCGGGCCCTTCCGGCCAGGGTTCATCGCAGAACCCGTACGGCGAAAACCCCTACGGCCAGCAGCCCTCGCCGTACGGCCAGAACCCGTACGGCCAGAATCCGAATCCTTACGGGCAACCGCAGGCACCGGGCTACGACCAGTATGCCCAGCAGGGAGGTTACGCCGGCGTGCAGCCGCCGACCGAGCGGCCACGGACCTTGGCTATCGCCTTTGGCTTGATCATGCTCGCGGGCATCTTCAGTGCCCTCGCCAGCTGGCTGATGACCAACTCCAACATGATGGCCAACATGATTGGCCAGCAGTGGTCGCTGGTGCAAGAAGAGTTCCAGAACCAGATGCAGAGCACCCCGGGCATGGAGCAGGATCCACTGGTTGAACAGATGATGGCAAGCCCTGAGGCCTTCATGGCCCAGGTTAATTCCATGATGTCGACCTTCGTGATTATCTCCATGATCATCACCTTGGCCCTGTATTTCCTGGTGGGCTTCTTCGTTGGCCGCGGCGTGGGCGCCATGCGAATTATCGCCACGATCCTCGGTGCGCTTTCACTGCTGAATCTGGTGACTATCGTTCCAATGATCAGCATGTTCGCTGACACTCAAGCCGGAATTATCAACGCTGTCTACGTTGTGGGCATCTTGTTGGGCATTGCAGGCGTGGTCTTCGCCTGGTTGCGCCCTTCTTCGCAATACATTGCGCAGCGCCGCCAGGCTCGCCTGGCCGGCTTCCGCTAAACGCATGGCCGAGCCTCTTCGCGAGGCCCTGCAGGGACAATAAAGGCGTAGCCGCTCCATCCACCCAAGGGATGACGCGGCTACGCCTTTTCTCGTCTGCGCGGCTTCAGCCTTGAACGGCGAGGTATGCCAGGATCTGCAATTCAGTGGAAAGATCAACGCGCCGCAGGTTCATGCCCGCGGGTACGCGAAGCGGCATCGGTGCGAACGAGAGCACCGAGCGGACCGAAAGCGCGGCCAGTTCGTAGACCAGGTCCTGCGCAGCATCGCCCGGAATTGCCAGAACAGCGATGTTGATTTCTTCGCGTTCAACCACTGCGGCCAAGTCCGCGATCGCTTCCACGTGCAGCTCGCCGACCGGGCTGCCGACCAGTGCGGGGTCGATATCCAGGATCGCCTTGACGTTGAAGCCACGAGTCCTGAAGCCTGCATATCCGCTGAGCGCGCGCCCCAGGTTACCGGCGCCGAGGATGGCCACACGCCAGTCCTGGTTCAGGCCGAGGGTGCGGCTGATATGTTCTGCCAGTTCGCGGACCACGTAGCCCACCCCGCGGGTTCCGTAGGAACCCAACCAGGAAAGGTCTTTGCGCAGGATGGAGGGGTTCACTCCAGCTTCCTTGGCCAGCACCCCGGAACTGGTGCGTTCCAGGCCCTGGGCTTCCAAGGCGTTCAGCGCGCGCAAGTACTGGGTCAGTCGAGCCAGCGTGGCCTCAGGCAGGACCCGGGCTTCAAGCTCTGACATCTTCGTTCTCCCGCACTTTTCGGTGCTCTTGAAGAGCACAACGCATTTTCATTTATTCGGCAGCGGCTAGCTGCTCAGTAGTCGTTCCAGACGCTGTGCGTCGATGTGCCAGAAGTCGCGGACTTCTCCGTTGATCAGCAGAACCGGCACTTCCTCGTGGTGCTTGGCCAGCAATTCAGGGTGCTGGTCAATATCCAGTTCGGAAAACTCCATATTCAACCGGCCAGTCACCTCGGCCACGGTTGCGCGTGCGGCCTGGCACAGGTGGCAGCCTTCTCGAACCAACAGCTGGATCTGATTCAAAGTACTCACCTGCCTATAATCTCACGAGCCGTAACCGCCCTTAAACTTGGCAATGAAATAAACTGGATCAAATGTCTTCCATCGATCATCACCCCAGCCCGAATTCCGCCCTGGCTCCGGACACGGTCGCCGCTTTCTTCGATGTAGATAACACCCTTGTGCGCGGTGCATCGCTGTATCTGCTGGCCCGGAAACTGCATGAGCGCCGCTTCTTCCAATTCCGCGAAATCCTCTGGTTCGCGCTCAAGCAGTTGCGCTTCGCCGCGCGCGGTGAGCACCTAGGGGACATTCACCAGATTCGCGACCGTGCGTTGATGATGGTCCGAGGGATCCCGGTGTCCGAGATCGAGAAGATCGGCAACGAGATCTATGACGAATACATCGAACCCAAGCTATGGACCGGTACGGTAGCCATTGCTCGCCAGCATCGGACGGTGGGCCGTGAAGTCTGGCTAGTCACTGCCACTCCCCTGGAAGTGGCGAATGTCATCTCGCAACGTCTCGAACTTACCGGTGCATTGGGCACTGTAGTGGCCAGCGAAGACGGTTTCTACACCGGAGCGCTGGCCAGCCCGATCCTGCACGCTGCGGAAAAAGCGCAAGCGGTGCGCACCCTGGCGAAGGCTCGCGGCATCTCGCTGTCGAAATCATGGGCATACTCGGATTCCTACAATGATGTTCCCTTGCTTGAAGCTGTGGGACACCCCGTATGCATCAATCCCGATGCGCGGCTTCGCGCCTACGCCAAGCGCCGCGGCTGGCAGGTCTACGATTTCCGCACCGGCCAGCGAGCTGCCAAACTAGGCCTGAAGGCCGCTGGAGTGCTTGGTGCGCTCTGGGCGGCGCGACGGTCCATTCTGCGCCGTTCCGGCTCTTAGGCCGGCGCTGGGCGGCTTTGGATAAAGCAATCGCCACCGTTCAACAGTTTCACTGTGAAGCGGTGGCGATGATTGCCAAGCGGCAAATGCTCAGAAGTAGATTTACTTCTTATTACGACGCTGGTGGCGGGTCTTACGAAGCAATTTGCGGTGCTTCTTCTTCGACATACGCTTGCGGCGCTTCTTGATAACAGAGCCCATAGTGGTTCCTCACAAACTAAATAAATGCGTCAACCCCAAATGCCTGCTTGCGCGCGAGCCCAAGGACAAGGTTGACCGGACGTTAAACGTTCCTTAACAGATTACCCGCTTTTCGGTCATGCTCTGACCATCGCGCGGACTATCGACCGTAAGAACCGGTACCGTGCTGCGGATCAATGGCCGCGGCATTCAGATATGATTCCACGGCGTTTTCCGGAACGCGATAGGAGCGACCGAACTGAACAGCAGGCAAATCACCGGCGTGGATCAGCCGATAAACGGTCATTTTGGAAACGCGCATCATGTCGGCCACTTCGGCCACAGTCATGAAACGGGCTCCGGCAAAATTCTGTTTATCCGTCATGCGGGATATTCTCCTGACGCTGATCTCTTATTCGTCGCGTTAATTTAGCGAAGATGAACTTACACGACTTTGGATCAACATCGGCGGTTCAGGTTCACGTTCGCTTTGTACTAGTCTAATCGCACTTTTGTAACTTTTGCATCACGAAACACACACGTGACCATCTGAATCACATTTTTTGATGCCTGAACGAGACAATCCGCGTGATTTCACCGGGTCCCCAATGAATTCACGCGGATTGCAGCGCTGCAGATTATTAGATGACGCCCTGTGCGAGCATTGCGTCTGCGACCTTCACGAAGCCCGCGATGTTGGCGCCGGCGACGTAGTTCCCCGGCATGCCGTACTCGTCTGCAGTAGCAGCACAGCTGGTGTGGATGCCGACCATGATCTCAGTCAGGCGACGCTCGGTGTGCTCGAAGCTCCATGCATCGCGGCTGGCGTTCTGCTGCATCTCCAGAGCGGAGGTAGCAACACCACCAGCGTTGGCTGCCTTGCCCGGGCCGAAGAGCACCCCTGCATCCTGGAAGATCGAGGTCGCTTCAGCGGTAGTAGGCATGTTGGCGCCTTCGGCCACTGCGATGGTGCCAGCAGCAACCATCTTCTTTGCGGCCTCAGCGCCCAATTCGTTCTGGGTTGCGCAGGGCAGCGCCACGGTGCCTGCAACGTCCCAGACGCTGCCACCGGCAACGTACTTCACCTTCTTGGTGCCACGGCGTTCGGCATACTCGGAGATGCGGCCGCGCTCAACTTCCTTGATCTGACGCAGCAGATCCAGGTCGATGCCGCCCTCGTCAACGATGAAGCCGGCCGAGTCGGAAGCCGTAACGACCTTCGCTCCCAGTGCCTGCGCCTTCTCGATGGCGTGGATTGCCACGTTGCCCGAACCGGAAACGACCACGCGCTGGCCATCGAAAGTCTGGCCGCGGGTCTTGAGCATTTCTTCAGTGAAGATCACTGCGCCGTAGCCGGTGGCTTCCGGGCGAACCAGGGAACCGCCCCAGCTCAAGCCCTTGCCCGTCAGCACACCGGACTCGTAGCGGTTGGTGATGCGCTTGTACTGGCCGAAGAGGTAACCGATTTCGCGGCCGCCAACGCCGATATCGCCGGCTGGCACGTCGGTGTATTCGCCAATGTGGCGGTAGAGCTCAGTCATGAAGGACTGGCAGAAGCGCATGACTTCGCCATCGGACTTGCCGCGCGGGTCGAAGTCCGAGCCGCCCTTGCCGCCGCCGATGGGCATGCCGGTCAGGGAGTTCTTGAAGATCTGTTCGAAGCCCAGGAACTTGACGATGCCAAGGTAAACCGATGGGTGGAAACGCAGACCGCCCTTGTATGGGCCCAGAGCCGAGTTGAATTCAACGCGGAAGCCGCGGTTGATCTGCACGCGGCCTTCGTCGTCAACCCATGGCACTCGGAAGATGATCTGGCGTTCAGGTTCGCACAAACGCTGCAGGATTGCGGCTTCGGCGTATTCAGGATGCTTGACCGATACAGCTTCAAGGCTGTCGAATACTTCCGTGACGGCCTGGTGGAATTCTGCTTCGCCGGGATTGCGGCGGAAGACTTCGTCGCGAATCGTCGCTAAGTGCTTATCCAAGTTTTTCTCCTCATCACTTGGGGCAGGCACAGGCGCACAAGGGGCCTCATTGCCGGCGTCACTGCCCCGCACACGAGAATGCCATGCTGGGCATTCTGAACAAAATTTTCATGTTATAAAACAGGATTGCGCGCGTAACTTAAAAGATTGACCATATTGCACGGTTGCAGCGCCGAAGACTGGACAAGAGCTAGCGCCGACGCCCGAACCGCGGAAGTTTCTCGAAAAACTCTTGCGCACGTCCAGTAACTTGTTCCAGGCCTTGGCCAACGCGCCGCCCGATCTGCTGAGCCGTTGGATTCGATACCGCTGCCAGCTGCCCCTCGGCTTCGGCCTGCGTGGTTGCCAGCTCCTGGCCCTCCGGTTGGGCAGGTACCAAATCGGCGCACCAGCGCACGAGATCTTCCAGCGCTGAGGTATCAATGCTGTAGATGCGCCGCTGCCCGGCAGCGGCCATGCTCACGAGTTCAGCTTCGCGCAGCACCTTCAAGTGCTTGGAAACAGTCGGCTGCGAGATCTCCAGTTCAGTGACCAGAGTGCCCACTGCTTTCGGCTCGTTCTTGAGCGCTTCTATTATCTTTCGTCGGGTTGGTTCAGCCAACGCCGAAAACACTTCATCAATTGCCACACACATAACCCTAACGGCATATGAACGGTTGGCAATCGATTTCCATGCCTAAAATGCTGTGAGGTCTCGCCTCTGTCTCCGTTGGCCGCAGCCATGCGAGGCTAGTCGAACCATGGATCGAGCCCGAAAAGCGGGAATATCTCCTTGCGTGTAGCAATGATGGTTCGGTCTACCGGATCGGCCGGATCATAGCCGACTTCCCAATTGCGCCACCACAGCTGGGCGTCATCGCCCATGAGGTAAGGCATGGCACGGCCGTACCTTTCCAGAACGTAGCGGCGGAAGGTCTCGGGAACATAGGTACGCAACGGCACCGGCTTGCCGGCAACAATCGCCGTCAGATGGGTCCAGGTACGCGGCACGACGGCGGTGACGTTGTATCCCCCGCCTCCGGTAGCCAGCCACCGGCCTTCGCACAGCTCATCTGCCAACTGGGATATGTCCAGGGCCGCCTGGCGTTGCGCATCAACAGACAGCTTCAAGTTGGTCATGTCATCATCACGGTGCGCATCGCAACCGTGCTGGGAGACGATGATTTCGGGCTTGAAGGCGCGTACCAGCTGCGGAACGATCGCATGGAAGGCACGCATCCACCCGGAGTCCCCGGTCATTGCCGGCAGAGCAACATTTACTGCGCTGCCTTCGGCGTTCTTGCCGCCAATTTCATTGGCGAATCCCGTACCGGGGAACAGTGACAGCCCGGATTCATGGATGGAAATGGTCAGCACGCGTTCGTCATCCCAGAAGATCGACTCGGTGCCATCCCCGTGATGCGCGTCCACATCGATGTAGACCACGCGTTGGGCACCCTGTTCCAGCATGCGATGGATCGCGGCAGCAGCGTCATTGTAGATGCAGAAACCGCTGGCCTTGCTTTTCGCGGCGTGGTGCATGCCTCCGGCGAAGTTCACTGCACGGACCACGTCATGGTCCATGATGGCTTGGGCCGCTGCTACCGAACCGCCAACAATGCGCCCGGCGGCTTCATGCATCCCGGCGAATACCGGGTCGTCTTCGGTGCCCAAGCCGAATTCTTCGGCAACGAGTGTTGGATCCTTGCTCACCCGCCGCACCTGATCGATATAGCTCTGGTCATGGACGGAGCCGATGACCGCATCGTCGGCAATATCCGGAGCCTGTATCGTGACGTTCGGCGCATCGAAGATATCCAGCTCATCGCTGAGCCGATAGGTCAGTTCTAGCCGCGAAGGGTGCATGGGATGCCAGTCGCTGAATTTGTACTTCAGATACTCTTCATCCCACATCACCATGGTGGGCCGTGGGGCATGCTGCGGATCTAACACGATTTCAGGCTACCCGATAGTGACCCAACTCATGAATTCATGGCAGTTTGCGCGGCTTGTCGGGTCTTTAGCCGGGCAACACAAGCGTTTAGCGGTGGAAACGCGTAAATTACTAGAAGGACTTCAAATCCTCATGGCAAAGAACTGTTCCCCAGGAAACGGCGAGTAATAAATGAGCACAGCCAGTGCATCGGGCCCCAGCGCCCGGGCAGCTGAAATGCGCGAACAGCGACGCAAGAAATGGCTGACCGTTCGCATCGCAGTTGCGGACTTCACCGTGCGCTCCCCCGCGCGCTTGACTCTTGGCGCCTTCTTGCTGGCAATCACGTTGTTCACCTCGCTGCTCGCGGCGCCGTTTTCCTCGGCCACGGGGGAAGCCACCGCGCTGCATGACGCATTATTCACCGCTGTGTCGGCAGTTTGCGTTACTGGCCTAACGACCGTCTCCACCGCTGTGCACTGGTCATTCGCCGGTCAGCTGATCATGCTGGTCGCAACGTTCATGGGCGGCCTGGGCATTTTGACCCTGGCCTCCATCATGTCCCTGGCGGTATCCCGCAAGCTGGGCGTGCGAGCCAAGCTGATGGCGCAGAATTCGATGAACAGTTCTGGAGCCTCAGCCCTGGGTGAAGTAAGTTCATTGCTGCGCATCGTGATCCTCACAGCGATCAGCCTGCAGGCGGTCATCGCGCTCTTTCTGATCCCGCGCTTCTACATTCTGGGTGAAAGCGTCCTGTCCGCCATCTGGCATGGAATCTTCTATGCCGTCTCGGCTTTCAACAATGCAGGCTTCACCCCGCACTCCGACGGATTGGTTCCCTACGAAACCGACCTGTGGATCCTGGGCCCATTGATGGCCGGCGTGTTCACCGGTTCCTTGGGTTTCCCGGTGATCATGGTGCTGCTGGCGCACAAGTTCAATATGAAGAAGTGGAACCTGCACACCAAGCTGACCATGCTCACCACCACCATCCTGCTCTTTGCCGGATCCTTCCTGTGGCTGATTTTCGAATGGGCCAATCCCAAGACCATCGGTGGCTTATCCATCAGCGACAAGCTCATTCATGGCTTCTTCGCCTCCACCATGACCCGTTCTGGCGGCTTCAACCTGGTGGATCAGAACGACATCCACCAGGTGACCATCTTGTTGACCGACGCATTGATGTTCGCCGGTGGCGGTTCAGCTTCTACTGCTGGCGGCATCAAGGTCACCACCATTGCCGTGATGTTCTTGGCGATCTTGGCCGAGGTCCGTGGCGATACTGACGCGAAGGCCTTTGGCCGGCAGATTCCGCAAGGCACCATGCGCGTGGCCATCTCCGTGGTCGCCATGGGTGCTTCGCTGGTGATGGTCGCTACCGGCGCACTCGTGACCATCGACGAATCGGTGGGCTTCTCGCGAGCCCTGTTCGAGTCGATCTCGGCCTTTGCTACCGTGGGCCTGAGTAGCGGGGTTTCGCAAGAAGTGCCTCCGGCCGGCAAGTATGTGCTCAGCGCGTTGATGTTTGCCGGACGCATCGGCAGTATTACGCTCGCCAGCGCGTTGACCATGCGCCACCGCAATACGCTGTTCAGACTCCCAGAAGAAAGGCCGCTCATTGGCTGACAAGAACATAGACCACAATGCCCCGGTGCTGGTTATCGGCCTGGGCCGCTTCGGTGCATCTGTCGCTGAAACGCTGGTCAAGCAGGGGCGCGAAGTGCTGGCCATTGAGCGCAGCCCGGAGCTCGTTCAGCAGTGGGCCAGCACCTTGACCCACGTGGTCGCGGCCGACGCGACCAATATTGACGCCCTGCGCCAGCTCGGCGCCCAGGAATTCTCCTCTGCCGTCGTGGGCGTGGGTACCTCCATCGAATCATCCGTGCTGATCACCGTGAACCTGGTGGATCTGGGCATTGAGCATCTGTGGGTCAAGGCCATTACGCCCTCCCATGGCAAGATTCTTACCCGCATTGGTGCCAACCACGTCATCTACCCGGAAGCCGATGCCGGTGTGCGTGCCGCGCACCTGGTCGGTGGCCGCATGCTCGACTTCATCGAATTCGATGACGGCTTCGCCATCGTGAAGATGTACCCTCCGAAGGAGACCCAGGGCTTCACCTTGGCCCAGTCCCAAGTCCGCTCCAAGTACGGGGTGACGATCGTTGGTGTGAAGTCCCCGGGCGAGGATTTCACCTACGCCATGCCGGATACCATGGTGACTCGCCGAGATGTCCTGATCGTCTCGGGGCACGTGGACCTGCTCGAGCGTTTCGCAGCACGCCCGTAGGGCACGAGGATCGTGAATACGGCGGTGGCCGGCAACCAATCGGTTGCCGGCCACCGCCGTATTGAATGCTCGTTCCTAGCCGAGCTCTTCACTCAGCTGCGCTGCACGGGCGGCTGCCGCTTGCGTGCCCGCAGCAATAATCTTTGGAATTCCCTGCTCATCGAAGGTGGCGATAGCCTGCTCGGTGGTGCCCTTCGGGCTGGTTACCGCCTTGCGCAGGGTCGCGGGATCCGCGTCAGGGTTCGAGAGCATCTTGCCGGCACCGGCCACAGTGGCACGTGCCAGCGCGATTGAAAGCTTTTCATCCAAGCCCATGGCCACACCGGCATTGGCCATGGCCTCAGCCAGGTAGAAAGCATAGGCCGGACCGGACCCGGAAATTGCCGAGAGCGCATTTTGCTGCTCTTCGTCGATGACGTGCACGTCGCCGGATCCGGAGAGCAGATCGGTGACCAACTTGGTCTGCTCGTCGCTCACGCTTGCCGCCGGGCTGATTCCCACCACGCCGGCACCGACCATCAAAGGGGTGTTCGGCATGGAACGGATGACCGGCTGGCCAGCTGGCAGATGAGACTGCATGCTGCTCAGGGTGATAGCGGCGGCTACGGAAACAACGACCTTCTGCGCGTCCAGCGATCCGGAAATCTCCTCGCACAGTTCGGTGATGCCTACCGGCTTCACGCCCAGGAAGATAATGTCTGCGCTGGCGGCAGCCCGGCGGTTGGCTTCGGGATCTTCCTCGCTGACCAAGACGTTGATGCCCAATTCGCGCAGTTCCGCTACGCGGTTATCGCTTCGCACGGTAGCGGTGATGAGCTGCGGGTCATGGCCCGAGGCGATAATGCCACGCAGGATGGCGCCGTTCATGGAGCCGGCGCCGAGGAAGGACAGGGACAGATTCTTTGTTGCTTCACTCATATGGCTATTGTGTCATTGGCTTGGGGTCGCTGCCGACTGTTAAGTGCTGGCGGGCAAATTCTAGGGTCTTTCCCAGCCATTCTTCTTTTTGCCCGGTGTTGCGAGCTTTGCGTGTGGAGACCTCGACCGCTACGGTTCCGCTCCAATTGGCATCACGCAGATATTGCAGCGTTTCGGCCACCGGTTGGGTGCCCAGGCCTGGCACAAGGTGCTCGTCTTTGCCGTTATCCAAACCATCGCACAGATGAACGTGCGCCAGTCGCTGGCCCAGGTCCTCGACGGCTTGGCGCGAATCCATATTGGCAATCGCCGCATGGGAGAAATCCCAGGTCACATGCTGGTAGTGCTGCGGGACTGGGTTCCAGTGCGGAAGGTACATTTTCGCTTCACGGCCCCGGGCACGCCATGGGTACATGTTTTCCACGGCGATTTTCATCCCCGTGGTCTCAACCAATCGCTGCACGCCTTCGGCGAATTCTTCGGCGTAGGCGCCCTGCCACCTGAATGGCGGATGGGCGACAACCACATTTGCGCCGACCGCTTGGGCCAGGATGACCGAACGTTCGATCTTGGCCCAAGCAGAGCCCCACACCTGCTGGGTGAGCAGCAGTGTCGGTGCGTGGATGGCCATGATCGGCAGTTGGTACTTGTCCATCAAGGCTTTGAGCGCGGTCGCAGATTGGCTGGCTGCGTTGCCGGTAATCAGCACTTCCAGCCCGTCGTATCCCACGTCCTTGGCCATCGCGAAGGCGTCATGGACGGTCAGCGGATAAACTGACGCGCTAGAGAGGGTGACTGGCACCTTCATTGTGCTCTTCTGGTCTTCCATGCTCTTGCCTCCTGTTACCGTGTCCACTGTGCGGGCACCGCTTAGCCAAGAAGGTTAGCTGCTGGGTTTGGCGAGAAATTTGTACTTCTCGTTATCCAGAGCTACTTCCCCAACTCCAACGCTACTACTGAGCGGTGTCGCAGAGTCAAACATCACGTGATCAAAACGTCGCAGCATCAAGCCTTCACGAATCGCCCAAGGGCAAATCCGCACAGATTTCAGTTTCAAGGCATTCATCGCTTCGTGAGCAACAATCGCCCCGGCAAGCAGTTGCGGGGCGCGAATCTCCGAGACACCGGGCAATTCTGCCCGTTCAGCCCAGCTCATCGCGGTCAATCGGTTGGTCCACAATTTCAATGCGTCACGATTGAGCACGCGCTTAACATAGGGGCCTTCCGTGCTCGGCGCGGCTCCGGTGATGCGAGCCAGCGAGCGGAAAGTCTTGGAAGTAGCGGTGGCCAAGGTGGGCTTGCCATACTGGCGCAGCTCGGTAGTCGGGTCCGTGAGAACGTCACGCACGTACGTACGCAGTTCCTTGACTTCCTTGATGGACGGCAGGTCGTTAGGAAGCCATTCGCGGGTCAGCCGGCCGGCACCCAGGGGCACGGAGAAGGCTGTTTGCGGGAACTCGTCAACGCCCAAGGCCAGCTCCAGCGAGCCTCCGCCCATATCCAGGTTCAGGATGGATTCCGAAGACCAGCCAAACCAACGGCGTACGGAGTAGAAGGTCATGCCGGCTTCTTCTTCGCCGGTCAGTTCCATCAAGCTCACGCCTGTCTCGACTTCGACGCGTTCCAGGACGGCAGCACCGTTGGAGGATTCGCGAATCGCTGAAGTGCAGAAAGCCATGAAGTCCTCAACCTGGTGGTTTTCGGCGAACTTGGCGGCTTCCTTGATGAAGGAGATCAGCTCGCGCTGGCCCTCTTCAGTTATGGCGCCATACTCATTGAGGTAGCGCACCAAGGACAAGGGTCGCTTGTGCGAGGCATAGGGAACCGGGCGGGCTCCCGGATATGCATCGACGAGCAACAGGTGAACGGTATTCGAACCGATATCCAATACACCGAGTCTCATGGTGCGCTCCTCGTTAGGCCTGGCAAGA
Source organism: Arthrobacter sp. JUb115 (assembly GCF_004365035.1). Classification (NCBI taxonomy): domain Bacteria; kingdom Bacillati; phylum Actinomycetota; class Actinomycetes; order Micrococcales; family Micrococcaceae; genus Arthrobacter; species Arthrobacter sp. JUb115. The sequence goes on along the minus strand of NZ_SOBS01000003.1, from coordinate 141,664 downwards.
AAGACTAGTCAGTCTTTTTCGCGGTCGTCTTCTTGGCCGTAGCCTTCTTCGCCGGGGTCTTCTTGGCTGCTGGCTTCTTGGCCGGCGCCTTCTTTGCCGTGCGCTTCACCGGTCCGCGGGCACGTTTGTCGGCCAGCAGCTCGATAGCCTGCTCGCGTGTCAGTTCCTCCATGGAGGTAGTGCGCGGAACAGTGATGTTGGTGACGCCGTCGGTGATGTATGGACCGAAGCGGCCATCCTTGACCACGATGTTCTTCTCGCTGGTCGGGTCCACTCCGAACTCGGCCAATGGCGGTACCGCGGCACGACGGCCACGCTGCTTCGGCTGCGCGTAGATCGCCAGCGCTTCGTCCAAGGTGATCGTGAAGATCTGCTCTTCGCTCTCGATCGAGCGCGAATCGCTGCCCTTCTTCAGGTACGGACCGAAACGGCCGTTCTGCACGGTGATCTCTTCGCCGTCAGCGTCAGCACCCAGTACACGAGGCAGGCTCATCAGCTTCAGGGCATCTTCCAAGGTCACTGATTCGACAGTCATGGACTTGAACAGCGACGCGGTGCGCGGCTTGACCTTGGTTGGCTTCTTCGGCGGCTTCGGCTTGCCATTCTTGTAGTACTCGACCGGCTGGGCCGCCAATTCCTCTTCGGTTGGCTCCGGGATGATCTCGGTGACGTAGGCGCCGTAGCGGCCATCCTTGGCTACGATCTGGCGACCGGTTTCCGGATCAATGCCCAAGTGCATTTCGGAGACCTGCGAGTTGGCAAAGAGCTCCTCTGCCTTTTCGGCAGTCAGCTCATCCGGGGCCAGATCCTCAGGCACGTTGGCGCGCTGCGGCTCGGTGCCTTCCTCGGCGCCTTCCGGGATGGCACGTTCCAGGTACGGGCCGAACTTGCCCACACGCAAGGTGATGTCGTCGGTGACCTTGATCGAGTTGATCGCACGGGCGTCGATGTCGCCGAGGTTATCGACCACATGCTTCAAGCCTTCGGATTCGGTCTCCGCGCCCTTGCCGAAGTAGAACAGGTTCAGCCAGTCGGTGCGGGCACGATGGCCCTTGGCGATCTCATCGAGATCATCTTCCAGGCGGGCGGTGAAATCGTAGTCCACGTACTTCGCGAAGTGCTCTTCGAGCAAGCGGATCACCGAGAAGGCGATCCAGCTCGGCACCAGGGCGCCGCCTCGCTTGGTGACATAGCCGCGGTCCATGATCGTGGAGATGGTTGGCGCGTAGGTCGACGGGCGGCCGATCTCGCGCTTTTCCAGCTCGGCCACGATCGAAGCTTCGGTGTAACGAGCCGGCGGGGAGGTTTCGTGGCCTAGAGCGGTCAGCTCATCGCCGGCCAGCTGCTGGCCCACAGCCAGCTGCGGCAGGCGGGCTTCGGCATTCTCTGCCGCGGCTTCCAGGGCCTGTTCGTCCTTGCCCTCCTCATAGGCGGAAAGGAAACCGCGGAAGGTGATTACGGTGCCGGAGGCCGAGAACTCGGCCACGCGCTGATCGCTGGCGGTGCCCTGCAGCTTGATGGTGGCGGTGAAGCCCTTGGCATCGGCCATCTGCGAGGCGACGGTGCGCTTCCAGATCAGCTCGTACAATGCGTACTCGTCCTTGGACAACGAGGAACGCACGTCCTTCGGGCGGCGGAACATGTCACCGGCCGGGCGGATTGCCTCGTGGGCTTCCTGCGCGGCATCGTTCTTCGCCTTGTAGACGCGCGGCTTGGCTGGAACGGAATCCGCGCCATACAGTTCGGTTGCCTGCTTGCGCGCGGCATTCACTGCCTCGCCCGAGAGGAAGACCGAATCGGTACGCATATAGGTGATGTAGCCGTTTTCATACAGCCGCTGAGCGATCTGCATGGTGATCTTGGAGCTCCAGCGCAGCTTGCGGGATGCTTCCTGCTGCAGCGTGGAGGTGGTGAAAGGGGCGGCCGGACGACGGGTGTACGGCTTGTCCTCGACGGAGGTCACCGCAAAGCCGGTGTCCGACAGGTTCGCCACCAGCGACTGGGCCGACTCCTGATCCAGGTGGGCCAGCTTATTGCGGGTGGTCTTCAGCTGGCCGCGGTCATCGAAGTCACGGCCGGAGGCGACACGGGCGCCGTCCACTGCCGAGAGCTTCGCTGCGAAGCCTTCGCCTTCACTGGTGGCGAAGTTGCCCTTCACATCCCAGTATCCGGCGGGGATGAAGGCCATGCGTTCGCGTTCGCGCTCGACGACCAAACGGGTTGCCACGGACTGCACGCGGCCTGCGGACAGCCCGCGAGCCACCTTGCGCCAGAGCACCGGTGAAATTTCGTAACCATAGAGGCGGTCCAGGACACGGCGGGTTTCCTGGGCGTCGACGAGGTCGGTATCGAGCTCGCGCATGTTTTCCAGTGCGCGGGCGATGCCTTCCTTGGTGATTTCGGTAAATGCCAGGCGGCGTACCGGAACCTTTGGCTTCAGGACCTGCAGCAGGTGCCACGCGATGGCTTCGCCTTCGCGGTCCGCATCGGTTGCGAGGTAAAGTTCGTCAGCTTCTTTGAGCTTCGCCTTCAGTTCGGAAACGCGCTTCTTCTTGTCCGGGTAGACCATGTAGTAAGGCTCAAAGTCGTTGTCCAGATCGACAGCGAACTTGCCTACTGAGGTCTTTTTCAGCTCGGTTGGCAGTTCTGAGGGCTGCGGAAGGTCGCGGATATGGCCCACTGAGGCATCCACGTCAAAGCCTTCACCCAAATATTTGGCGATCGACTTCACCTTGGCAGGAGACTCCACGATTACGAGTTTCTTACCAGTCTTTTCCTTGGCCTTGGGGGGCACAGCACTCCTTTAGACAACACGGACCTAGGACACCCATTTCCGGGCCCTGATCGATCCGCCATCGCAGCTTCGTTCTTCATGCCTACTCTATAAGCACATTTCCCGATGATCTTACACCGAAGAATCTGCGCTCCCTGAGCCGGGCATACTTATGATGATGCCTCCCCCATGCTCTGGTATTCGGGAAGCAATGAGATTAAGTAGAACATACGCCGCGAATCAATACTGCGTTCCTCGGCTGTTGCCTGTGCCTCGTATTCGTAGACCAGATCCAGCATTCTGCGGTTGAACTCGCGTTGCTTGGCTTCCGAGAGGAAGACCAAACCGCTAGTCAGCATCGGCGGACGATCCGGGTCCGGAGCGATTCCGGTCTTCGCTTCTGCCTCGCGCCGCTGGACTTCAGCATTGAGCCGGGTGCGGAATGCGTTCAATTGCACGTTCAAGTACGCAGTTTTGGCGTTCGCCGAGTCGATCTGCGTGTTCAGCTCTAGCCGTTCACCAGCCGCTCGCCACCGCCGCTCGCGTGCGTCTCCTTCGCTGGCAGCACGAATCACGTACCCGTACTTCTCCAGGGCCCGGAGGTGATAGCTCATGGCGCTAGGTGTCAGCGCACACAAGGATGCAAGTTCTGTAGCGGTGCGGGTGGTCTGCGAAGCAAAGAGCTCATCCAAGACGATCAGTCGAGCGTCATGGGCCAACGCTCGAATCGCCTGAGGGTCAGTGATCGAGACAACTTGTGGGATTTCCGCCTCATCGCGCGAGGCGGCCCCACCTTGTTCCTCAATTGTGTTCCGTGTCATAGGGAAAAACTTTAGCGCTTGTTTCACATTTTCTGAAGCAGGCCATGTCGCAAGAGTCGCTTCACTGCTTCATAAAGCAGGTCCGCGAAGTCTTCTTGCCCTTCTCCAATCAAGGAATCCAACGCGTTGACTAGTTGCGATACCGACAAATCACCATCGCAGGCGGAAACAAATCCTGCCTGCGCGGTATCAAGCAATTCAGTACGGCGCAGCCCTGCCCCCTGCCGCAGCAAGATCACGCCGGGGTGCTCCGCCCCCGGACGCTGATGGCGCTCCTCAGTAACATCCTCGGCCACCAGCAGGTGCCAATCCTTGAACCCTTCATTGGCGGCGGCCAGCTGGTCGGACATGGCAATGTCCCGCTGCAGGGTCGGGGCCAGCGGCTGTTCCACCTGGTGCGAGATCTGCTCGTAGCGCTGCAGTACCGGATGGCCTGCGGCTGGACGGCGGAAGTACACCAGACCGAAGCCGATGGCACCCACGCCGCGGGACTCGAAGTCATCGAGGTATGCGTTGTAGGCGGAGATGTATGAAGTGCTGTCCTCGGTCTGGGAAGCGTCGCGCAGCCATGTCTCGGCGTAGCCGCTTGGCGTTGTTTGCTCGCGCTCGATCACCCATACGTCCAGCTGGTCGCCGAACCACTGGCGCACGCGGGCATCCCACGGCTGGTTGGATTCATCATCTAGGCGAGGAATCTCCCAGTTTGACAGCATTTGCATGCAGCCACCCGGCGCCAGGAAGCCAGGAGCCTGCTCGATCAAGGTGCTCACCAGCGTATCGCCGGCCATCCCGCCATCACGGTAGGTGAACCGGTCCTTGGCGCGCTCGTTGCTGCTTCGCGGGGTAATCACGAACGGCGGGTTGCTGGCGATCAGGTTGAAAGTGGATCCAGCCACCGGATCGAACAGGCTTCCCTGGAGCAGGGTGACCCGCGATTCGAGGTTATCCGGATCCAGCTCCAGGGCCTGGTAGTTGAGCATCAGGTTGAAGCGGGTGAAGCCCAGGGCTCGGGCCGACAGGTCTGTGGCCGTAACATGCTCCGCGTGCGATAGCAGATGGAACAGCTGGATGCCGCAGCCGGTACCCAAGTCCAGTGCGCGCTCGACCTTTTCGCGGATCGTGATCTGCGCCAGGGTCAGGGACGCCTGGCCAATGCCCAGCACATGGTCGGTGCGCAACACGCCGGGACGCTGGTGGGCACCCAGGTCGTGGGCCACCCACAATTCACCGTCAGCATCGGAGGAATGCAGCGCCAGGGCAATCTTGGCCCGGTAACCGGTAGCCCAGGACTCGATCAGGCCCAGCTTGAGCAATCCGTCGGTCTTCAATGTCGGGAAGGCGGCATTGATGGCCGCGTCTTCCTGGGTCTGGCCCATTTGGAAGAGGCGAACCACACAGCCAAGCGAGCTATCTGGCCTGCTACGATCCAGGTTTCGCAAGGCAGGGTGGAGCTGGTCGCGGGCAAATGCTGCCGCAGCTTCCTCACCAAGCAGCCCCGCAACATTTTCATAGTTGTACCCGACATCAGTGAGGTCTTTGGCTAGCGAGTCGATGAGCAGTTGATTGTAGCTCTGGGGAGCGTCATCAATGGAAGAAAATTCAGCAGCATTCACACCTCCAAGTCTACCGAGTAACTCAACGGGTGATAGCTAGGCCAGGCAAACTACGGCGACCTATGATGTGGGCATGACCCAAGTAACGGTGACCTATCTCCAGCAACTCGACTCCGCTGATGTCATTCGCTCGGCCAAGTCCTTGCCCGAGGACGCCCGGATCGAGCTGGCCAAGGAGATCACCCCGGAATTTTCGCGGTTTCTGTATCAGAGCGTGGGCAGCGAATTGAACTGGTCTGACCGCCTGGGTTCGACCCGAGACCAGTGGGACGAAGTGCTCCGACGCCCGGGCTCAGAAACCTGGGTGCTCTACCAGCACGGTGCTCCCCAGGGGTACGTGGAGCTCGTCACGGAAGTCGCGGACGCCGGCAGCGAGGTCGAGATCTTCTACTTCGGCTTATTTCCCGAAGCTACCGGCCGCGGCCTTGGCGGGGTGCTGCTCAGCGAAGCACTGCAACAGGCCTGGGCCCTGGGTTCACGATGGCCGCAGCTGCCTGAGGTCAGCCGGGTATGGCTGCATACCTGCTCACTGGACGGACCGGCGGCGCTACCGAACTACCAGGCGCGAGGGCTGAGAATCTACCGGACCGAGGTGGAACAGGTCGACGTCAAGGATGCGTCGCGCGGAATGTGGCCGAAGGTGACCGCATAGAAAACGCGGCCTGGACTTATGGAAAGTCCAGGCCGCGGTTGGTGAAAGCTGAAGTTAGGCGTCTACGGTGCTGCAGTCTGGGCAGCGGCGCAGTGCTTCGTCCTTTGCGCAGTCCTCGCAGAACAGGCGCAGGTTGCGGCAGGCCGGGTCCGAACAGTTCTCGAACTTGTTGGTTGGACCTTGGCAGCCCACGCATTCACCGATGGTGACAGCGTCTTCGGAGAATTCGGTATGCATGCGCTTATCGAAAACGTAGAGAGAGCCTTCCCATAGGCCTTCATCCCCGTACTTCTCGCCATAGCGGACGATGCCGCCCTGCATCTGGTACACCTCTTGGAATCCGCGTTTGACCATCAAAGCCGAAAGCACTTCGCAGCGAATGCCGCCGGTGCAGTAGGTGACCACCGGCTGGTCCTTCAGGTGGTCGTACTTGCCCGAATCCAGCTCGGCAACGAAATCGCGGGTGGTGTCCACTTCGGGGACAATCGCGTCCTTGAACTTGCCGATCTGCGCTTCGAATGCGTTGCGGCCATCGAAGAAATGGACCTTCTCGCCGGTCTTCTTCTTGTTGTCAACCAGCTCGTGAAGTTCTTCGGGGCGCAAGTGGGTGCCACCACCGACAACACCGTTCTCGTCAACTTCCAGTTCGCCAGGAGCGCCGAAGGTCACGATCTCGTCGCGAACCTTGACGGAGATACGCGGGAAGTCTTCTGCCGAACCTTCCGACCACTTGATATCCATCTTCTTGAAAGCTGGCAGTTCTCGCGTGGCCTTGACGTAGGCCTTGACTGCGGAGATCTCGCCACCAACGGTGCCGTTGATGCCGTCTTTGGAGATGATGATGCGTCCGCGCAAGCCCCAGCGCTCCAGCAGCGAGCGCTGCCAAAGGCGGATTGCCTCCGGGTCTGGGAGCGGAGTAAAAGCGTAATACAGAACAATACGATGAATGGCCACCCTACAATGTTAGTAGCTTTTGGCCGCGAAACGCCGAGGAAAAGAGCAATGTCACATTGATCTTTCCCGAAAATATCGAGCTCTCGGCCAGTGCAATAGTTCCAAGTAGGCAACGATTAGTTCAATGTCAGCTAATTCCTAGGAAAGACAAGGTAGGGTCAAATTATGGCATCAAACGCAAGCGATGAACTGATTGGCACCTGGGTAGCAGGCTGGGCTGGGGCTCGTGGTTATGAAACCCGCAACGAAGGACGGGTCCACGCTGCGCTGCGCCACGACACCACTGAAGACTGGGAATACGTCATCTATGGTCCCTCCAAAGAGGAACTCGCAGCAGTAGCCGAGACCCTGACGAAGCACCCGAACCGTCGGCTGACGGCTTTCGACGACTCCGCCGAGAATCTGGTTGCCATTGCGGCTGAAGTAGGCCTGCAGGTCACTGCCGATGACGAAGCACTGATGGTCACCGAACTAGCCGTGCACGACGTCGAGGTCCCACTGCCTGCAGACGGGTTCGTCTTCCAGATTGAACGCGATGGCACTCATGCCTACGTTTCGCTGCATCCCGAGGACAACCAGGAAGTCGTTGCGGCATCCGGCCATGTCTCAGCAGTTGGCGGATACGCAATCTTCGACCGCATCATCACCGGCGCCGATTTCCGCCGCAAGGGCCTAGGTACCCTGATCATGCGTGCGCTGGCTTCGCTGGCTCAAGAACACGATGTTGATGAAGGCCTGTTGATCGCTTCGGTCGATGGCCAGCAGCTTTACGCTTCGCTGGGCTGGACTTCGCTGGGCAAGGTTGTCATGTTCAAGGCCTAGGGCCTCCAAGATTACTCTTATCGCCGTGCTTGACGCTTCCGCGTCAAGCACGGCGATAGTCTTTAACTCCAGCAGTTCTCGGTCCGGAAGGCGTCCTCGTGAAGTCAGTGCGTTCTCTCTTAGATCCCTATGACCGGACCAATGATCCCGATGCTGTGGTGCACCGCCGCACCAGGACTGCCAAAGACGAGATCACCAGCCAATGGCCAGCGTGGCTCAGCGCTGAACTAGTTGGGATATTCCAGGGACTGGGCATCCAACAGCCTTGGCTACACCAGGCCCAAGCAGCCAACCTCATCCACGAGGGCCACCACACCATAGTTTCCACCGGTACCGCCTCAGGCAAGTCCATGGCCTACCTGATGCCAAGTCTGGAACAGTTGTACCAGGCGAAGGACAGCGGATTCAACGATGCTGATGCCGGTGCATCGGTGCTTTATATCTGCCCAACCAAAGCACTGGCAGCCGACCAGCTTTCCGCTGTGGAGTCCCTAGGCGTTCCCGGGGTCCGAGCCGCTCCCTACGATGGCGATACCGACCAGGCCACCCGTGCTTGGGTACGCCAGCACGCCAACTTCGTCTTCACCAACCCAGATATGCTGCACCGCGGCATCCTGCCCAACCATCCGGCCTGGTCCAGATTCTTCAAGCGCCTTCGCTACATCATTATCGACGAGGCCCATTCCTACCGTGGGGTCTTTGGCGCACACGTAGCCAACCTGATGCGCCGGTTGCGTCGCATTTGCGCCTATTACGGCAGCTGCCCGGTCTTCATCGGTGCGTCCGCGACGAGCTCAGACCCCGAAGCATCCTTCGGGCGTCTCATTGGGGCGCCAGCTCAGGCGGTGACCAACGATTTCTCCGCCAGCGGTGAACTGGTGATGGCCTTGTGGGAACCTCCGATGAGTGATCACCGCGGTGAAAACGGTGCGCCGGTACGGCGTACCGCCATCGCCGAGAGCGCTTCGATCCTCACCGATCTGATGGCTGATCATATTCGAACCATTGTCTTCATCAAGTCCCGCCGCGGTGCTGAAACAATCGCAACGCTCACCCGCAAGCATCTGGAAAAATTTGCACCGGATCTATCCGTCCGGCTTGCAGCGTACCGCTCGGGCTACTTGCCTAATGAACGCCGTGAGGTGGAAAAGCAATTGCGCAGTGGCGAGCTGCTGGGTGTCACCTCAACTTCGGCGCTGGAACTGGGTATCGATATTGCGGGGCTGGACGCGGTAGTGGTGGCTGGGTGGCCAGGCACCCGCGCATCGTTCTTCCAGCAAATCGGCCGTGCCGGACGTTCGGGCCAGGATGCGCTGGCGATCTTTGTCGCAGCTGAAGATCCGTTGGACACCTACCTGGCACATCATCCCGAAGCCATCTTCGATTTGGGTGTCGAAGCGACAGTCTTTGATCCGCAGAATAAGTATGTGCTTAGCGGCCACCTCTGCGCCGCCGCGCAAGAATCTCCCCTGCGCCCGGAGGAGTTGGAAATTTTCGGTCCGCAGACCGAACAGCTTCTGGATTCGCTGGTGCAACGCGGCTACTTGCGCCGGCGCCCGGCTGGATGGTTCTGGACGCATCCGCAACATGCGGCAGGGATGTTCTCCATTCGGGCCGATGGCGGTGGACCAGTGGACATCATCGATGCGGAAACCGGCGCTCTGCTAGGCACGATGGATTCCCCGCAAACGCATTATCAGGCGCATCCCGGGGCCATCTACGTCCATCAGGGTGCCAGCTACCATGTGGAAGAACTTGATGAGCAGAACCACGTGGTGATCGTGACTCGGGTGAATCCTGATTACTACACCACGGCGCGTGATCTCACCACGGTTGCCATTGATTCCGAGGAACGCAGCCGTAACCACCGAGAACTGACGATTCATTTCGGTGAAGTCACTGTGACCACCCAGGTCGTGTCTTTCCAGCGGAAGTCGGTGGCTTCTAATGAAGTGCTGTCCGAAGAACCGTTGGAGCTTGAAGCCCGGGATCTGAATACCAAGTCCATTTGGTTCACCCTGACCGAGCAGCGATTGCTTCGAGCTGGTTTGGAGGTAGATCAGTTCCCCGGAGCCTTGCATGCTGCCGAGCATGCCATGATCGGGTTGCTGCCGCTGGTTGCTACCAGCGACCGTTGGGATATCGGCGGAGTATCCACTGCGCTACACATGGATACCGGCCATCCGACAATTTTCGTCTATGACGCGCAGCCTGGCGGTGCTGGATTCGCCGAGCGTGGTTTCGAGCGCTTCACCGATTGGATCCGGGCCACCCGGGATGCCATCGAGGCCTGCGAATGCCAGCACGGCTGCCCAAGCTGCGTGCAGTCCCCCAAGTGCGGTAACCGCAATAATCCATTGGACAAGGCTGGAGCGATCTTGCTGTTGACGGCCGTGCTTGACGACGTGGAGCCAGCGCACCACCGCTAACCGCTTCCGCCATGCTCACCGCCCCGGTGCATCCAGTGGCGGTGCTCCCGCCCGTGCCTGGGCTTCGGCCAGATACAGTTCTATGCCCAGGGCACGGAATCCGACAGGAACGTTAGTCGTAACGCGCACCGACTGGCCGTCGGGTTCCACCGTGCATGCTGCCAGCAGTGCACCGTTGGATTCGGCCAACAACGCCGCAACTGTGCAGGGGTCCCCGGGGCGCAACCCGCGGGCCGTATCCGCAGCAGCCAGCGCCGACAGATCGGCGGCGCTGGCAGCCTGCATCGCGGCTCGGGTTGCTGCAACCCATGCTAAAACGGCACCGGCAATTAGCAGTGCAACAACCACGAGCGCTGTTGCCATGACCGTTCCGCTACCCTGTTCGCTTCGAAGGCTCCGCCGCTTTTTCATTCGACGGCCACACTGGCTTGTCCATGGATTTGAAGGCTGCCAACGATTGGAAGGCTCACCGATTTGCTGACGTGAACCTGCCAGTAGCCGTTGGCTGTTGAGAGCGAGAAACGGGCTTGGCTTCCTGCCAGCCTCACGCCGCTGGCGCGAGCGGTTGCATCGTCCTCGCCGCGGGCCAATTCCCTGGCCATGGCACCGGCTGCCTGCTGAACTTGGATCTGCTGGATCCCGACGACACCCAAGCACAAACCCAAGGACAGCATCATGGCAACCGCGGGTAGCAGCACCGCAAATTCGGCGGTACTGCTACCCGATTCGTCGCTGAAGCTCATGGCCTACAGCGACAGCGCTTTAGTAATCAGGCCCATCAGCATGCCACGTACGTCGCCGCTGGACAGGATGCTGATCAGCAAGCCGGCAAAAGCCACGGCAGCCAGCGTGACCATAGCAAATTCGGCGGTGGTGGATCCCTGCTCTTCTCGCAGCAGATCCCTGATTTCCCGGAACCGTCGGTTCATTGTGTTGTCCTTTCTAGACTGTCATCCCCGGCGTCGATACCGTGGATGTTGTGCTTCTACCATCGGCGAGCGCCGCGGGCAGCAACATGGGTTTCCTACGAGCTGGGCATAACCTTCGGCCGGGGATTACTGGTAGCTGGGGAATAGCGCGATGATCAGTGGAACCACGCCCAGGGCGATGAAAGCCGGCAGTGCGCAGGCCCCTAGAGGCAGTACGAGCCTGGTACCGAATTGTGCTCCGAGGCGCGCGACTTTCTGTGCATGTTCACGGCGTTGCAGAATCGCGGTATTTCGTAGCAGATTGGCTGCCGGCGCTCCGGTCATGTGGGCAAAGTGCAGTGCTTTCCGCAGCGGGTCGAGCCAGGGCGGAACGGCTTCCCAGGCTTTGTCCCACGCCATGTTCATTTCCAAGCAGCGCGCTACGCTGCGCAGCACCGCGCACTGTTCAATGCTGTGACCGAGCAGATCGAGGATCTCGGTGATGGGCATCCCCGAGTCCAACAGGCTGGCGCTCAGATCCAGGATCAGCTCGACAGGTTTTTCATCTTCCTGCCGTCTTTTCCCAAGGCACTGCGGCGCCTTGCCTTCTCGACTTTTCGAGTTGGGCCGTCCTAATGCCAAAGCGATGGAAAGCGCCCCTAGAAGCAGAATCAGAACGATCATGACAGTGCCTGGCTAGTGGTTGCCTGCATGAGCCGCCGGCACCAGATCCGGTTGGCGATCCACAGCAATGCTCCAATGAGCACGCTGAGTTGCGCCGCCCATGATCGGCCTATTGTGCCCAGAACATCAATGCCCACAAGCAGACCGAATCCAAACCCGACTAGTGGAAGCCATGTCAGCAACTTAGTCGTTGCTTTCGGGCCAGCCATAGCCGCCTCGAATGCTTGCTGGGCTACTAGGGCGCATTCGAGGTCTTCGGCTAGCCGTTCCAGCACATCGGCAAGGCTTGCGCCGCTGCGTTCGGAGAGTTCCAGGCACCAGTGCAGTCGTCGCACCGCTGGACCTTGTCCCTGCTCCGCCGGAAGACCGGGTCCGGGAGCGCTGTTGCTTAGCCGATGCGTTGCTTGGAGGTCTTTGAGCGCTCGGATGATGTTCCCGCTGTCGTCCTCGGCCTCCAGCAACGCATCAACTGCGGGATGGAAATCCAATCCGCTTCGGAGCAGCGCCGAGAGTTCACGAATGATGCGGGCATCGGTGCTCAGTACCTGGTCATCGTCCGTGTGGCGTTCCGCCCCGCGATCCCGGAGCCTGCGCAGGGAACCCGCTTTGATTTTGCTTGCCGGGTGCGCGGGGATCCACAGCCACAAGGCCAGTGCGCCAAAGATGAGGATCAGCATTGGTCAACGCTCCTTGGCGTGCTCATCGCCTAGCGCCTTGGCAATGGTGCACGTGAGCGATGGGCCAAATCTGTTCGCCAGGAAGTTGTGCCCGTAGTCGGCCAGCGGTTCGGCGGCGTCCAGGTCTATCAGGCGCCGCATGTGCATCTGGCCATCGCTACCGGTGTCCAGGCATCCAAGGGCCACCGGTCCGCGCTGCCCTTGGCTCCCCCTGTTCATGTGAATGACAAGATCCAAGGCGCTGGAGGCCTGCAACGAAGTCGCCTGCACGCTCCATCCGGCGAGCGCACCCAGCGCCGCCAAGCGGGCCGGAACTGACTGCGGGTTGTTGGCGTGCATGGTGCCTGCGGCTCCCTGATGCCCCGTGTTCATGGCTGCCAGAAAATCGCGTATTTCCTCCCCACGGCATTCGCCAACGACCAGACGGTCAGGGCGCATGCGCAGGGCTTGGACAACCAAATCCTTCAGCTGCACCTGGCCGGCAGATTCGACGTTGGCCGACCGGGTTTGCAAGGACACAACATGCGGGTGCGGTACATGCAGTTCTTGCGAGTCTTCCACGATGACCAGACGGTGCCGCGGATTGGCTTCGGCAAGCATGGCTTGCAGGAGGGTAGTTTTGCCGCTGCCTGTTCCTCCGGTAATCAGGAAGTTCATCTGGCGTTCCACGATGGCTTGAAGCAGCGGTAGCCAGAACCCGTTCGATCCTTCCAGGACGGTGCCCAGTTCGAGCTGGGCACTGCGCTTGACGCGAATCGAGATCAGCGGTCCGGCTGTGGCAATTGGAGGCAGTACAGCGTGGACGCGGTAATTCTTCAAGCTCATGTCCATGAACGGGCTAGCTGAATCGAGCCGTCGGCCCGCAAGGGTTGCAAGATGGACGGCCAGGGTCCGAACCTGCTCTGGGGAAGAAAACCGGAATTCGGTGGGCTGCAGGCCGGCCGGAGAATCCGTCCAGACCATCCCTTGCCCGTCGACCAGGACATCGGTCACCTCGGGCCGCTGTGCGAAAGGCTCGAGGATTGATAATCCTGCCACTTCGTTCTGCAGCGATTCCAGCGATTGTGCGGCACCTTGGGAACCCAGAGCCGCGCCGGAGTCGTGAACGGCTCCTGCCAAGGCAATCGCATCAAGCTGCCCGCCGGTGAGCAATGCGCGTTCACGCACGGATTCAAGGATTTTGGCATCCAGCACAGGCCCGCCCGTTGATGGGTTGGCGTTGTGGCTATGCCGGCCCGGGCTCATGGGTGCTGCTCCTTCATTTGCGGTATCAGGCAGAGGTTGGACAGGTGCTGGCGCAATGCCCGGGATTTGAAACTGTCGTATAATTGGCCGCGCTCGATCGCTTTGCTGATCCGGGGAAAATCGGGGAAGGCACCAAGAATCTGAGGAAAACCCGCAGGGGTGCTGCGTAGTTTCTGTTCCCCGCACAGCACCACTTCCCCAGAGGCTGGCACGGTCAGCGAACTGACAGTGGCGATATTCCGGTCTATGAATTGGTTCAGTGCCAGCCGTTGCGGATGCGGTGCGCGCCCGGCATCCACTACGACCAGATCGAATCCTTGCCGGGCGGCGGCCAGCAGGCGGATCACCAGCTGGTCCTCCAGCTCATGCGTTCTGCTTGCCTGGGACCAGGTCAAGATCGCGGTATCGCGAAGCTTCGGCAGCGTTTCAGCCAGTTGATGAGCAGCAAGCGCGCCACCGGATTGCCGCAATTCTTCCCATCCAATTCCCGTTGGCGGTTGGGTGCAAACCAGCGGCCAAGCGCCCTGGGAATGCGGATCCAGATCAATCATGGCGCTGCGAAGACCACTTAATGTCCCGGCATGCGCCAGCAACAGGGCCAGGGTCGTTGTTCCCAGCCCGCCTGCTGTGGAATGCAGTGCCAGTGTGTGTCCATGCCCTGCCCTCATGGCCCATAGACCCAGGTACTCGCCGAGCCATTGGCTGGCCGAGGGCAAAACTGCCACCCTTGCCTTGGGAATTCTGCTGGCCAAGCTCCACACGATGGCCTCGCCATCTTCCAGACCGACCAGGACATCCACCGGCCGGCTCGTATTTTCGGCTAGTGCTGCCATGTCGCTGCCCCACAGCACCGGCCCAGAACCATCGGCGGGCAGCAGCTGCGGGTCGGTGCATTTGTTGATTCTCACCGCCGCGCCGACCGCGATCACTGCGCATCGCTCAATAATCCGTGCATCGTTGCTCACGATGGTGCAGATCGGTTCATCTTCCGCCGTGTGGTCAGCCGCTGCCGGCCTCCTGGTGCTGTTCGGAGGCGCCTGCGCGAAATCCAGTTCAGTCATCACGAATCGTTGGGTGTCCTTCAGCGGTTTAGCCGATGAGGACTCTGATAGCCATTTCATGCATCGAGCGTGGCATCTGCCTAATCATTTGCGTGCCGCTCGCCAACCAACTGGGGATATCGGCCGCTGGCACGGCACAATAGATCCATGAGTGCCATCGCTTTCCTTGCTGCCGATCCTGATGGCTATGCCCTGATCGATCTTCGCGACCAGTATTCTGGCAACTCGCTGCAGCCGGTCGTCTCGGTATCCCGGGATGATTTTGCCGGATTTGTTGCCGAAATCGAAGCACGGCATTCGCCCCGATGGGCCATGCTCCGCACCACCCCGTGGATGCAGCCACTTGTTTCTGCGGGTGTTCATCTGGCCAAGGCCTGCATTCTCTCCTTGGCCCAACGCATCTTGCACCGCTCGCCGCTGAGTGAGGAAAAGCTCGAAGACTTCGATCTTGAACGACCAGTTCAGGCTCACGAAAGGGCCAACCAGGATGCGCTCTTTGCCGCCCCGACCTCCGGCGAATCCCTTTCCGAGCTCGTAGCCATGTACGTTGCCCAGCGCAAGGCGTTGCCGCAGGATCCCAGCACCCGTCAGCGTCTGGAATTATTGATCCACGCCGAATCGGTAGGTGCGTTGATTGCCTGCGAGATGGAAGCGGCCGGTTTGTCGTGGGATGAAGCCGGACACCGCGCCCTGCTGCGCGAGCAATTGGGCGAACGCGTATCCGACTATGGACGGCCGCCGAAACTCGCGGCCAAGGCCCAGCAATTGGCCAAGGCATTAGGCAGTCCCGGGCTCAATCCGGATTCGCCGCAGGAGCTGTTGCGCGCCCTGCATAAGGCCGGTTTCGCGGTGAGCTCGGTGCGGGCCTGGGAACTGGAGCAGATCAAGCATCCATTGATTTCTGAGGTTCTTGAATACAAGAAACTCTCGCGTCTTGCCAGCACCCATGGTGATGCGTGGTTGGATCAATGGGTGAAAGGCGGCCGTTTCCATCCGCATTATGTGCTGGGAACGGTGACTTCAGGACGCTGGGCCGCTTCTGGTGGCGGGGCGCTCCAATTGCCGCATTCCATCCGGCAGGTCGTGCGCACCCGTCCCGGCTCGACGTTTGTGGTGGCCGACGGGAGGCAACTGGAACCTCGAATCCTGGCAGCTATTTCCAATGACCAGCAATTGCAAAAAGCAGGCCAGCAAGATGACCTGTACCAGTGGCTGCTCGATGCCCAGCTCGTGGCTTCCCGAGATGAGGCCAAGCTGGGCATGCTCTCGGTCATCTACGGCGGTGGCGGCGGTGCTTCAGGTGCAGTGGGTGCGGCCCTGACCCGCAGTTTTCCCACCGCCATGCGTTTTGTCGAACAGGCAGCTCTTGCCGGCGAGCAAGGTGAAGGCGTGCGCAGTTTCCTCGGCCGCGGCTGCCCGCCAGCCGATGAGCAGTGGCTGCAGGCGCAGAAAGCTACCAACGATGAAGCATCGCAGCGGGCTGCTGACGGCGCGGCGAGAGCCCGCGGCCGGTTCACCAGGAACTTTGTCGTACAGGCGACCGCCGCGGAGTGGGCTTTGGTGTGGATGGGCCACGCACGGCACCTGATCCATCAGGCCGGGTGGAGCCAGACCTGCCGCCAGGTGTTCTTTGTCCATGACGAAATCGTCTTTGAATGCCCCACCGAATTGGCTGGGCAACTGCAGGAGCTCATCCGGCATGCGGCCATGCTCGCCGGGCGTTCCCTGTTCGGCCAGGCCTCGCCGCGCTTCCCGGTCAGTGTTGCGATCTCCGGGAACTACGCGGATGCGAAGTAGCCGGCTTCAGGCCATGCGCAGTTCACGGCGGTTGTTCCACGGCTGGGTCCAACCCAGCTCGTTGAACAGCCTGTCCAGCACGATCGCGGTGAAGCCCCAGATGATCCGGTCGTCAAAATCGAAGGCCGGGGACTTGAACTTCTGATTGCCGCGCTGCACCACGCCGGTCAGGCGATTCCTCGGCTCCAGCAGGTGCGCCACCGGGGCGCGGAATACGCCGGCGCTTTCGGCCGGGTCAGCCGGATAGACCCTGGATTCGGTATGCCACCAGCCAATCACCGGGGTGACCAGGAAGTTCGAAACCGGCAATTCGGTTTCCCCCAAGGTGCCCAGGACCTCGATCCCGGAGGTGTCCACGCCAGTTTCCTCCCACGCCTCGCGCAAGGCGGCGTCGGCAACGCTCGAATCCTCCTGGTCGATCCCGCCTCCGGGGAAAGCGATCTGGCCCGCGTGCTTGCGCAGGGTCGCGGCGCGCTCCACGAACAGCACGTCCAGATCGCCGGCCCGGGAGTGCGGCTCCAGGGCCGCTTCGCCGGCAGCACCGAACAGGATCAGGACCGCGGCACGGCGCGCAGCACCGAGCTCGATATCGCTCATCACCCATTCGCTGGGCAGTTTCTGCGTTGCCCCGACCTGTGCCGTGTGGCGGGCAATTACTTTTTCCAGTTCCAAGCGCGCGCTCATGCGTCCAATCCGTATCCTTCAGCCCTCAGCTCGCGGCGGGTTGCGCCGGCGATCATTTTCGCCAGCAATTCTTCCCGTCCTGGTGCGAGCTCATACTTGAGCAACGCTGTGGCCTTGGCAGGTATTTCCTCGCCGATGCCGAACGAGGGGCAAAGCTTGGCGATGGCGCAGGCCCCGCAGGCAGGTTTGCGCGAGTGGCAGACGCGGCGGCCATGGAAGACCACGCGGTGGCTGAGCATCGTCCAGTCGCGTTTTTCGAACAGTTCCCCCACCGCGTGCTCGACCTTGACCGGATCGGTTTCATCGGTCCACCCAAAGCGGTTGGCCAGGCGCCCGAAGTGGGTGTCCACGGTGATTCCGGGAACACCGAAGGCATTTCCCAGCACGACGTTGGCGGTTTTGCGTCCCACCCCGGGAAGCTTCACCAGCTCTTCGAGCTTGGCTGGCACTTCTCCGTCAAAGCGCTCAACCAAGGCGGCGGATAGCCCGAGCAGGGAGTCCGTCTTGGCGCGGAAGAAACCGGTGGGGCGGATCAGCTGCTCAAGCTCGCCCCGTTCGGCTTGGCTCATTGCGTGGGCGTCCGGGAAACGGGCGAAGAGCGCTGGAGTGATGGCATTGACCCGCACGTCGGTGGTCTGCGCGGAGAGCACGGTGGCTACCAGCAGTTCGAAGGGGTTCTCGAAGTCCAGTTCGGGCACCGCGTAGGGGTAGGCCTTCGCCAGTTCCCGGTTGATCTTGCGTGCCCGGCGCTTCAGCCCCAGCTCGGTTTCGTTGTCCAATTTCTTCGCCACGCTTTAGATCGTGTCATGAGGGCGTGAAGTTTTCACCCTTGGACACCACCTTGGCGTGCTGTTCATCGCGTGCAGCTAACCGCTCGGCGCACAAATTACCCCATTTCCCCTTTCCCGGTGACACAAAGCACACCGGCCCTGCTGGAGGATGTAACTTTGATCACAGGGAAATATTTGTGACTACGCGGAAGGACGCGAACCCAGTGAGTGATTCGAAAACCTTGGATAACCTGTCGACCGAAACCCGTTCCTTTGCCCCGAGCAAGGACTTCAGCGATCAGGCCATCGCAACGCAGGCCCGCTACGACGCAGCCAAGGCAGACCGCTTGGGCTATTGGGCGGACCAGGCACGCCAGGTACTGACCTGGGACACCGATTTCACTGAAACCTTGGACTGGTCGCAGGCACCGGTGGCCAAGTGGTTCGTCGGCGGCAAGCTCAACGCGGCCTACAACGCGCTGGACCGCCATGTGGAAAACGGCCTGGGCGACCGCGTCGCCATCTACTTCGAAGGCGAGCCGGGCGATACCCGCACCTACACTTACGCGCAGCTGACCGAAGAGGTCAAGAAGGCCGCCAACGCTTTCGAATCCCTGGGCGTGGCCAAGGGCGACCGCGTGGCCGTCTACCTGCCAATGATCCCGGAAGCCGTCATCACCATGTTGGCCTGCGCCCGCATCGGCGCCATCCACTCGGTGGTCTTCGGCGGCTTCTCCGCCGACGCGCTGCGCAGCCGCATCGATGATGCGGACGCCAAGCTCGTGGTCACCGCCGATGGCACCTGGCGCCGCGGCAAGCCGTCCTCGCTGAAGCCGGCAGTCGATGCGGCGCTGGAAGCACCGGGCCACACCGTGGAAAACGTTCTGGTGGTCAAGCGCAACGGCGAGCCCACCGAATTCGGCGCACTGGACAAGTGGTGGGATGACGTCGTCGGCACCGCCGCCACCGAGCACACTGCGGTAGCCCACGACTCCGAGCACCCGTTGTTCGTGCTGTATACCTCGGGCACCACTGGCAAGCCCAAGGGCATTGTGCACACCACCGGCGGCTTCTTGGCCCAGGGCGCCGTGACCCACCGCGACACCTTCGATTTGCACCCGGAAACCGACGTGTACTGGTGCACCGCGGACATCGGCTGGGTGACCGGCCATTCCTACGTCACCTACGCGCCGCTGGTCAACGGCGCCACCCAGGTGATCTACGAGGGCACCCCGGATACCCCGCACCAGGGCCGCTGGTGGGAACTGGTGGAAAAGTACGGCGTCACCATCCTGTACACCGCGCCCACCGCAATCCGCACCTTCATGAAGTGGGGCCGCGAGATCCCCGATGGCTACGACCTGTCCTCGCTGCGCGTGCTGGGTTCGGTGGGCGAACCGATCAACCCGGAAGCATGGATGTGGTACCGCGATGCCATCGGCACCAACAACGGCAAGAACGGCGAGCGCAAGGAACACCCGGCCCCGATCGTGGACACCTGGTGGCAGACCGAAACCGGCGCGCACATGATCGCTCCGCTGCCGGGCGTCACCGCAACCAAGCCGGGTTCGGCCCAGGTGGCCGTGCCGGGCATCGCCATTGACGTGGTGGATGAAGCCGGCGAATCCGTGGCCGACGGCGAGGGCGGCTTCCTCGTCATCCGCGAGCCGTGGCCAGCGATGCTGCGCGGCATCTGGGGCGACATGGAACGCTACAAGGACACCTACTGGTCGCGGTTCGAGAACATGTACTTCGCTGGCGACGGTGCGAAGAAGGACGCCGATGGCGATATCTGGCTGCTGGGCCGCGTGGATGACGTGATGAACGTCTCCGGGCACCGCCTGTCCACCACCGAGATCGAGTCCTCGCTGGTCGCCCACCCATACGTGGCAGAGGCCGCCGTGGTGGGAGCGAAGGACGAGACCACCGGCGAGGCCGTGGTGGCCTTCGTGATCCTGCAAACCGAGCCGGCGGAAGGCGAGGATGTGGTGGCGACCCTGCGCAACCACGTGGGCAAGGACATCGGCCCGATCGCCAAGCCGAAGCATGTGCTGGTGGTTCCGGAACTGCCTAAGACCCGCTCGGGCAAGATCATGCGCCGCCTGCTCAAGGACGTGGCCGAGGGCCGCGAGGTCGGCGATGCCACCACGCTGTCCGATTCAACGGTGATGAGCCAGATCGCGCAGTCCATGGGCAAATAGCCTCAGCACGCCCCAGTGCAGCAAGCCGCCGTTCGTCCACACCGCTGGTGTGGACGCACGGCGGCTTCTTGTATTACGGGGCCAAAGAATTCGGGCGGGAATTTCCCGGTTGTGTAATAGATTTGAGTTCATGACTGAGAACGCATCGAACACCATCTTGCTGCTCAACGGCCCCAACCTGAATCTGCTGGGCACCCGGGAGCCGGAAATCTATGGCCACGACACCCTGGCCGATGTTGAGCAGCTGGCCCGGGAAACCGCTGCGGCCCTCGGCTTCGAATTGCGCGCCTTGCAGTCCAACCATGAGGGTGTGCTCATCGACGCGATTCACGAGGCCCGCACTACCGCAGCCGGCATCATCATGAACCCCGGCGCATTCACCCATACATCTGTGGCTATTGCCGATGCCATCAGCGGCGTGCAGTTGCCAGCCATCGAGGTGCACATCTCGAACGTGCACAAGCGTGAAGCGTTCCGCCACCATTCCTTCATCTCGCCGGTAGCCAGCTCGATCATCATCGGTGCGGGCGTGCACGGCTACAAGCTGGCGGTTCAGCAGCTCTCGCATTTGCTGGGCAAATAGCCGCAAGCCCTAGCCGGTGACGCAGTCGCCTGTTTTGATGCTGGTGCGCCGATCGCCGCCCAGCTCCATGGCGTTCTCGATCTCTTCGAGGCTCAGGGCGAAGCCGACCTCGTCATCGCTGCGCGACTTGGCGAAGATCAAGCCCACCGCGTCGCCGGATTCATCCAGCAGCGGTCCGCCGGAATTGCCCTGGGCTACTTCCGCGGTGAGCTGGTAGACAGAGATTCGAGATGGGTCCGCGCCATAGATATTGGCAATGGAGACGAAGGCACGGGAAGCGATCAAGGCTCCGCGGATCTGCTGCGGGCCGCCCGCTGGGTGCCCGACAAAGGTTGCCGAGTCGCCGCGCATCAGGTCATCAGCGGCGAGGTCGATAGGCTCTGCCTCCAGCCCTTCGACGTAAAGCAGCGCGATGTCGGCCTTGGGATCGAAATAAACAACCTTTCCGCGGTGAACTTCATCACCGCCGACCTCCACGGTTGCCGCGCTCAATCCGGCGACCACGTGCGCGTTGGTCATGACCAGCTCGTGGTCGACAACGAAGCCTGAGCCGGTCAGGTTCACACCGCATTGCACCGCGGTACCGGAGATCTTGGCGGCCGATTGGGCAGCGGCCAGCTGCAGGTCGTTAGCTGCCCATTCGGTGTTGGCCGGCGCCTGGACCGGGGGCGCGAAAGGCTCCAGGAATGCGGGGAGGGTTTCGGCGATCACCTTGGAGCGTGCGGTGGAAATCGCGGCATCGACAAACTCGGGTGTCAGGCCACGAATCGAGTCGATCATCTTGGACTTGCTGATCTCCAGCGAAAGCCTTGGAATACCCATGCTTGAAGTGGAAAAGGCCAAGCCACCGATGATTGTGGCGGTAATGAACACCGACAGCACGCCACCGGCAATGCGGTCCGCGGCACGCAGGAAATCGACATTCATCCAGTGGCGGATGCGGGTTGCAATCACCCGTCCCAGAGCTTGCCCGAGAATGATCAGCACGGCTGCGGTAGCTATCATCAGGCCGACCCGCCACCAGGGGTTCGTGGCGAAGGTGGAAACCAGCGGGATGGCGAAGAATGCGGCGACGCCGCCGACAATCAGGCCGAGCATGTCGCCAATGGTCAGCAGAAAACCTCGACGCACTCCAACAACGAAAAACGTCAGCAAAACAGCGCAGATGACTACGTCGAGCCAGCTGAAAATTCCGAGCACCAAGACCCCAGTTCATTCATAAAGTTCGTATAGACCCAAGGTACCCTTAGAAGCTGATGGATTTCTGCGAGCAGATTCGCGAGTTTTAGTCGAATGTGCGTGATTTTCAACATTTTCTTGGTTAAACCACGTGTGGAAACTGTCACATTGTTACCGAATACGGCACAATGAAGTAAGCGCCTACTACTGTTGACAGGAGATTTAATGGATATCGAGGTACTGCGTCGCGCGCCACTGTTTGCGTCGCTTGGTGATGAAGTATTCGCCGCGCTAACCGAAGAATTGACCGAGGTTGATCTCTCCCGCGGCGCATCGGTGTTCCGTGAAGGCGATCAGGGTGACCGTCTGTACTTCATCGTTTCGGGCAAGATCAAGCTGGGTCGCACCTCTTCGGATGGTCGCGAGAACCTGATTGCTGTTCTTGGCCCAGGCGAACTGTTTGGCGAGATGGCATTGTTCGATCCACACCCACGCAACGCAACTGCAACCGCCGTGTCCGAGACCCGCTTGGCGGGCCTGAGCCACGAGAACATGCGCAAGGCTATCTTGAACTCCCCTGAGGTCTCGATCCAGCTGCTGCAGGCTCTGGCTGCACGTCTGCGTCGTACCAATGAGTCCCTGGCCGATCTGGTCTTCTCTGACGTTCCTGGCCGTGTTGCCAAGGCTCTGTTGGATCTGGCTGACCGCTTCGGTCGCCCAGCTACCGACGGCATCCTGGTTGCCCACGAACTGACTCAGGAAGAGCTGGCTCAGCTCGTTGGTGCTTCCCGCGAAACCGTGAACAAGGCTCTGGCCGAGTTCGTGCAGCGCGGCTGGCTGCGCCTGGAAGCACGCGCCGTCGTGATCCTGGATATCCAGCGTCTGCGCCAGCGCTCGCGCTAAACCGCAGTGATGCAAACAGGCCGGGAATCCTTCAAGGATTCCCGGCCTGCTTTGTTTAAGTTCTGCTCTCAGTGCCCGGCAGTAGTCTGCCATGGGCGGGAGGATTCAGCGCTCATGGAGCCAAGGACTTCCAGATAGTAAATGCCATCGCGCACCAGCAGGTCCGGATGCTTGAGATTCAACGAACGGGCCCGCGAAAGGTAGGCGACCACTCCATTGGCCTCCGCCATGGCTTCCAGGATCATTTCCACCGCCGGGTAGCTAATCTCCGAGAGCGCGAGGTTCACTGTGTTGGGTTGGCCAACGCTGTCCCCCAGCTCGCTGGTGCTGCGTTTGGCCAATATTTCCCCGGCGGCACACCAGCGCCCCCATTTGCCTTTGCCGCGCAGCAAGGCAGCCTCCTGGCGGTTGGGCACGGTGGCAGTGAAGTACCAGGTGTCGAAGCGGCGCAGGGCAAAGTTCGGGTTGAGCCAGTGGGATACCGGACGCAAAAGGTCTGTGCGCAAGCCCAGTCCGCGGCGGCGCAGGAATTCGTCGAAGGCCAGGTCCTGTCCGGCGATTGCTTCGCGGGCGGTCATCCAGTCTTCTGCATCGGTCATTTCGACCACGGATTGCTCATCGGTGCCGGCCAGCAGGATTCCGGTCTCTTCGAAAAGCTCGCGGATGGCGCAAACGATGTATGCCTGCGCCAACTGCTGGTCCAGCATGTCCATGCGCTTGGACCATTGGGACAGGCTCGGACCGAACCATTGGTAGGTGGCACGGTCGCTCGCCTCGTGGCTGCCGCCTGGAAAGGCCACGTTGCCCAGTGGGGAGCCCCCGGGGCGATAAGTCAGATAGGTCTCCACGCCGTGGGAAGAATCCCTCACAAGGCAGATGGAGGACGCGCGCCGCGGGGTGCGCGGCGTGCGCGAACCGAAAGAGAACCAGTTTTCGGCGGTGGCAATTTGATGCGGTGGCAAATCAAAGAGCCGGCGCACCATACCGCTGCGCGGCCCCGCCGGGAATGCCCGTCGGGACCGCGCAGCAGGAATCTGGCTTGAATTACTCAAATTCGGCGATGACCTCGACCTCGACAGGTGCATCCAGCGGCAGAACGGCAACGCCGACGGCCGAGCGTGCGTGCAAGCCTGCATCGCCGAGTACCTCGCCGAAGAACTCCGATGCCCCGTTGATGACGCCTGGCTGTCCGGTGAAGTCCGGTGCCGACGACACGAAACCGACAACCTTCACGATGCGCTTAATGCGATCTAGATCACCAATTTCGGCCTTGATGGCGGCTAGCGCGTTAAGCGCAGCGGTCTGCGCCTGGGCCTTCGCCTCCTCGGCCGAAACCTCGGCACCAACCTTTCCAACGGCTGTGAGTTCACCCTTAATCAGCGGAAGCTGGCCAGAGGTGTAGACATAGTTGCCGGTGGTAACGGCTGGCAGGTAGGCGGCTACCGGCTTTGCCACAGCTGGCAAGGCATGACCGAGCTCGGCCAGACGAGCCTCGACACGCGAGGAAGTAGCTTCTTGCATGGGATTTCTCCTTCAGTAAATGTTGTTGCTAGTTACGCTTTCGGACGCTTCATGTAGGCCACTGGAGATGAGCCGTTGGGGCCTGGAACCACGGTTACCAGCTCCCAGCCATCGTCACCCCACTGGTCCAAAATCTGCTTCGTAGCGTGAATCAAAAGCGGCAAAGTGGCGTATTCCCATTTAGTCATACTCGATACGTTAGCGCGTCCTTGTAAACTAGTGGGTATGGCAGCCAAGAAGTCCCCTTTTTTTGATACCGCTACCACCCTGGGAAAAGTCGTTGCATTCTTCGGAATCAGCGCCCTGTGTGGTGTGCTCGCAGCAGGCATGCTCGTGCCCATTGCAGCTATCGCAAAAACCGGTTTGACCACCGGTAACAACATCGTCAGCGCGCTCCCGAGCTCGTTTGAAAAGCTCCCCATCCCGGAGCCTTCCACGATCCTTGACGCTGATGGCAAGGCCATTGCGAACTTCTACCAGCAAAATCGCCAGCCTGTGAAGCTAGATGACATCTCGCCAAACATGCGCAAGGCGATCATCTCGGTGGAAGATGAGCGTTTCTACGAGCACAAGGGCATCGACCCCAAGGGCATCGCCCGTGCAGTAGTTGGCAACCTCACCTCTTCGAGCCGCTCTGGTGCTTCCACCCTGACCCAGCAGTACGTGAACAACCTGCTAGTGAATAACCAGGTGCTCACCGGTTCGGACGAATCCACTGTTTCCGGCCAGAAGGGCTACTCGGATAAGATCCGCGAGCTGAAGTACGCGGTGGCCATCGAGAAGGAAATGTCCAAGGACCAGATCCTGGAGGGCTACCTGAACCTGGTGCTCTTCTCGGGTCGCGAGTACGGCGTGCAGGCTGCCGCTCAGCACTTCTACTCAACCGATGCCAAGGACTTGAACGTGCAGCAGTCGGCCATGCTTGCCGGCATGGTCCAGCTGCCAAACGTCTACAACCCGATCAACAACCCTGAGCGATCCATCGACCGCCGCAACAAGGTGCTGGGCAACATGTACCGCACCGGCGCAATCACCAAGAAGGAATACGACAAGGCGGTGAAGTCGGACCTGGAACTGGATCCGCGCACGTCCCCTTCCGGTTGCACCGCGGCCAAGGAAAATGCCTACTTCTGCGACTACGTCACCAATCTGATCCTTTCCGATGACACCTATGGCAAGACCAAGGAAGATCGCGAAGGCCTGCTGTACCGTGGCGGCTTGACCGTCAAGACCACCCTGAACAGCAAGCTGAACAAGAAGGCCGCCAAGGACGCAGCGAAGGCTATCGATCCAAAGGCCAAGTCCAACACCGACATTTACTCCTCGATCGTTTCGGTCGAGCCGGGCACCGGCAAGATCCTGACCATGGCGCAGAACACCACCTACGGTCCGGAAGTCAAGAACTCGGGCGAGAACACCTATTACAACTTCGCTGTCGAGCGTTCCCTGGGTGGCGCTGGCGGGTTCCAGGGTGGTTCTACCATGAAGCCGTACACCACCTTGGGCTGGCTGTCCGAAGGCAACCGCATGTACGACAAGATCAATGCCAAGAAGCAGGTTTTCGTACCCGGCTCCAAGTGGCGGGCATCTTGCCTTCCCGGAGGAACGACAACTGTTGGTTCTAATTGGGAACCGAAGAATGCATCGCCTGGCTTCTACCGCTCGATGACCGTGGATACCGGCCTGTACTGGTCGATCAATACCGCGACCGTGCAGGAGGCCTACAAGACCGACCTGTGCACCATCGCCGATTACACCAAGAAGCTTGGCGTACTGGATCAGGGCGCCAAGGGCGGCCCTGCCCCGATCTCGCCTTCGAACCCTTCGTTCATCATCGGCTCGGCAGAAATCACCCCGCTGTCCCAGGCCGCCGCATTCGCTGCATTCGCCAACAAGGGCGAGTACTGCGAACCACGCGCCATCAACAGCGTGACCGACAAGGACGGCAACGAGTACAAGGTCAAGAAGGAATCCTGCTCCCAGGAAATCGACCCGACCTACGTTGCCGATCTGAACGGCACCCTGAAGAAGATCGCCACCAACCGCGTCTCCAAGGGCCGCGTCGACGGCCCAATCGCTGGCAAGACCGGTACCAACAACTACGCGTCCTCGACCTGGTTCGTCGGCTACACCACCGGAATTTCCACCGCCACCTGGGTCGGCCGACTCAAGGGCAAGGCCGGCGAAGAGAAGAACCAGATGCACGGCGCGATGGTCAACGACAAGAAGGCCCCTTGGATGGTCGATTCCTCGACCTTCGCCGCCCCGCTGTGGGTGGACTTCATGGAGGAGGCCGTGCACGAATACGAGCGGAACAACTTCGGTTCGGCCCGTCGCCAGCCGCCTCCGCCAAAGCCGAAGGAAGAAGACGATTCCAAGTCCGACTCGGATGAGAAGGACAATGACAAGGAAGAGTCGAAGGAAGATTCCAAGCCTAAGGAAGAATCCTCGCCGAAGCCCGACTCCGATAACAAGGGCAACGGAAACGGCAATGGAAACGGCAACGGCAAGAAGTCCGATGACTAGCTGAATATTCGAAAGGCCGCGTTCAACTTTGGTTGGACGCGGCCTTTCGGTTTAGATTGGCATAGGAGAACTCCACCAGAAGTTGCCTCCGGGCTTGAAAGGACGATGGCACAGAAGTCATGGTTGAACAGAATAATTTCGCTTCGGCATTACGTCATGCCAGCGGTACTGCGGCCCTTGCCGCCACCGGCGCTCTGGCCATCGGCGGAGCTCTGGTGGGCTATGGCATGCTGGAGGCCCAAAAGTTCGGGCTGCGCCACGAATCGCTTAAGGTCCTGCCCCGCGGATACGGCGACATCAAGGTCCTGCACCTTTCGGACATCCACATGGTTCCAGGGCAGGAAGCCAAAACCCAGTGGCTGCGCGGTCTGGCTGATCTGAAGCCCGACTTTGTCATCAACACCGGGGATAACCTCAGCCACCGCAAGGCCGTGCCGGCTTTGATCAAGGCGCTGGAACCGCTGATGGCTTTCCCTGGCGCCTTCGTTCCCGGGTCCAATTGCTACTACGCTCCGAAGCTGAAGAACCCGTTCAGGTATTTGGCTCCTTCCACCGGAACTCCCAACCCTGCCCCGCGGGACCAGTTGCCGTTCGAAGAAATGCACCGGGCCTTCGGCGGAGCCGGCTGGATCAACATGTCCAACCGTGCGCATTCCACGGTGCTCAATGGCCTGCGCCTGGATCTTACCGGCGTGGATGATCCGCACATCGACCGGGACCTCTTCGCTGGCTGGCCGCGTGGTTCCTCCTCAAGCAGCCAGGCGCCCCACGTGCGCATTGCGCTCACCCACGCGCCCTACCAGCGGGTTCTTGACCAATTCACCGAGGCGAAGGCTGATGTCATTTTCGCTGGCCACACCCACGGCGGCCAGGTGTGCATCCCGGGCTATGGCGCATTGGTCTCCAACTGCGATCTGCCTACGTGGCGCGCCCGCGGCCTGAGCGATTGGGAATACAACGGCAACACCGTTCCGTTGAATGTTTCCGCTGGCGTGGGCACCTCGCGCTTCGCTCCGATTCGCTTCGCCTGCCCGCCGGAAGCCATCATGGTTACCCTGGCTGCCCGCGACTAAGCCACGAAATTTCTTCGGGTAATCCCCGGTCAAGCACCTTCTTGGTGCTCGACCGGGGATTATTTGCCTCCAATGTGAAGCACTTCTTTCCAATAGTTGCCTATTGATTGAATTATCCCAACTACTGCCGGTAGTCTGTAACTCTGTCAAACTTCTGGATGAATGCGGGGTACCGTGGCTCAAGCTCAACAGGCCGGTTCGAAAGATCCGGTCCCGCTCTCCGCAACACTGAAACGGCTTGCTCCATTCGTCAAGCCGATCTTCCCCCGGCTCTTTTGCGGTTTCCTCTGCGCGCTCGGCGCCGGAATTGTCGCGCTGGCCATCCCCCAGGTGCTCGCCTGGCTGGTCAATGTCGTCCTGCATCGTGATGGGGCAGCCTCGGAGGTGTGGCTCTCTGTTGGCATCGTTGCCGCATTGGGCCTTGTCGAAGCCCTGCTGATCTTCCTGCGCCGCCAATTCGTGCTGAATCCCGCAGCAGGCCTTGAAGCGCAGATGCGCATCCGCTTCTACAAGCACCTGCAGCGCCTGCCCGTGGCGTTCCACGAACGCTGGGGCTCGGGGCAGCTTCTCTCCCGCTCCATGTCGGATCTCTCCTTGTTGCGCCGCTGGCTCGCGTTCGGCGCGATGATGCTGGTTGTTGAAACCGTCACCGTCATCACCGGGCTGGTGCTGATGTTCACCCATTCATGGATCCTGGGACTGCTCTACCTGCTGGGATCTATCC
Organism: Arthrobacter sp. JUb115; assembly: GCF_004365035.1. NCBI lineage: Bacteria > Bacillati > Actinomycetota > Actinomycetes > Micrococcales > Micrococcaceae > Arthrobacter > Arthrobacter sp. JUb115. The sequence goes on along the minus strand of NZ_SOBS01000003.1, from coordinate 113,064 downwards.
CGATTGCCATCAAGGCCTACCGTTTCCGCAACGACTACCGGGCCGCCAGCCGCCGCAGCCAGGACCAGGCTGGGGACCTGGCCACCGCGGTGGAAGAATCAGTGCACGGCATCCGCGTCATCAAGGCCTTCGGCCGCGGGCCGCATGTCTACGCGGGCTTCAGCGCCCAGGCAAAGTCCCTGCAGGAAACCGAAATAACCAAGGCCAAGACGCTGGCCAGCTTCCTGCTCACCGTCGTTGCGGTGCCTGAAACCATTCTGGGCATCGGCCTGCTGATCGGCATTGCCCAGGTCGCCAACGGCACGCTGAGCGTCGGCTCGCTGGTGGCCTACTTCGCCATCGCCGCGGTCATCGCCGGCCCCGTCGAGGGCATGGGAATGCTGCTGGGCATGACACTGAGCACCAAAACTGCGCTGGACCGCCACTTCGAGGTCATGGATTCAATCAATGACATCGATTCCCCCGCGCAGCCCCGGGTCCCTGCAGAACGCGATGGCAGCGTGAAGCTGGAGCATGTGCGCTTCGCCTACCCGGATACCGCCGGTACCCACCGGCCGATCCTGGCCGACATCAATCTGGAGATCCGTCCCGGGGAAACCATGGCCCTTGTCGGCATCACCGGTTCGGGCAAGTCCACCTTGCTGAACCTGGTTCCGCGCCTGCATGAAGCGACCTCCGGCGAGGTGCTCATCCACGGACAGGACGTCAAGGACTGGGACCTCCAGGAACTGCGAACCGAGATCGCCGTGGCTTTCGAGGACACCACCTTATTCTCCACCTCCATCCGCGGCAACGTGCTGCTCGGCGCCCCGGAAAACCTGGATGAGCAGCAGCGCGAAGCCCTGCTCGCCGAAGCCCTGGACGTCGCCCAGGCGCAGTTTGCCTACGCGTTGCCCGAAGGGGTAGACACCTTGATCGGCGAGGAAGGCCTGTCGCTATCGGGCGGGCAGCGCCAGCGCATCGCCTTGGCCCGCGCCATCGCAGCGCGCCCGAGCGTGCTGGTCCTCGACGATCCGCTGTCCGCCCTGGATGTGCGCACCGAGGAACTGGTCACCGAGAGGCTGCGCGAAGTCCTGGCCGGAACCACCACGCTGATCGTGGCCCACCGGCCCTCGACCGTGATGCTCGCCGACCGCGTGGCGCTGCTGCGCGATGGCCGCATCGACGCGGTGGGAAGCCACGCCCACCTGTTGAGCACCAATGAGCATTACCGATTCGTCATCGCCAGCCTGGATGACGAAGACCAGCCAGCCACCGTGGAGGTCTCCCGATGAGCAAGCCACTGGGCGTCGCCAATGAAGACGCCATCAAGCTCTCTGCCGCCGAACGCAAGGTCGTGCGGCAACGTTCCTTCCGGCTGCTGGCCTCGCTGGCCGTGCCGCAGAAGAAGCTTTTCGTCCTCACCGTGGTGCTGGTGCTGTTCTCCAACGCGGCACGCGTGCTGCTTCCGGTGCTGATCGCCTTCTCGATCGACTGGACCCTGCCGCAGGTGCGCGAAGGCAACTGGGGTGCCCTGGGGATGACCGGGGCCGGATACATCGTGTGCGCCGTGCTCAGCGGCGTGCTGCTCTCCTGGTACATCACCAGCGCGGCGAAGATCTCCCAGGCGATGCTCCTGGATCTGCGCCAGCAGGTCTTCCGCCATACCCAGCGGCTGAGCCTCGAATTCCACGAGAACTACACCTCCGGGCGGATCATTTCCCGGCAGACCTCCGATCTGGAAACGCTGCGCGAGCTGCTCGATCAAGGCGTCTCGGAACTGGCCTCCTCCTGCGTGTTCGTGGTCTTCACCCTGGTCTCGATTTTCTTCCTCGACTGGCGCAGCGGCCTGGTGGTCTGCGTGGCCGTCCTTCCGGTAGCGATCCTCTTCTTCTGGTACCAGCGCCGCTCCGAGCTGCTCTACCGCGAATCCCGCGTGGTCTCGGCCAAGGTCATCTCCACCTTCGTGGAAACCATGACCGGCATCCGCGCGGTCAAGGCCTTCCGCCGCGAGGAAGCCAACGACGCGAACTACTCGGATCTCGCGGAGCAGTACCGGGTGAACTCGGTGCGTTCCTTCAACCTCTTCGGCGTCCTGCAGCCGGGACTGGTCCTGATCGGCAACCTGACGGTGGCGGCATTGCTCGCCTACGGCGGATTCCGCATCATCGACGGCACCATGCAGGTCGGTGCGATGGTGGCCATCCTGCTGGCCTCCAAGCGCCTGTTCCAGCCAGTCGAGCAGATCGCCATGTTCTATTCCTCGCTGCAGTCGGCCACCGCCGCCCTGGAGAAGGTTTCGGGGCTGCTGGAGGAAGAACCGACGGTGCGCGAGCCTGCGGCCCCTCGCACCATCCGCAAGGTGGCCGGCGAGCTGGTCTTCAAGGATGCGGTCTTCGGCTACGGCGAGGGCCCGGTGATCATGGAGGAATTCGACCTGCGGATCCCGGCGGGCCAAACGGTGGCCGTGGTAGGCCAGACCGGTGCCGGCAAGTCCACGCTGGCCAAGCTCATTGCCCGCTTCTACGACCTGCGTTTGGGCACCTTGGAACTGGATTCGGTGCCGATCAACGAGCTGTCGAACAAGGAACTGCGCCAGCACGTGGTGATGGTCACCCAGGAGGCGTTCCTCTTCTCCGGATCGGTGGCCGAGAACATCGCGCTGGGCCGGCCGGGCGCCTCGCCGGAGGATATCGAGTACGCCGCCCGTGCGGTCGGCGCCCACGAGTTCATCTTGGATCTGCCTGAGGGCTACGGCACCGACGTGAACAAGCGAGGCGGACGGGTCTCGGCCGGCCAGCGCCAGCTGATTTCCTTTGCCCGCGCCTTCCTTGCCGATCCTGCGGTGCTGATCCTTGATGAGGCCACCAGCTCCCTGGATATCCCTTCGGAACGGGCAGTGCAGCGCGGACTGCAAACCCTGCTGGGCAACCGCACCGCGCTGATCATCGCGCACCGCCTGTCCACCGTGCAGATCGCGGACCGCGTGCTGGTGGTCCACGATGGCAAGATCACCGAGGACGGCACCCCAGCGCAGCTGATTGCCGATGAGGGGCGCTTCGCGGCCCTGCACAAGGCGTGGAAGGACTCGCTGGTCTGATCCCGTCCAGGACAGCGCAAAGCCCTCCGCAGATCACTTCGATCAGCGGAGGGCTTTGCCGTGCGTGGTTGTTCTTCGCCTGCGCCTAGGCGCTGAAGACCTGGCCGGTGAGCCGTTCGTAGGCCTCGATGTAGCGGGCACGGGTCTTCTCGATGATTCCGGCTGGCAGCTGAGGCGGTTCTTCGCCCGAGTTCTTGTCCCAACCCGATTCGGCGGAGGTCAGCCAGTCGCGGACGAACTGCTTGTCGAAGCTGGCCTGCGCCTGGCCCGGCTTGTAGGATTCGGCATCCCAGAAACGCGAGGAATCCGGGGTCAGCACCTCATCGCCCAGGGTGATCTCGCCGGTGGCCGGATCAGCTCCGAACTCCACCTTGGTATCGGCCAGGATGATGCCGCGCGCGCGGGCGGTCTGCTCGGCCTGCTCGTACAGGGCCACGGTCTTCTCCCGCAGCGCCTCGGAAACTTCGGCGCCAACGCGTTCCACGGTCTGCTCGAAGGAGATGTTCTCGTCGTGCTCCCCCACCTCGGCCTTGGCCGATGGGGTGAACAGCGCCGGTTCCAGGCGCGAGCCATCCACCAGTCCTGCCGGCAGTGGCAGCTCGCACACGGTCTGCGAGGCCTTGTACTCGGCCAGGCCCGATCCGGTCAGGTATCCGCGGGCGATGCACTCGATCGGGTACATCTCCAGCTTCTTGCACACCATCGCGCGTCCGGCCACCTCGGCTGGAACATCGGTGGAGATGACATGGTTGGCGAAGTCGCCCAGCTGCTCGAACCACCAGAGGCTGAGCTGGGTCAGCACCTTGCCCTTGTCCGGGATTTCGCTGGCCAGCACGAAGTCGTAGGCGCTGATGCGGTCGGAGGCCACCACGAGGACACGGTCGGTGCCTTCGAAGCTGGCGCCCGCAGGCACGTACAGGTCGCGTACCTTGCCCGAGTAGTAATGGTCCCAACCTTCTAGGTCGAGCACTTCAGTCTGGAATCCTGCCATGAGTTCTGTAGTCCTCTACTTGCTTTCGTTGGCGATGGCGATTTCGCCGCGTTCGGCCTTCAACGCAATGTCGGTGCGCGACTGGGCACCGTCCCAGCTGATCTCGGCAACCCCGGCGTACGCTGCGGCGCGGGCCGCGGCGAGGCCATCGCCCAGGCCCACCACGGCCAGTACGCGGCCACCGGAAACAATGATGTTCCCTTCAGCATCCGCGGAAGTTCCGGCATGCATCACGTGCACGCCGTCAATTCCGTTGGCTGCCTCCAGCCCGGAGATCACCGCTCCCTTGACCGGGGTGTCCGGGTAGTTCTCGGCGGCGATGACCACATCAACTGCGGTCTGCGCGGACCAGGTCAGCTGCTCGGCATCATCGAGCCGGCCCTTGGCGGCAGCCAGCAGCACACCGCCCAGCGGAGTCTTCAGCCGGGCAAGGACAGCCTGGGTTTCCGGGTCGCCGAAGCGGGCATTGAACTCGATGACGCGGATGCCGCGCTTGGTGATCGCCAAGCCGCAGTACAGCACGCCGGTGAATGGGGTGCCGCGCTTTTCCATTTCGCGCAGGGTCGGGTAGGCGACGCGGTCCATGACCTCGTCGACGAAGCTCTCCGGCAGCCATTCCAGCGGCGAGTAGGCACCCATGCCACCGGTGTTCGGGCCTTCGTCGTTTTCGAAGATGCGCTTGAAGTCCTGTGCCGGGGCCAGCGGAACAGCATGCTTGCCATCGCAGATGACAAACAGGGAAACTTCTGGGCCATCGAGGAATTCTTCGATCACTACGGTTCCGCCGGCGGCAAAACAGGCTTCTGCGTGCTCCAGCGCTTCGTCGCGATCGCCGGTGACCACGACGCCCTTGCCGGCGGCCAGGCCATCGTCCTTGACCACGTACGGCGCACCGAAGTCATCCAGCGCGCTGGCGGCTTCCTCGCGGTTGGTGGCCACATGGGCCATGGCGGTGGGAACCTCAGCGGCAGCCATGACGTTCTTGGCAAAAGCCTTGGACGCTTCGAGCTGCGCGGCAGCCTGGGTCGGGCCGAAGACCGGGATCTGCGCTGCGATCAGCGCATCGGAAACACCGGAAGCCAGCGGCGCTTCGGGGCCGACGACCACCAGATCGCTGCCCAGTTCCCGGGCGAGCGCGACGACTGCGGCAGGATCCTGCGCATCGATCGCGTGGGTAGTGACGTCCTGTGCGATACCGGCGTTGCCGGGGGCGCAATGAACTTCGTTGACGTAGGGGTCTGCACTCAGTGCACGGACAATTGCATGCTCACGGCCGCCTGGGCCAATAACCAGTACCTTCACCCGGTCGAGTTTACCGGAGATCCAGCGGGTCAACCGCGTCTATGACGCGCAGGCATTAGCCGCAGGCCCCGTCCATCTGGCCGCCCGCCTGGCACCGGGCCGAGGGGCGAATTCGGCGCCAGCAAGCCCAAAGCGCCCCCTGGAAGTCTTCGGCACAGCATCATGCCGGCATCCAACCGGCGCTGCGTTGGCTGAACTAGAGTTGGCATGGCTGGATTTCTCGGTTTTCCAGATCCACAGTAGATGCCCAGCGCACGCAAATATGACGTTTCTCCGTCATTGAGAGAAAGTGGAATCGACCCATGGCAATCAAACGGCGCGTTGATGAAACCGCTGGCCGAGCGGCCCTGCGCGAATGGTCCGGAACCACGCAGGGACAAGGAAAAATAGCCCGCCCGGTGCTCGCCACCGCGGTGCGCTTTTCGCTGGAGGAGCTGGCCTCCCGCGCCGAGGGCAACTCGGTCGAGGTACGCGTTCCGCCCTTCGGTGTGACTCAGTGCATAGCGGGTCCCCGGCACACCCGCGGAACACCTCCGAATGTAGTCGAAATGCCTGCTGAGCTCTGGCTTTCCCTTGCTACTGGGCGTATCGGCTGGGCCGAGGCCTTGCAGACTGGGCAATTGCATGCTTCGGGACTTAGGGCAGACTTGTCAGCGCACCTACCACTTATTGAGTACCCTTAAGGGTATGGAGCAACACCCCGCTACCCCGTCTTCTGCCGATCAGAGTGTTGAAGTGCATATTCACTCGTCGCCCAAGTTCTGGCCGTTCATTTTGACTTTCGCGGTCCTTGGCGCGCTAGCCGGGCTCATCATTGGCCTGCTTGGCGAACCATCGCAGGATTACACCCGCACCTCGGCGTCCGGATTCTTCGCCATATTCGGTGCAGGCCTGGGCGTAGGCATCGGCGCATTGGCGTATGTGATTGTTGATCGCGTGACCTCACGCAAAACCACCAAGCATCTGGCAGTTCCTCTGGCCGAGGACACTGACTCCAGCGGACTACAAGGCTAGGCAGCTTTTCTCCTGAATTAGAAGAGCAGGCGGCCGCGCACCTGGCCGCCACCCACCACATTTTTGGTCGGTGTCGACCAACTGGAACATGAGAGAATAACCAACATGGCGCGTGGCGATGGATTCTTAAATCACGACCTGCTTCCAAACGAAAAGGGGCCGCAGGATGAATGCGGCGTTTTTGGCGTTTGGGCTCCTGGCGAAGAGGTCGCAAAACTCACCTATTACGGCCTGTATGCCCTGCAGCACCGCGGACAGGAATCCGCTGGTATTGCCACGAGCGACGGTGCGCGTATCAACGTCTACAAGGACATGGGCCTGGTCTCCCAGGTGTTCGACGAGAATACGCTGAACTCCATGGCCGGCCAGCTGGCTATCGGCCACTGCCGCTACTCGACCACCGGTGCCAGCCACTGGGCCAATGCGCAGCCGACCTTGGGCCCGACCCAGGCCGGTACCGTCGCCCTGGCCCACAACGGCAATCTGACCAACTCCGCTGATCTGGCCGATATGGTCTCCGCCAAGCAGCAGGCCGAAGGCGGCAAGGTCCGCGGCGAACTCGCCCAGGGCAACACCACCGACACCGCCTTGGTCACCGCCTTGCTGGCCGGTTCCGAAGGCCAGTCGCTGGAAGAAACCGCGCTGGAGCTGCTGCCGAAGATCGAAGGCGCCTTCTGCTTCGTCTTCATGAACGAGGACACCCTCTACGCAGCCCGCGACCCGCATGGTGTTCGCCCCCTGGTCCTGGGCCGGCTGGACCGAGGCTGGGTTGTTGCTTCGGAGCAGCCTGCACTGGCTACCGTTGGCGCCTCGTTCATCCGCGAAATCGAACCCGGCGAAATGATCGCCATCGACGAGAACGGCGTGCGTTCCACCCGCTTCGCCGAAGCCACCCCCAAGGGCTGCGTCTTCGAGTACGTCTACCTGGCTCGTCCCGATGCTGCCATTGCCGGCCGCTCGGTCTACGAATCCCGCGTGGAAATGGGCCGCCAGCTGGCCCGCGAGAACAGCGCGGACGCGGACATCGTGATCCCGGTTCCGGAGTCCGGCACCCCGGCCGCCATCGGCTACGCCGAGGAATCGGGCATTCCATTCACCCACGGCTTCGTGAAGAACGCCTACGTGGGCCGTACCTTCATCCAGCCATCGCAGACCCTGCGCCAGCTGGGCATCAAGCTCAAGCTCAATGCGCTGGAAACCGTGCTGCGCGGCAAGCGCGTCGTGGTGGTGGATGATTCGATCGTCCGCGGCAACACCCAGCGCGCGGTGGTGCGCATGCTGCGCGAGGCCGGTGCCGCCGAGGTGCATGTGAAGATCTCCTCGCCTCCGGTCAAGTGGCCTTGCTTCTACGGCATCGACTTCGCCTCGCGTGCCGAGCTGATCGCCAACGGCGCTGCCGTGGCTGAGATCGCGACCTCCATCGGCGCGGACTCCTTGGCCTACATTTCCGAAGACGGCATGATCGAAGCGACCCGCCAGCCGCGCGAGCGCCTGTGCACCGCGTGCTTCACCGGCGAGTACCCGATCGCCTTGCCGAACGAGGAGCGCCGCGGCAAGAACCTGCTGGAGCGCAGCAACCAGGGCGGCTGCGAGCCAGGTCCTGATGCCGAGTTCGAAACCAACAGCTAATCCCCTCCACGATCCCAACCATCTCGTTGCAAAGGGCGCCGGAAATGCGGCGCCCAGAACAGAAAAGGAACCGACTGCCATGAGCGGCAATGATCAGCAGCCAACTTCCATCACCTATGCCGGTGCCGGCGTTGACGTTGAGGCCGGTGACCGTGCCGTTGAGTTGATGAAGGGCGCGATCAAGGCAACCCACACCGCGGGCGTTGTCGGAGGGGTCGGCGGCTTCGCCGGGCTCTTCGATGTATCGTTCCTGACCGGTTACAAGAAGCCGTACCTGGCTACCTCCACCGACGGGGTGGGCACCAAGGTTGCCATCGCCCAGAAGCTGGACATCCACGACACCATCGGCCAGGACCTGGTCGGCATGGTGGTCGACGATATTGTCGTGGTGGGCGCCAAGCCGCTGTTCATGACCGACTACATCGCCACCGGCAAGGTCGTCCCGGAGCGCATCGCGGATATCGTGCGCGGCATCGCGGAAGGCTGCAAGCTGGCCGGCACCGCGCTGGTTGGCGGCGAAACTGCGGAGCACCCGGGCCTGCTAGCCGAGGACGAATACGATGTTGCCGGTGCTGCTACCGGTGTCATCGAAGCTGACCAGCTGCTGGGCCCGGAGCGCGTGCGGGCCGGCGACGTCGTCATCGGCATGGCGTCCTCGGGCATCCACTCCAACGGCTACTCGCTGGTGCGCCGCGTCATCGCCCACGCCAAGTGGGAGCTGGAACGCGAAATTGCAGAGTTCGGCAAGACCTTGGGCGAGGAACTGCTGGTTCCGACCCGCATCTACACCACCGCTTGCCTGGATCTGGTGGGCGAGCTGAACGACGGCGAGAACTTCGGCGTGCACGGCTTCAGCCACGTCACCGGTGGGGGCCTGGCTGCCAACCTGGCTCGCGTGCTGCCCCAGGGCCTGATGGCCCGTGTGGACCGCTCGACCTGGTCCCTGCCAGCAGTCTTCTCCACCATCGCCCAGCTGGGCAACGTGCCACAGCCTGACCTTGAGCGCACCCTGAACCTGGGTGTGGGCATGGTTGCTGTTGTTGATCCAGCTGTAGCTGATCGTGCCGTAGAGCTGCTGAACAAGGCTGGCATGGGAGCTTGGGTCATGGGCGGCGTCGAGAATATCGATCCAGCGGCAGCCGATGCCGGACTGGACTACGTCCAGGGAGCCAAGGGCGTTGACGGCGGCGCAGTGCTGCTGACCGGCAACTACGCCAAGTAGTACTCGCAGGATCCGCTTCCTTGCCGATGCGCCGCACTGATCCCAGTGCGGCGCATCGGTTCTTTAACGCCATCGCCATGCGAATGGGGATGCAGGGTTGACCGGAGCCCTCTTGCCCGGCTTCCAGGCGCCAGGCAATGCTGCCGGTGGTGCTGCACCAGTGCGAGCTTCCTGCCGGGCTGAGTGCCCAGAGCAGCATTTGGCACGCTTCATTGGTGTCCCTTGCGGGACGAAATACCGGCCTGCTAGTCCAGTTGCTTCAGGGCGTGCTCCAAAGGCACACGCCAGCGCCAGGTTGCTTTTTGTTCACCGCGGACGTGGCCGTTGGTAATCAGCGCCACCGGCAAATCCCGCTTGACGAAGTTCAACAGGATCTTGTACCCGCTCATCACTGCAAGGGAGGAGCCCAGCACCAAGAGCGATGTGGATTCCGCTTCCAGTGCCGCAATGCGTTCCTTGCGTTCAACCGGAACGTTCTCGCCGAAATACACCACATCAGGCTTCAGGGCCAGCGAGCCGCAGCTCAAGCAGGCCACCATGTTGAACCGGTCAACCAGATACTGGGGCAGCTCCACATCCCCATCGGGGTTCACCGCGCTGGGGTCGATTTCCACGGCTTCCAAATAGCCTTCGTTGGCCGCCTGCAGGCGCAGATCAAAGTCATTGCGGTTCTCGCTGTACCCGCAGTCCAGGCAGCGGACGATCGACAAGTCGCCATGGACCGGAATGACCCGTTTGGATCCGGCCTGCTGGTGCAGCCCGTCAACGTTCTGCGTAATGATTCCACTGAGTTTCCCGTGCTCTTCCCACTGCACCAAGCGCTGGTGAATGTGGTTAGGCTCGGCTTTGTCCATATGGCGCCAGCCGACGTAGCCACGGGCCCAATAGCGCTGCCGGGCTTCAGGACGGAATCGGAATTCTTGATAGGTCATCGGCCGGTGGCGCTGCAATGAACCGTTGGGTCCCCGGTAGTCGGGGATTCCGGAATCGGTAGAAACACCGGCTCCGGTGACCACCAGGACCCCGCCAGCGGAAAGCATTTGGCGCACCCCGGCACGCGCTTCAGCTTCCGGGGATTCAGGTGCCTGCTGCTCGACAATGCGCTGCATCGACCGGATGGCCGAATGATGCGCCATCTGGATGGATAGCTCTTCTGGAGTGCTCACGTTCCACCTAACAATTACTGGGCACGACAAAGGCCGCAACGACTAAAAGCTAATTTAGCTTAGTCGCTGCGGCTTGTCGCAAAATGTACTGAAGAGCTGTACCACTCAATGCTTAAGGTGTGGCACTCTGAGCCAAGGACTCCCGGCATCAGAAGACGAGGCTACTCGTCTTCGTCATCTCCCGAGTACTTCTTAGTCAGCTCGTCGTATTCCGAATATTCTTCGTCATACGATGAATCATTACGCTCAGTGTTCTGAGCATGATGATCGGACTGAACGCCCAACTCGCGTTCAAGTGCCGAAAGGTCAGTGGACGGCGAGTAGTACTTGATATCTCGCGCCTGACGCTGTGCTTTAGCCTTTTGACGGCCGCGCCCCATGGCGTGACCCCCTCTTTTCAGTAGAGTCGGGAGGTGGTCCACCTTGAAAAGATGAAGGCCCCCGAATATGTGATCAGTTCTTTCGTAATTAAAGGTTAACACGATTCACCGGCGAGCGCTGAATGCAACACCCTCCGAAACCGCTAGACTGTCGATTAGTCCAACGACTATGTATTGAGCCGGCGAGCGATCGCCCGACCCAACCACGAAGGAGCTCAACAGGTGGTGGAAAACAATCTGCCCGAGCCGCAGGCGGCTTTGCCGCCATTGCAGCCAGAACCGGAGAAGCCCAAGCGTCAAAGTGCCCAATGGGCCTTGATGATTGTCGCCGTTCTCGCACTGGCCGCGGCAGTGGTTTTCGTGGTGTTGAGACTAGTGGATCCCCCTGCTTCGCCAACTGCGAACAACGTGGAGCGCAACGAGAATCCAGGCCTCGACGGCATTGTTGCCACCGAGATGCCTCCAACCCAGTTGGAGCAAGGCGACTGCCTGCGCGGATTCAATTCACCACTGGATCCGCAGACGGTCGTAACCTGTGATTCCTCCCACAATGCCCAACTGATCGGCATCTTCCAGGTCACTGGCGAGGAGTACCCGGGAGCCAACGTGCTGCTCACCCAATCCGAAGACCTGTGCAAATCGGTGTCACTGGATCCTCGTGCAGGGCTGGACTCCACCTGGACCTATCACTTCTCGCGTCCCTCGGAGAGCACCTGGGGCCAAGGCGACCGCACCGTTTCGTGCTTCCTGAGCCTGTCCGAGGGCGACGTCCGCAACTCATTGCTGCCAGAGGGCTCTACGGATGGAGAATCGGAGAACTCCGAAGAGGAGCCGTCCAAGGCACAGGAGACCACCGACAGCTAAGTCTGCGTTCAGGAAAAATGGCGAGGGCATGAACGGGATTCCATCCGTTCACGCCCTCGCCATTGCCAGGCTCCTAGGCCTTCTTGGCAACTTTGAGCTTGTCGCCAACTTCGTCCAGGGTGACCCCTACAGTATCCCCGTCCTGCACCGTTCCAGCCAGGATCTCCTTGGCCAGCCGGTCTCCGATCTCGCGCTGCACCAGGCGGCGCAGCGGACGAGCGCCGTAGGCAGGATCGTAACCGGTCAGGGCCAGCCAATCGCTGGCGGCCTGATCCACCTCCAGGTTCAAGCGGCGGTCGGCCAAGCGCTGTGCGAGCAGGTCGATCTGCAGCTTGACGATGCTGCCCAGCTCTTCGATGCTCAATGGGTCGAAGAGGATGACCTCATCGAGACGGTTCAAGAACTCCGGCTTGAACGATGCATTGACCACGCTCATCACCGCTGACTTCTTGGCCTCGTCTTCCATGCTCTGGTCCACCAGGAACTGGGAACCCAGATTCGAGGTGAGGATCAGAATGGTATTCCTGAAGTCCACGGTGCGGCCTTGGCCATCGGTCAGCCGCCCGTCATCGAGCACCTGCAGCAGGATATCGAATACTTCCGGATGCGCCTTTTCCACCTCGTCCAGCAGAATCACCGAGTACGGGCGGCGGCGCACAGCTTCGGTCAGCTGCCCGCCCTCTTCATACCCTACGTAGCCCGGAGGGGCACCGACCAGGCGCGAAACCGCATGCTTCTCCGAGTATTCGGACATGTCGATCCGCACCATCGCCCGTGGATCATCGAAGAGGAAGTCAGCCAGGGACTTGGCCAACTCGGTCTTGCCGACACCGGTAGGACCCAGGAACAGGAAGGATCCGGTAGGCCGGTTCGGGTCGGCAATGCCGGCGCGGGTACGGCGAACGGCGTCAGAGACAGCGGCAATAGCCTGCTTCTGCCCCATCAGGCGCTGCCCGATGATTTCTTCCATATCCAGCAACTTCTGGCTTTCGCCCTGCAGCATGCGCCCGGCCGGAATACCGGTCCACGCCGAGATGACTTCTGCAATGTCATCCGCGGTGACTTCCTCGGCAACCATGGTGTGCGTATCGGCCTTATCGGCTTCGGCAGCTGCCGCCGCATCCAGTTCCTGCTGCAGCGTTGGGATCTCCCCGTAGAGCAGGCGAGAGGCCTGCTCCAGGTCGCCCTCGCGCTGGGCCTTGTCGGCCTGGCTGCGTAATTCGTCGAGCCTGACCTTCAGGTCGCCGACGCGGTTCAAGCCAGCCTTCTCGGCTTCCCACTGGGAGTTCAGCGCGTCCAGCTGTTCCTTCTTGTCGGCCATGTCCTTGCGCAGCGCATCCAGGCGTTCCACCGAAGCTGGATCCGTTTCATCGGACAGCGCCAGCTCCTCCATGGTCAGCCGGTCCACCTCGCGGCGCAGCTCATCGATTTCCTCCGGAGCCGAGTCGATCTCCATGCGCAGGCGGCTAGCGGCCTCATCGACCAGGTCGATGGCCTTGTCTGGCAGCTGGCGGCCGGAGATGTACCTGTTGGACAGCGTGGATGCTGCCACCAAGGCGGAGTCCGCAATGGAAACCTTGTGGTGCGCCTCGTAGCGCTCCTTCAACCCACGCAGGATGGCAATGGTGTCATCCACGCTGGGCTCACCGACATACACCTGTGCGAAGCGGCGTTCCAGGGCGGGATCCTTCTCGATGTTCTCGCGGTACTCGTCCAAGGTAGTAGCACCAATCAAGCGCAACTCGCCGCGGGCGAGCATTGGCTTGAGCATGTTCCCCGCGTCCATGGCGCCTTCGGAGGCTCCGGCGCCGACCACGGTGTGGATCTCGTCAATGAAGGTGACAATCTGGCCGTCCGAAGCCTTGATCTCTTCCAATACCGACTTCAGCCGCTCTTCGAATTCGCCACGGTACTTGGCGCCGGCGACCATGGCGCCCAGATCCAGCGAGATCAGGGTCTTGCCACGCAGGGATTCCGGCACGTCGCCCGCGATCATGCGCTGGGCAAGCCCCTCAACGACAGCGGTTTTGCCAACGCCTGGCTCGCCGATCAGCACCGGGTTGTTCTTGGTTCGGCGGGAGAGCACCTGGACCACGCGGCGGATCTCGCGGTCGCGGCCGATGACTGGATCCAGCTTGCCCGAGCGCGCCAGGGCGGTCATGTCGGTGCCGAACTTCTCCAGGGACTGGAAGGTGGCCTCCGGATCCGGATTATCGACCTTGCGGTCGCCGCGGATGGTGGGCAAGGTGCCCACCAGCAGTTCGCGGGTGGCCCCGAATTCGCGCAACGCGTCGCCGGCCTTGGTCTGGTCTGATGCCAAGGCGATAAGCAGGTGCTCGGTGGAGACGTAGGTGTCCCCCATTTCTGCGGCAGCCGCTTGGGCGTTGCTCACAACCTGCAGCACCTGTCGGGAGTACTGGGCTTGGGCCACTGAACTGCCGGAGCTGGAAGGCAATGCGTTGATGACAGCGCTTGCCTTGACCGAAAGCGCGTCGACATCCAATCCGGCGGTCTTCAGGAGGGCGACTGCGACGGAGTCGCGCTGGTCCAGCAAGGCCTTCAGCAGGTGCGCAGGTTCAATCTGCGGATTGCCTGCGGTTGAAGCGTTCATCCCGGAAGCCGAGAGGGCTTCTTGGCTCTTAGTGGTGAGTTTGGTGTCCACGCGCATCCTTTCTCTAATTGGGTGAACCCATAAACTTGAGTGTACTTAACTCAACTCTACTCGCACTCTTCGTATTCCAGCTAGAGCAAGATTTTCGAAAGATTTTCCATTTCACTTGCCCCAGAGGCAAAATACCTTGTCACTGACGATTTGCCGACTTAAGATAAGGCATGGCCAACCCGGATTCCAAAGACATTTTTTCACTGACCCACGATGATATGGTCCAAGTTTTCATCGATCAGCACCGGCAGATGCTGCTTTCCTGCACCGGCGGACTGAGTGAAGCCGAAGCCAGATTGAAGTTGGTTGAATCCAAGACCACGCTGCTCGGGCTGGTGAAACATGCGATCTTCGTGGAACGGGTCTGGTTCGGTGAAGCAGCCACCGGCCGGAGCCGTGCAGAGCTGGGCATTGCCTCTTCGCCCAGCAAATCATTCGACTTGGAGGCTTCCGACACCATCGATTCGATTCGGCACGAATATGCCCAAGCCATCGAACTGTCGCATCAAGCAGTCGAAGGCAAAACAGGAGATGACGTCTTCTCAGGCAACCGGCGTGGACCGCTGCCGCTGCGCTGGATCCAGCTGCATATGCTGCGTGAACTGGCACAGCATTGCGGACACGCAGATATCCTGCGTGAACAAATCCTGGCCGCGCGGAAATAGCGTGCCGCCCTCAACCGGTAGACTCCGGGCATGCCATTAGAACTCCACCCGCTTCCCGCTGAAGAATTCCATTCGTGGATGGCACGAAGTACCGCCGAGTACGTATCGGACCTTGTTGCCGCTGGCAGTTCCCAGCACAAGGCGCAGGAAGATGCAGACCGGGCCATGACCCGGGCCTTTCCCACCGGATTGCCAAGTTGCACCAATGCGGTATTCACCCTGGAGCATGGCATTTTCGGCGATGTGGGCTATGTCTGGATCGGCCACGACACCTCAGGCGATCCGGCTTCATGGTGGGTTTGGGACATAGTTGTCGACCCCGGGCACCGCGGCAAGGGGTTCGGACGCCAGGCCATGAATTTGGCCGAAGAATACGCCCGTGCCCACGGCGCACGTACCCTGGGGCTGAATGTGTTCGGATTCAACCAGAGCGCTCGCGGCCTCTATGAATCGCTTGGATATGAAACCACCAGCATCAAGATGCACAAGTCGCTCTAGCAGCGCCTAGTTCCTGCCCCTAGCCCACGTTGCTCCAAGCAAAGTGCATTCTTCGAATTGCTATTGACGCCTACCCAACTGCACAAAGACAAAGTACATTACAGATCATCATGACATCCACGGACCAAGATTTTTCCAGAAGCATCGCATCAGGATAAGCTGGTAGAACGTAAGGGAGTATTCATAATCGTTGAATCCGTCAATACGCAGGACTTCATGGTCCTGCCGGGTTTTGCGGCCAGCCCCGGGGTCGGTGAAGAGACTTACTCAGATGCGTTCGCGCGCTACTTACGAAAGCAGGAATCCCTATGGGAGTTTCCCCTATGATTTGGGGCATCACGATTGTCGTGATTCTCGCCCTTCTGGCCTTCGACTATTTCTTCCACATCCGCAAGGCCCACGTTCCATCGCTGCGTGAAGCAGCCATCTGGTCCAGCATCTATGTTGGCTTGGCCCTCGTTTTCGGTGTGCTGGTGCTGGTCTTCGGCGGAATCGACATGGGTGCCGAGTACTTTGCCGGCTACATTACCGAGAAGGCCCTGTCGGTCGACAACCTGTTCGTCTTCCTGATTATCATCGCCAGCTTCCGCGTACCCCGCGAAGACCAGCAGAAAGTCCTGCTCTTCGGCATCGTCTTCTCGCTGATCGCACGTACCGCCTTCATCTTTGTCGGCGCGGCGCTGATCAACCAGTTCGCTTGGGTCTTCTACCTGTTCGGCCTGATCCTGCTGTTGACCGCAGGCAACCTGCTGAAGAAGGATGACGAATCCGATGAGGCCAACAACTTCATCATCCGGATCGCCAAGAAGCTATTCCACACTACCGACAACTATGACGGCGACAAGCTGTTCACCAAGATCGATGGCAAGAAGGTCCTGACTCCGATGCTGCTGGTCATGGTGGCCATCGGCGGTACCGATATTCTCTTCGCTCTGGATTCCATCCCTGCGATCTTCGGACTCACCCAGAACGTCTACATCGTGTTCACGGCTACCGCCTTCTCGCTCATGGGACTGCGCCAGCTCTACTTCCTGCTCGACGGATTGCTGGACCGCTTGATCTACCTGTCCTACGGGTTGGCAGCAATCCTGGCATTCATCGGCGTGAAGCTGATCCTGCATGCACTGCACGAGAACAACTTGCCATTCATCAATGATGGTGAGCACGTGATGGTCATTGAAATCAGCACCGGCCTGTCGCTGAGCGTCATTATCGGTGTCCTGGTGCTGACAATTCTCGCTTCGCTGTTCAGCAAGGCAGGTAAGGCCCAGACTGCCATCGGCAACCTGCGCCGCCATGCCAACAGCTACAACGACCTGAGCTACACCTCGGACGCGGTCGAACGCGAACGCATCTACCGCGCCTTGGTGGAGGAAGAAGCGTATGTGAAAACCATGGAAAAGAAGTACCGCGACAAGGCCAAGGACGTGGACAAGATCCGTGTCGAGGTCGCCGAAGCGCACCGCCAGCACGATGAGTACCTCAAGAGCTGATCAGGTTCGTACATAAAGCGAATGGCTGCCAACCCCATCAAGGGTTGGCAGCCATTCGCTGTCTTGGCGCAGCCTAGCGGCGAACACCGCCGATGAAATAGTCCGAAGGCACAATGACCTTGCCCAGAGGCATCAGGGAAACCGGGATCATCTTCAAGTTTGCGATCCCCAGCGGGATGCCGATAATCGAAATGAACATCGGGATCGCGGTTACCACGTGCCCAACGGCAATCCAGATACCAGCAAAAATGATCCAGATGATGTTGCCCAGGGTGGAGAACGCGCCTACCGGGCCGTTGTCGACCACGGTGCGGCCAAACGGCCACAGCGCATAGCCGGCAATGCGGAACGAGGCGATGCCGAATGGAATGGTCACGATCAGCACGCAGCAGATGATGCCTGCCAACACGTAGCCCAAGGCCAGCCACAGGCCGCCGAAAAGCAGCCAAATAATGTTGAGAATACCGCGCACTAAATCAGTCATGGTTATATTCTCTGTCTTTTGCCTGTTTTACTCCATCGGGGATCCCCCCGATTTTCTTCTAGGGGTGTCCAATCCCCTACCGTTCGGCAAGCATCGAAGCAGCTTGCTCGGATAGGATTAATCATCATGAGCGAATCGAGCGAGCAGCAGCGCCCAGCCCACGGCACTGCCCCTAGGAACCCAGACCTTTTCCGTGCCGAGCCGGTATCCTTCGTGCGCCGCGGCAACCGCCTGCAGGGCCGCCGTGCCAGCGCCTGGGAGCGCAATGCCGATCAGTACGTCATTGAGCCGCCCCGCAAGATCGCCGACACTTCGGTTGCCGATGACTTCCAGCTCGATCCTGCCGAGGCTTTCGGACGCACCGCACCGCTGATCGTGGAGATCGGCACCGGCCTGGGCGAATGCATCGCCAACGCCGCCAAGGATGATCCCGAGCGCAACTACCTCGCCGTTGAGGTCTACCGTCCGGGCCTGGCCCAGCTGATGCTGAAGGTCGAGTCTTTCGGCATCACCAACGTCCGCGCAGTGCAGGCCAATGCCCCAGAGGTTCTGGATGTCATGCTGGACGAGAACAGCGCCGATGAGATCTGGATCTTCTTCTCAGATCCATGGCACAAGCCGCGCCACCATAAGCGTCGCCTGATCAAGGCCTCGTTCCTGGACAAGGTCTCCCGCGTGCTCAAGCCGGGAGGCACCCTGCGCTTGGCCACCGACTGGTCCAACTACGCCGAGCAAATGCGCGAAGTCCTCGAAGCCCATCCGGACTTCGAGAACCAGCATCATGGCAATCTGTCCGGCACTGAGAGCAACCTGACCAAGGTGCGCCGCGAGGGCATGGAAGGCTTCGACCCCGAGCCAGAATTCACCGATGCCCAGGGTGGCTGGGCCCCGCGTTTCGAGCGCCGGATCCTGACCAGCTTCGAAGGCAAGGCGCTCAAGGCTGGTCGTCTGGTCTTCGATCTGGCGTACACCCGCATCGGCTAGTCGCCGAAATAAAGCATTGAAGAGGCCATGGAATCCATAGGATGGATTCCATGGCCTCTTCTTCTGCGCAAAGTCTGCACTACGCCCAAGCTCCGAGAATGGACTATGCCGGGGTGCGGCTAGAACAATTGTCAATGGACCACGCCCCGGATCTGATCCAGCTCGCAGCCAACGGCCAGTTGGATGAAGCGTGGTTTGCCACCACTCCATCGGCCGAATCCATGCGCTTGGATATCCAGCGCCGCTTGGCATTGCAGGAAACTGGCGAGATGGCTCCCTTTGCGATCATCGACCTGTCCACCGGCAAAGCGGTGGGGGCCACGACTTACTTGAATATCGACGCGGCAAATCACCGCGTGGAAATCGGCTCAACGTTCCTGGCCATGCCAGCCCAAGGCACCGGGATCAATCCAGCTGCCAAGTTCATGCTGCTGCGCCGGGCTTTCGAGGAACTGGATTGCTATTCAGTGGCTTTCTGCACGCACTGGCACAATGCCGCTTCACGCGCCGCGATTGCACGGCTCGGCGCCAAGCAGGATGGCGTGCTGCGCAATCACAAATATGATCCAAAGAGCGGCACCCTGCGCGATACGGTGATGTTCTCAATACTCCCGCACGAATGGCCTGCCGTGCGCACCCAATTGGAAGCGCGCTTGGCCCGGCACGGACGGATCTAGCGTCCGATAGCGCGGCGCGCGGTAAACAGCGTCACGGTCGGTTCACGGCGTTCAGGGCGCATGCCCCTAGCCAACGAAACGATGTCGCCTCCAGCGGTGCCCGCAGCGAAGATGCGAGATTGGCCCTGGCGTACGGCGGAAAGTTCTTGGCGAAGCCCATTGACTTCGGTTTGCAGATAGGCGACTTGATCTTGCAGGTCCAGGATGCGCTTGATGCCCTCGAGCGAGACGCCTTCCTTGCTCAGGGCCTGCACCTGGCGCAACAGTGATACGTCGCGCTGCGAGTAGCGGCGTTGCTTTCCGCTCTGGCGGCTGGGCGAAACCAAACCAATGCGGTCATACTGGCGCAGCGTCTGCGGATGCATGTCTGCAAGTTGCGCGGCGACGGAAATGACGAAGACAGGTCGCAGGTACTCCCCGTTCACGTTGCTTCTACCACCTTTCTGCAAGGACCTTGGATTCGGTCCCTATTGCCTTCGAGTCTATCTTCCCTGCCCAGCCAATTCGATGACGGGGCAGGGAAGACAGCCTATTGGGTTCAGAGCTTGGCTTTGGCAGCCAAATCCACTCGTGGATCCTCGCCCTCGGTGGCTGATGCGAAGTCCTCCACGGCCTTCTTTGCAGCATCCGAGAGGTTCTGCGGAATCGCGACATCCAGGACGATCAGCAGATCGCCGGTGGCCTTGGAGGTCTTCACGCCGCGGCCCTTCAGACGCAAGGTGCGCCCGGAGTTGGATCCAGCGGGAACCTTCACCGCAACGGAATCCCCGTCCAGGGTCGGTACGTGGATCTTTGCTCCAAGCACCGCTTCAGCGAAGGTCACCGGCACGTGGATGCGGATGTTGTTCTCTTCGCGCTTGAAGAACGGGTGCTCGCTGACCTTGACCTTGACCAGCAGGTCGCCGTTGCCGGCAGCACCAGGCTGGCCCTTGCCGCGCACGCGCACCGACTGGCCATCCTTGATGCCCGCCGGTATGCGCACGTCAATGACCTCGCCATTCTGCTCGCGCAGGCCAATGGTGGTGCCCTTAATTGATCCGGAGAAGGAAATCGTGGTGCTCGCCGTGCGGTCAGCACCCTTGCGCGGTGGTGCGCTCTGGCCGAAGCCGCCGCCACCGAAACCGCCGCCACCACCGAAGAGGTCGGAGAAGTCCGGCTGCCCGCCGCGGCCACGTGGGCCCGCTCCGCCGCCTCCGAAGAGGTTGGAGAAGATGTCCTCGAAGCCGGCTTGCCCGCCGGGGCCGCCCGGTCCGCCACCAGCAGAGAATCGCGCTCCGCCGCCCATGGCGCGGATCGCGTCGTACTGCTCGCGCTCTTCCTTGTCCGAAAGCACCGAGTTGGCTTCGGAGATGTCCTTGAATTTCTTTTCAGCGGCCGCATCACCCTGGTTGGTATCCGGGTGGTACTTGCGCGCAAGCTTGCGGTACGCCTTCTTGATGTCCGCCTCGCTGGCGTCCTTGGAGACGCCCAGAATGGCGTAAAAGTCTTTTTCGATCCAGTCCTGACTTGCCATCAGGGCCCCATCCTTTCAGTGCCAATTCGACACTGCCCACTGTCGAAGACTCGGCAGTGGGCAGTATCGATTGTGCTATTCGTGGCTATTCGCCGGTTGCTACCAGCACCTGAGCTGCACGCAGGATGATGGTTCCCTTGCGGTAACCGGTGCGCAGCACCTGTCCCACGTGGTCGGCTGGAATCTCGTCAACAGCCTGGCGAAGCAGGGCTTCGTGGATGTTCGGGTCGAATTCCACGCCGGCCTCGTTGATGCGCTCCAGGCCATGCTGAGCCAGAATTCCATCCAGCTTGTTGGCGATCGATGCGAACGGGCCGTCGGCGAGGTCGCCGTGGGCTCGCGCCGCATCGATGTCGTCAAGCACCGGAAGCAGGGTGTTGAGCACTGACTGCACGGCGTTTTCACGCGCTACGGCCCGGTCGCGTTCCACGCGCTTGCGGTAGTTGACGTATTCGGCCTGCAGGCGCAGCAGGTCGTTGCGCAGTTCGGTTTCCACCGCACCGGCCTCTTCCGGCTGCGCCGAATCGGCTTCAGCGCCAGCAGCAGCTTCGTTCAGGATCGCCTCGGCCTGACCCAGGGCGTCAGCGGTTGGCTGCTCGTTGGCGGCCTCTGGCTGGTTCTCCGGCTCCTGGCCGGAGTTCTCGTTCTGGTCCTTTGCCTCGGACATATTCCTAAACTCCTTACTTCTTGTCGGCTTCGTCTTCGTCGATGACCTCGGCGTCGACGATGTCTTCATCAGCGTTCGGTGCCTGCTCGCCCTCAGGAGCCTGGGCGCCCTCGGCCTGCGCGTTGGCGTAGATTGCCTCGCCCAGCTTGGTCTGCGATGCCTGCAGCTTCTCGAACGCGGCCTTGACCTCGTCGTCGTTGTCCTGCTTCTCCAGGGCAGCCTTCAGGGCGTCGACGTCAGCCTGGACCTCGGTCTTGACCTCTTCAGGCAGCTTGTCTTCGTTGTCCTTGATCAGCTTGTCTACGGAGTAGGCAGCCTGCTCAGCGGCGTTACGGGTCTCAGCGGCCTCGCGGCGTGCCTTGTCTTCTTCGGCGTGTGCTTCAGCTTCCTGGACCATGCGCTCGATGTCTTCCTTGGACAGCGAGGAACCACCGGTGATGGTCATCGACTGCTCGGTGCCGGTGCCCTTGTCCTTGGCGGATACGTGCACGATGCCGTTGGCGTCGATGTCGAAGGTGACCTCAACCTGCGGGATGCCGCGAGGAGCCGGTGCGATACCGGTCAGCTCGAAGGTGCCCAGCGCCTTGTTGTCGCGGGTGAACTCGCGCTCGCCCTGGAAGACCTGGATGGATACCGAAGGCTGGTTGTCCTCGGCGGTGGTGAAGGTCTCCGAACGCTTGGTCGGGATCGCGGTGTTGCGCTCGATCAGCTTGGTCATCACGCCGCCCTTGGTCTCGATACCCAAGGACAGTGGGGTGACGTCGATGAGCAGAACGTCCTTGCGCTCGCCCTTCAGCACGCCTGCCTGCAGCGCTGCGCCCACGGCGACAACCTCATCTGGGTTCACGCCCTTGTTCGCTTCCTTGCCGGCCAGGTCCTTGACCAGTTCGGCAACGGCTGGCATGCGGGTGGAACCGCCAACCAGGATCACGTGGGCGATGTCCGAAACCTTGACGCCTGCCTCGGCGATGACGTCGTTGAATGGCTTGCGGGTGCGCTCCAGCAGGTCCTTGGTCAGGTCCTGGAACTTGGCACGCGAGAGGTGCTCGTCCAGGTGCACTGGGCCTTCCGGGGTCACCGAGAGGTACTGCAGCGAGATGTTGGTGCTGGTAGCCGAGGACAGTTCCTTCTTGGCCTGCTCAGCAGATTCCTTCAGGCGCTGCAGCGCGATCTTGTCCTTGGACAGGTCCGCGCCCTTGGCCTTGGCCTGGGCCAGCAGCCAATCCACGATGCGCTGATCCCAGTCGTCGCCGCCCAGGCGGTTATCGCCTGCGGTAGAGCGGACCTGGATGGTCGAGAAGCCGTCGTCGTCCTTGCCGACTTCCAGCAGGGAAACGTCGAAGGTGCCGCCACCGAGGTCGAAGACCAGGATGAGCTCGTCTTCCTGGCCCTTTTCCAGGCCGTAAGCCAGCGCAGCTGCGGTTGGCTCGTTGACGATGCGCAGGACGTTCAGGCCGGCGATCTCGCCAGCTTCCTTGGTGGCCTGGCGCTCTGCGTCGTTGAAGTATGCAGGAACGGTGATCACCGCGTCGGTGACCTTCTCGCCCAGGTACGACTCAGCGTCGTTCTTCAGCTTCATCAGGGTACGAGCCGAGATTTCCTGAGCGGTGTACTTCTTCTCGTCAACGTCAATGGTCCAGTCGGTACCCATGTGACGCTTGACCGATGCGATGGTGCGGTCGATGTTGTTGACGGCCTGGCGCTTGGCGATATCGCCAACCAGGACTTCGCCGCTCTTCGAGAAAGCAACGATCGACGGGGTAGTGCGGTTGCCTTCCGCGTTTGCGATAACGGTTGGCTCACCACCTTCGAGCACGGAAACGACGGAGTTGGTGGTTCCTAGGTCGATACCTACGGCACGCGACATAATGGCTCTCCTTTGCCTTGGTTGAAAGTACTAACGCTGAGGACATTTATCCTCATTGAGCGTTCTGCACTCAAGTTTACTCAGCCACTTTCGGCTGTCAAATCAACTTGAGCGAAGGTGACTCAACTTTGCGTTCTGCTCATTTCAACTGCGGTGGTGAGAGAATAATTCCCGTCCTGAAAAAATTTTTCATTCATCCGCTTTCAACGCTTCCAGCGGGCGGGAAAAGCGGCAGCTAGGAGCCACCTCATGGAAACGAAGCGCAAGTTCCAGGATCTGCCACCGGGCGGAAAGATCGCGGTCGCCTCTGCGGCAATTGCCGAGCTGACCTTGATGGTTGCGGCACTGCGGGATTTGTACAAGCGCCCTGCCGAACAAGTCAAGGGTCCAAAGCCGGCATGGGCAGCGGCCAGCATGATCAATTTCCTTGGCCCCATCGCCTATTTTGCTTTTGGACGCCGCAAGTAATCCCTTGGCATTCCATAGCCACTGGAAAGCAAGCCGTCCTCGTTGGTTCGAGGACGGCTTGTTCGCTTTCAGCGAGTTCCGGTTAGCCCATCAGGCTAATTCCCCGGGCAGCCAGAACGCCAAACGCGGTGCCCCACAAGATAATCGAGATGATCTGCCAGATGATCACCTTCTGCTTATTGGCGCCGAAGGAGACCAAGGCAGCCGAGGTCACCTGCGAAGGCAGGATGGTCTGCCCCAGAAGGCTCACCCCGGCAATGCCGTATTTATCGAAAGCTCGGCGCAGCTTCTCGAACTTGCGTTCCTTCTTCTCCGAGTCCTTGCCCTTGCGAACCTTGTTGCGCACGGCGTGGGCGCTGTTGACGAACAACAGCATGGAAATCACGTTGCCGATCACGGCGGTGGCGATGGCAGCAACCACCGGAACACCGATGACCACGCCAATGGCCGAACCAAAGTAGGACTCGATCAGCGGAATGGCAGCTAGCAAAGCAACAGCCAAGAACTGTAGCGGTTCTGGGAAGGACGCGGCGAAGTTCTGCAGGGATTCAATCATGGCTGGTGCTCCTGAAGCGGTGAAGGTTAATCGGCGACTCGTTGCTTCAATCCTATGTATCGCCTAGTCGAGGAGGGATCAATCAGCGGAGCTAAACTTTTGACGCGCAATTTCCCGGGTATAACGCAAAACTCCCCCGCATCCATTGGGATGGATGCGAGGGAGTACTCCGCAAGGATTAGTGCCAGCGCCTAGTTGCCACGACCAGCTGGGCTCGATGCGCGACGCGGGCCACGCGAACGGCCACCGGTTGCACCGCCAGCGGCATTGCGGCCGCCGGTTCGCGGTGAGCGCGAAGGGCTCGACGGGCGTTCAGCGTTGGCACCTCGTGCGCCGCGGGCTGGACGGTCGGAGTTCGCACCGCGGGCGCTGCGCGCTGGACGCTCGCCCTGGCTAGCGCCGTCACGTTCCGTACGGCGGCGTTCGCCGCCACGGCCCTGGGCTTCGGCAGCTGGCTTGGCGCCACGCGCCGGGCGCTGGCCGCGGCCACCGCGGCCGGCACCTTCACCGGCAGGCTTGCTCTTGGCAGGATTGCGCTTCTGCTGAACCGGAGCAACGTAGGCAACCGGCTCGGCAACTTCGCCGACGACCTTGGCCACAACCGGAGAATTCAGGTTGACCTTTTCGAAAGGCACCTTCAGTCCGGCCTGCTTCAGCAAAGTCGAAACGTCGCCCTGCTGATCAGGGGTGCAGATGGTCACTACAGTTCCATCCGAACCCGCACGTGCGGTACGGCCGGAGCGGTGGGTGTAGGCCTTGTGCTCTGCTGGTGGATCAACGTGGACAACCAGCTCCACACCATCAACGTGCACGCCACGAGCGGCTACGTCGGTGGCGACAAGAACCTTCGCCTCGCCTGAAGCAAAAGCAGCAAGGTTGCGGTCACGGGCATTCTGCGAGAGGTTACCGTGCAGGTCTACCGCCGGAACGCCAGCCTTGGACAGGGTGAGCGCCATCTTCTTGGCGTGGTGCTTGGTGCGCATGAACATGATGCGACGGGCAGTGCCCTGGGCCAGAACGCGGATCAGGTCCTTCTTATCATCGTTGCCGATGACGAAGACGTGGTGCTCCATGGTGTTCACAGCGGCCTTGGGTGCATCCACCGAGTGAATGGTCGGGTTGCTCAGGTAGCGCTTGACCACCTTGTCCACACCGTTGTCCAAGGTAGCGGAGAACAGCATGTGCTGGATGCCGGTTGGCATGCGGTCCATGATGCGGCGAACTACAGGCAGGAAGCCCATGTCGGCCATGTGGTCGGCTTCATCCAGCACGGAGATTTCCAGCTGGGACAGGTCCACGACCTTCTGCTTGATCAGGTCATCCAGGCGGCCCGGGCAGGCGATGACAATGTCCACGCCCTCGTTCATGGCCTTTTCCTGGCGGCTCTGGGCCACGCCACCGTAGATCACGGTGGTACGCAGGCCTGCGGCCTTTGCCAGGGGGTCAACGGTCTTGGCAATCTGGGTCGCCAGTTCACGGGTTGGAGCCATGATCAGCGCGCGTGGGAAACGGGCCTTGCGGCGCTGTGGGCGATCTGCCAGCCGGGCTACCAGGGGCAGCGAGAAGGCCAAAGTCTTGCCGGAGCCGGTCTGGCCGCGGCCCAGGACGTCGCCGCCGGCCAAGGTCGAAGGCAAGGTGGCTTCCTGGATCGGGAAAGCGGCTTCGATTCCGCTGGCAGCAAGGACCTTCGACAGGTATTCGGGCACGCCGAGGGCGCTAAAAGTTACGGACATATTCAAACTTTCTCTCTGATTCGCACGCCTGCTTCAGGCGTTGGGTTTCGCCGAGCCAGGAGGAAGTCCGCAACATGCAAGGCCAAGGAAGGCCTGCTGCCAAAAGTGGACCGGCGGAGGTTTTCCGGGCGATTCACAGGAGGGAAATCTAAACTGTCGACGCATGCGCCACAGAATTTTCCGGTGACGCACAAGTATCCATACTACAGTGCGAAAGCGGGGCCCGTCTGTGAGCGGCCCCGCTTTGCACTGCTGCCCCGGGAGACGTTCACCACTAGGGATCCCGGGACAGGCCGCCGCGCTGCCTAATTCAGCTCGAATTCCTTCTTCGCCAATTTCGAGGGCCACCAGACCTTTGGTCCGATTTCTTCGACCAGCGCCGGCACCAGCAGGCTTCGCACGACGAAGGTATCCAAGAGCACCCCGAAGGCCACGATGAAGCCCAACTGGCCCAGGAACATGATTGGCACCACACCCAGTGCGGCGAAGGTAGCGGCAAGCACCACGCCGGCGGAGGTAATCACGCCGCCGGTGACCTTCAAGCCCACCCGCATGCCCTCACGGGTTCCGCGCTTCAAGGATTCCTCGCGCACACGGGTCATCAAGAAGATGTTGTAGTCAACGCCCAGCGCCACCAGGAAGACAAAGCCGAACAGCGGTACGGATGGATCGGCACCCACGTAGCCGAAGACATTGTTGAAGACCAGCGCACTGACACCCATCGCCGTGCCGTAGGACAGTACGGTGGTCAGGATCAGCAGCACCGGAGCCAGAATGGAACGCAGCAGCAGCATCAAGATCAGCAAGATGGCCAGGAGGGTAATCGGAATGATCTTGAACAGATCCGCGATGGCCGTCTCATTGGTATCGAGCTGGGTCGCAGTGGTGCCGCCGACCAGCGCGTCGGCGTCGACCGCATGCAGCTGCTCGCGCAGCTCGACCACGGTCTGCTTGGCGGCATCCGAGTCGGCCGCATCGGCCAGCGTCACCGACATCAGGTTGCGGCCTTCGACGCTCATTGGCTCGGCCCCGCGGGCGGCCATGGCCGGTCCGCCGTCTTCAGCCTGCAAGTAGGCCGAATCCACGCCGGTGACATCAAGGGCCTTTTCCAGGGCCGTCTGCGCTTCGGCTTCATCGACAATCACCGTGGCCGGGGATCCCGAGCCGCCAGGGAAGTGCTCGCCCAGGGCGATCTGCCCGTCACGCGACTCCGAACCGCCTACCACCAGCTCGCTCTGCGGCACGCCATGGGCCTTGAGCTGGGTCATGCCCAGCGCTCCCACGGCGAGCACCAGAGCGGTGATGATCCAGATCGGGCGCGGATGGCTGGCAACGAACCGCGCAATGCGGCCCCACAGGCCTTCCTTCTCCTGGCCTTGGGCGTCCACGGCCACCGGCTTGGGCGGGAAGGGCCAGTAAGCGGCCCGTCCCAGCAAGCCGAGCACCGCCGGCAGGAACGTCAACGCGGCAACGATCGAGAAGATGATGCCCGAGGCGCCAATGGGTCCCAGTGCCTTATTGGAGTTCAGATCGGAGAACAGCAGGCACAGCAGGCCCACCGTCACGGTGCCGCCCGAAGCGACAATCGGTTCCAGCGAGCCTTTCCATGCGGAAGCCACGGCCTGCCACTTGTCCTGGCCGGCCATGAGCGCTTCCTTGTGCCTGGCCACGAACAGCAGCGAGTAGTCGGTAGCCGCACCGATGACCAGGATGGACAAGATGCCCTGGGCCTGGCCGTCGAGCCGGATCCAGCCTTCGGATGCCATGAAGTACACCGCGACAATTGCCGCGCACAGCGCGACGACCGAGGTGAGCAGCACCGTGAAGGGAAGCAGGATCGAACGGTAGACCAGCAGCAGGATCACCAGCACAGCTACCAGGGCCACGCCCAGCAGCACGCCGTCGATGCCGCCGAAGGCCTCGACCAGGTCGGCGCTGAAGCCTGCCGGCCCGGTGACATAGGCGGTGGTGCCCTCGGGCTTCTCGGCAGCCAGGAGCGCCCGCAGCTCTTCGACTCCGGTATCGGCCTCCACCTCGCCGGAGACCGGAACGATGAATTCAGCGGCCTTGCCGTCTTCGGAGAGGAAGGGCCCGGTGATCTGCCCGTCCAGATGCGTGAAGTCCTTCAGCGCCTCGCCGATCCCTCCAGCAGTTTCCTTGCTGACCTCGCCATCGCTGGTGAGCAGGACCACCGCTGGGATTGCTTCGGTGGAGCGGAATTTGTTCTGCCATTCCAGGGCTTCGGTTGCTTCGGCGGTGGCCGGGAGGAAGGAGGTCTGGTCGTTGGTCTGGACCTCGGAAAGCTTGCCGAAGGTCGGGCCGCCGATTCCGGCTACACCCAGCCAGAGGATGATCAGCAGGGCGTAGATTCCTGCCCTGATGCCGATACCCTTCTTGTCCAATCGCTTCTTGCCCGATGGCTGGTCGGTTTTCGCTACATGCGCCACTGATCCGTCCTCACTCGTGATTGCTGGCGGTGGATCAAAGGGCGATCCGAATGCCATACTACAAGACTTACTTCCATCGTAGAAATACTTCCCAGGCTATTAAATGCTTTTCCGACTAGGATTGCGCCTATGAGCGCAAGAGAACAGCACAATTTGGTCATGCTCCTGCAGGAATTCGGCCAAGCCTCGGACCGCTACGTTGAGTCCACCGGAGCACTTTACGCAACGCACCGCACGGATATGAATGCGCTGTCAATCATCATGAAATACGAGCAGCGCAGCCTTCTGCCTTCCCCGCGCGACCTGAGCCGCGACCTGCAACTGAGTTCTCCGGCTACCACCGCCATGCTCGACCGCCTGGAAAAACTGGGAATGATCGAGCGCCAGCGCTCGGACCGGGATCGCCGTGTCGTCCGCATCGCCATGACACCCAAAGCCCGCGGCAAGGGCATGGAAATGTTCATGCCGCTAGGTGCCAAAATGCGGGAAGTGATCAGCCACTACGACGAACAGCAGCTGCAGGTCATAGCCCGCTTCATGGCAGAAGCCGTCGCCGGCGTGGACAGCGCGCGCGAAGAAGTCGTAACACAGCGGGCAACGAAACCAGCCAAGAGCGCGACGGACACTAGCCTTAAGCAGTGACCCTTTCACTCTGGATATCCCTTCTCAGCGCCTGCATCGTCATCAGCTTCACCCCCGGGGCCGGAGCCATCAACACGATGAGCAATTCGATGCGCCAAGGCTGGCGTGCTTCCATTTGGGGCGTGCTCGGGCAGCAGATCGCCTTGCTGATCCATGTGGTGATCGTTGCCGCCGGAGTCGGTTTGCTCGTGGCCAGCTCGCCGTTGCTGTTCGCCATCATCCGCTACGCAGGCGCTGCCTATCTGGTGTATCTCGGTATCCGCATGCTGCTCTCCAAGCCGGAGGTCGCCTCCGATGGAACCAGCACCGGGCACCGCCTGACCCGCTGGTCCATGCTCAACCGGGGCATCCTGGTCAACCTGCTCAATCCGAAGGCCATCGTCTTCTTCTTGGCTTTCACCCCGCAGTTCATCCGCACCGATCAGCCGCTCCTGGCCCAATACGCCATCTTCATCGGCACGGTCATCGTGGTGGACATCGCGGTGATGTTCTTCTTCTTTGCCGGCACGGCCCGCACCTTCCAGCGCTTCACCGCGACCTACCGCGGCGCCAAGCTGCTGAACATCCTCTTCGGCGTACTGTTCATCCTGGTCGCCGCGCTCCTGCTGCTCATGCACTAGCATTTTCGCCCCGCTCTTGCCGCAGAACTCCTAGCCGTGAACCGATTCCCGGGCCAATTTCCGAATCGTTGCCGATTTGTTGCCGGGAAACGGGCGCGTAGCTATCGATCGAATCGCCTTGTGCCCATAGACTGATGCCATGTTCCGGATAATGATCGTGTGCACGGGAAATATTTGCCGTTCGCCTATGGCCGAGTACATGCTCAAGAATGCGCTCAAGGATGCCGAGGTCTCGCAGGTCGAGGTCATATCGCGAGCCATCACCGATGGTGAAGTCGGCAAGCGCATCGATGAGCGTGCTGCCAGTACTCTGCGCAGCCATGGACTTGATGCATCTGAGCACATTGCCGCCCAGATCGACTCGGACGAAATCGCCAAGATGGATCTCGTACTGGCGATGGACACCGACCACTTCGAGGAACTCGTTCCCGAATTGGCCGAAATCGATCCGAGCGAACGTCCGCAACTGCGGATGTTCCGTTCCTTTGATCCGGGAACCGCGAGCTCCCCGCACGACCAGCAGGGCATCTATGACCCCTGGTACGGTGATGCCGGAGACTTCCGCGAGACCTGGAAACTCATTTCTGCTTCCCTGCCTGCCCTTGTAGATTACGTGCGGAGTAACATCGCCTCTCGTGGAAACCGCTAGACCAACGCTGATTGCCATTGACGGGCGTTCCGGATCCGGCAAAAGCACCTTTGCAACAGACCTAGCGAAATACCTGGAAGCCACCGCCTCCGTAGCTATTTTGCGCCTTGAAGAGCTCTACCACGGTTGGGACGGGCTGCACCGGTCCTTCGATCTCTACCACCGGATCCTGCCTCAGCTCGCAGCAGGCAACACGATCACCTACCCCACCTGGGATTGGGCCGCGGGTGCCCTTGGCGCATCCAAGAACTTCACTCCGGCCGAGGTAGTGATCATCGAAGGCGTAGGAGCGATCCATTCCGACGCCCGAGAATTCCTCGATATCGGGATCTGGCTGGAAGCACCCGAAAGCTTCCGCCGCGATCGGGCGCTGGCACGCGATGGACAGGCCTACCGTCCGTACTGGCAGATGTGGGCCGAACAAGAGGAACGGTACCTGCTGGCCCATCAGCCGCACGCCGCAGCAACCCTGATCATTGATGCCGCTGGCGACCACGACCCCATCGAGATCTGGGCGCGTTCCTGCCGCTACCTGCCGGCCATGATGCGCCAGCTTTGCCTCCGCTCCAACCAGTCCCCCACTGCCCCAACCTTCCGCCAGAGCTACGAGGCGCCAGCCGATACGGCGTCACTCTTCGAGGAACTGGCCCGGTCCCTTCCGCATGCCGCACTACTGGAATCAACAAGCCATAAGCTTAGCGACCCGTTGGGACGCAACCGCTATTCGTTGATCGCGCTTTCGGCGGCAGAACAGCCCCCGGTACTGAGCGCCACCAGCCACGGCACCACCGTCAGCTTGCCCGGAGCGCAAGTACGGCTGGGCGAGGATTTCTTCCGCGCGCTGGCAGGCCTCTGGCCTGCCGGAACCACCGCTAAAGTCGGCTACCCGCTGCCGGCATGGGTGGGGTACCTCGGTTATGAGCTCAAGCGCGAGCTCGGCGCCGCGGATCTGCAGGCAGTGGTTGAACCCGGGCGGGTGCGCCCCGATGCCCAGTTCTTTGCGCCGGATACCGTGGTGGTCATTGACCATCAAGAAGGCCAGATGCATCTGCACAGCATTAGCGAACCGGCAGCAGCGCTGAGCATCCGGTTGGGCAATCCTCCAGAACTGCGCGCCCACCACCCGTTGCCTATCCCGCAGTTCAGCTGCGCGGATACCGAATCCGGCTACAAGCAGAAGATACGCCAGGCCCAACGCGAGATCTATGAAGGCAACACCTACGAAGTTTGCCTGACTACCGAACTGACGGCCCATGCCGAACTGTTCGATCCGTTCGAGGCCTACTGCCGGATGCGCCGCTCCAGCCCTGCACCGTTTGCCCACTACCTGCGTTTCACTGATCTCCAAATCGCCAGCATTTCACCGGAACGGTTCCTCGCGCTGTCCAAGGACGGGCAGTTGCGGGCCGAGCCGATCAAGGGCACCCGGCCGCGTGGCGAAAATGAAGAATCAGATCTCGCGTTGAAGCATGATCTGGCCACCCATCCCAAGGACCGGGCCGAGAACATCATGATCGTTGACCTGTTGCGCAACGACCTGTCGCACCATGCGGTTCCCGGGTCGGTGAAGGTTGCCCGGCTGTGCGCGGTGGAAACCTACGCGACAGTGCACCAGATGGTCTCCACCATCGACGCCACGCTATCCGCCCCGCAGCTGGCCGCCGAAGCCCTGCGCGAAGCTTTCCCGCCGGGCTCCATGACCGGTGCACCGAAGCTGTCCACGATGAGCATCTTGGATGAGCTCGAAGAGCACCGTGCCCGCGGCCTGTACTCCGGGGCCGTGGGGTATCTGGGTGCTGATGGTGCCGCCGATTTCTCCGTGGTGATCCGAACCCTGGTGTGCGACCGGCTAGCTGACCAGTCATGGCGGTTGAGCCTGGGCCTTGGCGGGGCAATCACCGCTGATTCGGTGCCCGCTGAAGAGTGGGACGAGGTCATCACCAAATCCCGCGGCGTGCTTCAAGCACTGGGCGCCAGTTTCCCGCAAGACACTTAAGCCAACTGAATTATTGCAAGGTGGCCGTCAAGATTATTGCAAGGTGGCCGTCAAGCGAGCCACATTGTCGATCCAGCGTTGCATGCGAGGACGGCGGCGCCACTGCGAGAGGGTGATTTCCGAGGAAATCCCGCGGTAGTGGTTCTGCACCTGGTTAACCGCATCGACCATTTCCTTGCCCAGCAGCATCACGGAAATTTCCATGTTCAGGCTGAATGAGCGCATGTCCATATTCGAGGATCCCACCACGGCCACGTCGTTATCCACGGTGAAGCACTTGGTATGCAGCACCATCGGTGCCGGGTAGCGGTGAATGCGCACGCCGGCTTCCAGCAGCTGCTGGTAGTAGGACTGCTGCGCGTGGTGCACCAGGAACTGGTCGCCCTCTTCGCAAACATACAATTCCACTTCTACTCCGCGCTGGGCGGCAGTGGTGATGGCATAGAGCAGCGAATCGTCTGGAACGAAGTAGGGGCTGGTGATTTCCAGGCGTTCGGAGGCAGAATAGATCAGCGTATTGAACAGCCTGAGGTTGTTCTCGGTACCGTATCCGGGGCCGCTGGGCAGCAGCTGCGCCAGGGTGGAACCGGGACGTTCCTCATAGGCCAGCGGGTGGCGGGCCTCGGCCATGTCCATCAGCACTTCCTGGTCGTCGTCCTCCTGCCACCAGTCGGTAGCGAAAGTGACGTCGAGGCTGCGCACCAGCGGACCTTCGACCCGGAGCATCATTTCAACCCATTCGCGGCCCACCTTATGCGAGGACTCGCGCTTGTAGCCGGGTTCAATCAGGTTCTGGCTTCCGGTGAAGGCCACCTCGCCATCAACAACGAGGATCTTGCGGTGGTTGCGCAGATCCGGGCGGCGCCAACGACGGCCGATCAGGTCGATGGGCAGCATCGGGCGCCAGTTGATACCGGATTTCTTCAGCCGCTTCTTGAAATCCTTGTAGCCCTTGACGCGCAAGGTTCCCAGGTGGTCGAAGAGCAACCGGACGTGCACGCCGCGCTCCGCGGCCGCTTCCAGCGCATCGAGTACCGGTCCAACATAATCCGGGTCATCGCCCATGATGTAGAACTGGATGTGCACATAGCGGGTGGCGTTATCGATTTCCTTGCGCATGGCATCGAGCGAAGCCCGGTAATCGGAAATGACCTCTACCTGGTTGCCGCCTTCCAGCGGCATGGCACCAAGATTGCGGTTGAGCATGACTGCCGATTCGACCCATTCCTCCTGGGAATGGAATTCTTCGGGCAGCTGCATGTGGCTCGTGGCCTTCATGATTTCATCGTGCGCACGCCGTTGCTTTTCCAAGCGGCGGCGCGACAGGTGCGGATTGGCGAAAAGCCAGTATGCGACAAGTCCCACAACGGGCAGGAAGAAGATAGCCAATAGCCATGCCATGGCGGTGGTGGGGCGCCGGTTGCCCGGAACGATGCCGATCATGAAGTAGCGAACCGCTAGCTCTATTGCGACCAGCACGCTCCAGAGAACGCCGCCAATCTGCAAGAAGACTTCATTACTTGGCCACACTCGGGCACCCCCTTGGCTACACCCCGCGAATTCGGCATTATCGGCCTCTGATCTGCGATGTACAGGCCAAAATCCTTCGCTTAGCTTATCGAACATTGCCGGACTTGTCTGAATCTCCGCCTGCAGAAATCGCGCAGAAGACGCTGGGGTTCGATAATCTGTCTTTATGAGCTCACTTGTATTCTTGGATCCGGCCTATCCGGCTGGTCGTCTTGCAGACATCACTGCACCGCAACTTCTGGTCACAGCACAGGGAGTGACGCGAGGTGATGGCATCTTTGAATCGATGCTCTACACCAACCAGGCCGTACGCAAATTCGAAGCGCACCTGGCACGCTTGGCGACCTCGGCTGAAGTTGCCGACTTGGCCATTCCCGATGCGCGCAGCTGGTTTGCCGCGGTAGATACCGCTGTGGCCGATTTCGATGCCACCGGCGGCGCTGAAGAAGCGGTGGTCAAGCTGGTCGCCGCGCGCGGCGAGCACGACAATGATCCTGCCATTTGCTGGGTCACCGTGACCCCTGCCCCGGCTTTGGGCAGGGAACAGCGTGAAACCGGTGTGGATGTCCTGATGCTGGATCGCGGCTACGACTCGAAGCTGGCCGAACGTGCGCCATGGCTCATGATGGGCGCCAAGACCCTTTCCTATTCGATCAACATGGCCGCCCTGCGCTACGCGCACAAGCACGGCGCCCATGATGTCATTTTCACCTCCGCCGACGGGATCATCCTGGAAGCTCCGACCTCGACCGTGCTGGTAGCCCAGCGCGATGGCGAGACCAAGCGGCTGCTGACCCCGATGCTTGAAACCGGCATCCTGCCAGGCACCACGCAAAGCGCCATTTTCGACGCCGCGGCCCAGGATGGCTGGGAGCTGGGCTACGGCCCGTTGCGCCCGGAAGACCTGTACCAGGCCGATGGCGTGTGGCTGGTTTCCTCCATCCGCCTGCTGACCCCGGTGCGCACCATCGATGCCAAGCCGTTGCGCCTGGACGCTGAGCTCCATGAAGAGCTCAGCGCCCTGAGCGAAGCAATCCGCTAGGACCACACCAAGTTGTAGGTCCCTGCCAGCACGGCCGCAGCCATTGCGGCCGTGCCAAACAGGATCCCCGTGGCCAGCACCATGCCATCACGCCAGGTGAAGGTGGCCGTGCGAATCCATGTGCGCTTGGCCGTGCCAAACCCCTTGGCCTCCATCGTGGTGGCCAACCGTCCGGCGCGGCGAATCGCTTGCACCAGCAAGGCCAGCACCTGGCCGAGGGTTGCCTTGATGCGTTGGCCCACGGTGCCGAAGTTCCCGACACCGCGAGCGCGCCGGGCCAGCGTGAGCGTGGTGAATTCTTCCACCATCAACCCGAGCAATCGCATGCCGGCCAAGGCCCCGAGCACAAACCGGTGGGGTACCTTCAGCTGCTGAGACAGCGCCCCGCCCAAATCGCTTGGATTCGTGGTGGCCAGCAGCAAGATGCACGGGATGGCCAGCGCGAAAGCGCGCAGTCCGGTGGCAATGCCCCCGGCCACCGATCCCTCGGTGATGCTGAAGGCGCCGAATTGGGCGTAGACCATGCCGCTATCCTGGCCCACCAAGGCGATGCCCCACGCCGCAAGGATTCCGGCAATCAGCAGTGGCCACGCGCGCTTGAGGAATTTCAGCGGACTCAGCCCTGCCAGGGGGAAGAACACCACGGTCGCCACGATCACGACCAGCGCCGAAACCCAATCCAAGGTGGTGATCAACGGCAGTGTTGCCGCAGCCACCGCACCGAGCTTGGCCAGCGGATTGATCTTCGCCAACCAGCTATGCCCTACCGGCGCATCAAGCACCGGCCCCTGTCGCGGGGTACCAGCTTCCGGGGTGCCGGCAGTGAGCACCAGGTCCCTTGCTTTGAGCACCGAGGCAAAGTGATCGTCGTGGGTCACAGCAATGATCGCGGTGCCCTGCTGCAATTCCTCAACCAGCAGCCCGGCCAGTTCCCTCCACGTATTCGCATCCTGCCCGAAGGTCGGTTCGTCGAGGATCAGCACCTGGGGGGATGCGGCCAGAACAGTGGCCACGGACAAGCGCCGCTTCTCGCCCCCGGAGAGAGTGAACGGGTTCGCGTCTGCCAAATGCGCCAGGCCCAAGCGTTCCAGCAACGCGTCCACGCGCGCTTGGACCTGGGCCGGCTCGTATTTCGGCGCATCGGCGCTGCTGGCCTGCGCGCGGCTGGGAGCGAAAGCCAGCTCTTCCCGAACGCTCTGGGTCACGAATTGGTGTTCGGGTTCCTGGAACACCGAACCGATCCGCCCAATCAATGCACCGGCCTTCCAGGCAAACGGGGAGTTGCCCAGACCGTCGGCCAGTTGCGCGGTGGCCGCCAACCCGCCGTCGGCCGGGACGAGCAATCCGCCCAAGGTCAAGGCCAGCGTCGACTTTCCAGCGCCATTCTCACCGCGAATCACCGTCGCGGTGCCCGCTTGCACATTCACGTCCACCGCTTGGGTGCGCGGTGCCGTGGCGGTGCGGGCGGATACCAGCTGCTGCGCTTCCAGCAGAATGGCACCGGCACCGTTCGTTGCCCGAGCCACCTGCGGGAAGTAGCCTGGAATCCACAGCCCGGCAGCAGCCAGCTCCTCGCGCACCGTTTCATCGGTGTACAGCTGCTGCGGGTCCAGATCGTGCGCGACTCCCCCACCGGGCTGCAGCACGATAACCCGGTCCACATGCTGCGCCCAGGCTTCAATCCGGTGTTCCACGACGACCAGCGTGGCACCGGAAAGCCGGGCGGCGTTCAGCACCGCATCGCGCAAGAGCTCAATGCTCTGCGGGTCCACATTGGCAGTCGGTTCATCGAGCAGCATGACGCTGGGTTCCATGGCCAGAATGCCGGCCAAGGCCAACCGCTGTTTCTGTCCGCCGGAAAGTTGCTGGGTGCGGTGCTCGAAGGACAGCGCACCCAGACCCACAGCGTCCAGCACTTCGGGGATCCGCTGGCGGATCAGTTCGGGATCCATTCCGAGGTTCTCCGCGCCAAAGGCCACATCATCGGCGACCCTGCTTTGCACTACCTGGGTTTCCGGGTCTTGCTGCATCAAGCCCACCGGGTGGCTCCGGATGAAGGCATCGCTGCCATCTATGAGCAGCCGGCCAGCGACCTGATCGTCCTCATCCGCTTCCAGCAACCCGGCCATCGCGTGCAGCAAGGTTGACTTGCCGGCGCCCGATGGACCGACCAGCAGCACCTTCTCACCGGCGTGGATCACAAGGTCCAGTCCCGAGATGGCAGGATTCTGCCTCTCGGAGTGCTGCCAGCCGAACCCCGTTGCGGTGATGGCGGCACCGCGCTGGGTCAGCGAGGCTGCGCCGGAATTGGCAAAGGAACTCATTTTGCGCTTTCCAGGTGCGCACGCCGGCTCGGCAGGGCGCTCAGAGCGCCGGTCTTCGCCAGTCCGCGCGTGGCCAACCAGGACAGAAGCCCTGCGACGACTACGCCGGAAATGCCGGTGGCGATCACGTGGAAGATCTTCATTCCGGCGGTGTACTCAACATAGTAGGCCAGGATGTAGGCCTCGGAAATGCCGGCGAACAAGCCGGCGAACAAGCCTGCCAGCAGCGCCACGCCCAGGTTCCACTTGCGGTAGCGGAATGCTGCGAAGACCAGCTCTGCACCCAGGCCCTGGACCAGGCCGGAGATCAGTACGGTCAAGCCGTAGTGCGAGCCGAGCAGCGCTTCAACTACAGCGGCCAGCAGCTCGCAGTAGATTGCGGCGCCTGGCTTGCGGATGATCAGTGCGCCGAGCACCGCCGGGAAGAGCCACATGCCGGTGAGCAACGCGGTGGCTGGCGGGAAAGCTGCAAAGGCGAGCGAGAACAGGCCATAGCCGGCACTCCACGCCCAGAAAATGACCCCTGAAGCGACGGCGATCACCGAGGCGACGACGATATCAACTACACGCCAGCCGGTCCGCTGCTTCGAAACTGTTTCGTTCATTGCTGGTCCTCCTGTGGAAAGGAGGGGAGATGGACGGAATGAGGGCATACTGCCGCGCCTATCCGCATCCGAGATGCTCGACTTCCTTCGCCGGTACTAGCCGGGGCAGGTTCGAGGGTCTGCGATCTATCGCACTCTCAGCGTCTTGCGACTTTTTAAAAGTCTGACGCTCCCCTGTCGGAATAATTACTGCTCCCCCACCATACCGCAGGTATGCTGGGCAGAGGAACGATATGTCAAGAGCTTGATCGCGAGGAAAAAATGGATAAAGTGCAGAAACTTGCCACTACCGGTATCACCGTTGGCGCTGGCATGCTCGGCGGCAAGCTGGTTGATTTCCTTTGGTTGAAGGCAACCGGCAGCAAAGCACCACGCAAGGGCACTGAGGAAGCAGCGGAAGCTTCTTTCCGCCGTGCCTTAGGCTTCGCAGTCGTTTCGGCCCTGGTCGCAGCAATCCTGCAGACGGTGGCTGACCGCAGCGCCAACAAGGTTGTTGCCAAGTTCACCAAGTAAGCTTCGGCGTTGAGCCAAAAGCGGGAGCCGCCCAGAGGGGCGGCTCCCGCTTTTTCTCAATCTTGTTCGTCTGGCGATCCGGTCTTGGAAACCGGGGTGGTTCCGGTCGGCGGTGTTCCGTTGACCTTGTTGACCACGTGGCTCAGCTCATCGGAGAACAGGGTTTCCTTGGCAGCGTGCTTGGTCCGGTAGCCGGAACGGCCAATCATGTGGGCCGAAACCGGTGCGGTCAATAGCTGCATTCCCCAGGCCAGCACGAGTACCGGGACCACCGCCCAGCTGCGCAGGTAAATGGCCAGTCCAGCGAAAATCAGCAGGAAGCCGAGTACCTGCGGTTTGGTCGCTGCATGCATGCGGGTGAGCATGTCCGGGAAGGTCAGCAAGCCGATACCTGCGATCAATGACATCAGGCAGCCAAGGATCAGCAGGACGGCAACGAGGACATCGAGGAAGATTTCCATTAGGCGTTCCTCTGATCCGAAACGAAGCGCGAGACGGTCACCGAACCGATGAACCCGAGCATGCAGGCGGCCACGACGAACAGCAAGTAGTCGGTGTGCTTGTGCAGCACCATTTCCAGGCACAGCGCGGCGGAGATGATCAGCAGCATCACGTCCAGGGCCAGCACCCGGTCAAGGATTGACGGCCCCTTGGCAACACGGACCAGGCAGGCGACAGCACCGAGCCCGAGCATGATGCCGCAGATCCAAATGACGATATCCAGCATGTTACCCCTTCCTCGCATCAAAGTTCGGTCCGCATTCGCTCTTGATCGCTTCGTACTCGTCTCGGCTGCCAATAGCCATGATCAGCCGGCGTTCGATGTCCCGGATGCCGGCACGCGCCTTCTCCACGTCCGCAGGCGACTCGATGTCGATGTAGTGCAGGTACAGCGTCGACGAGCTGCGGTCCACGTCGATCACGAAGGAGCCCGGGATCAGCGTGAGCACGTGTCCCACGGTCATCACGATCAGGTCCGAGTCGGTGCGCAGCGGGACCGCAATGACCGCGCTGCGGGTGCGCTTCCCGCGGACCAGCGCCAGCCAGGCCACATGGACGCTGGCGGCGAAGACCTGTCCGAGGAACCAGATGAACAGCTTCAGGCAGTACCAGGCATTGATCCGGCCCGAAAGGACCACCGGCGGCAGCGGGAACAGGTTCACGATCAGCAGCGCGATGATCACGCCGAAGACCATGTTCCCCAGGGAGAAGTCCTGCCAGAGAGCACCCCAGACAAAGAGCAGCAGCAGAAGCAGCGGCCATTCCTGCTTGAGTGTCGCGCGGTGGCGCACACCGGAGGTATCCAGCGCATCGTCAATGCGCTGGTCACGCGGTTCAAAGTTCTTGTTCGGCATCATCCCTCCAATCAGAATGGCAAGATCGAGCTGATATACGGTTCGCGGGCGATCAGTTCCGCAGCCACCCGCTGGCAGAATTCGAAGATCGGCCCGGCAAAGACGGTCAGGGCGATGCCCGCAAGCACCAGCGAACCGGTGGCGTAGCGCATGCCCCACGGCAAGGAGTCGGCTTCCAGCTGCTTGGCCAGTTTCAACCCCAAGCGGGGGTTCTGCGCGCCGCCGGCCAACGTCTCGTCGGCGACCTGCGTCGCTTCGGCCACCAGGTCCTGGTTGGGCACCTCGGCATCAGCGGCACGGCGCCAGAACACACGGGCCCACACGCGGATGATCGCCATCAAGGTCAGCAGGCTGGTCAGCAATCCGGCGCCGATCACGACCCAGGTCAGCGGATCGGCATCCTGCGCGGCCGCATGCAATAGCCCGAATTTGCCCAGGAATCCGGAGAACGGCGGGATGCCGCCCAGATTGATGGCCGGGATGAAGAAGAGCAGGGCCAATGCCGGGGAGAGCTTGGCCAGCGAGCCGAGCCGGGTGACATTCGAGCTACCGGCACGGCGTTCGATCAGTCCCGCCACCATGAACAGCGAAGTCTGCACGATGATGTGGTGGCCCACGTAGTAGATGGTCGCGGCGATGGCCAGCGGCCCGCCCACGGCCACGCCGAAGATCAGGTAGCCGATGTGGCTGGTGAGCGTGAAGGAAAGCATGCGCTTGAAGTCCGTCTGCGCCAGCGCACCGAGGATACCGATGACCATGGTCAGCGCGGCCACCACCAGCAGTCCGGCGTTGACCGAGCCGCCCGGGAAGAGCAGGGTTTCGGTGCGGACGATCGCGTAGACGCCCACCTTGGTCAGCAACCCGGCGAACACGGCGGTCACCGGGGCCGGTGCGGTCGGGTAGGAGTCCGGCAGCCACAGGGACAGCGGGAAGACCGCGGCCTTGATGCCGAAAGCGATCAGCAGCAGCACATGCAAGATCAGCTGCGGGCCCTGGCCCAGCTCGGGCAGCTTCACCGCAAGGTCAGCCATGTTCACCGTGCCGGTGGCCGCATAGGTCATCGCGATGGCCATCAGGAAGATCACCGAGGAAACCACGGAAACCACCACATAGGTGGTACCGGCGCGGATGCGCTCGGCGGTACCGCCCAAGGTCAGCAGCACGTAGCTGGCGGTGAGCAGGATTTCGAATCCGACGTACAAGTTGAAAAGGTCAGCGGCCAGGAAGGCGTTGGACACTCCGGCCAGCAGGATCAGGTAC
Source organism: Arthrobacter sp. JUb115 (assembly GCF_004365035.1). NCBI lineage: Bacteria > Bacillati > Actinomycetota > Actinomycetes > Micrococcales > Micrococcaceae > Arthrobacter > Arthrobacter sp. JUb115. The sequence continues at coordinate 72,167 of NZ_SOBS01000003.1, read as the reverse complement.
GCCGGGTGGAATATCGACACCGGTCCGGGCTCGTCCCCGTCGGCCAGGCCCTGGCTGGTGGCGAAGAGCAGCACAGCCAGCGAGACGACGGTGGAGACCAGCAGCATGAAGGCGCTGAACCCGTCGACCATCAGGGCGATGCCGAAGGGCGACTCCCAGCCGCCAATATGGATGGCATAGCTCTCCCCGCCCCATACGGCGGCGAGCATTCCCGCTTCGAGCACCAGGGTCAGGCACAGGATGCCGATGGTGATCAGGCGCTGCAGGCGGACCTGGCGGCGGACCAGGAAGGCTGCCCCGGCGCCGAAGATCGGCAGCACCACGGCCAAGGGGGCTAGATCCAGGAAATTCACTCTTCCCCCTCGCGCACTGGGCGTCCTTCTTCATCAACGAATTCGGTCGTATCCTCAGCCACTGGCGAGTCTTCTTCCTCGTCGTAGGCGGTCTTCTGGGACACCTTGATATCTTCGGTGTCATCGGTGAGCTCATCAGCGCTGGTCAAGGTCCAGGACCGGTAGATCATCGCCAGCAGGAAGGCGGTCACCGCGAAGGTGATCACAATGGCGGTGAGGATCAGCGCCTGCGGCAGCGGGTCCGAGTACGAGTCGGCCGCCGCATCCGGCTTGAACAACGGCGCCGCGCCCTTGCGCCCGCCGCTGGTGAGGATCAGCAGGTTGATGCCGTTGCCCAGCAGCATGATGCCCAGCAGCACCCGGGTCAGGGTGCGTTCGAGCACCAGGTAGAAGCCGGCCGCCAGCAGCACGCCGGTGACTACGAGGAAAGTGATGTTCACGCTCATCGGCCAACTCCAGTCCGGGAGGCCTGGATCTCGTCGTGGCGCTCCACCGGGCTGCGGCCCTCAGAGAGCGAATCAATCTCACTGCCCAAAGAACGCAGCACGTCCTGCACGAGGCCAAGGACCACCAGATACACTCCAATGTCGAAAATCGTTGAGGAAACGAACTTGTGCTCGCCGAAGAACCAGAATTCCAGGGCGTAGGTGGTGAAGATGCCATCACCCAGCAGCAGCGGCACGATGCCCGCCAATCCGGCTAGCGCTATGCCGCCGCCGATCAGCATGCCCGGAGCAATGCGCATCGACTCGGAAAGTTCCACGCGGCCGCCGGCCAGGTAGCGGATGGTCAGCGCCAAGCCGGCGATCAGCCCGCCAGCGAAGCCGCCGCCCGGGGTATTGTGCCCGGTCAGCAGCGTGTACACCGACATGATCAGCACCGTGTGGAAAATCAGCCGGGTGACCACTTCAAAGATGATCGAGCGGCGCTCGGCGACCAGGGTGCTGCCAGCCATCAACCAGTCCTGGTTGGAGCTGGAGGCAAAGCGGCGGGCAATGCGCAGCTCGGTTTCCTTGGAGTCCTTGCTGCCCATGGCTTCGGAACCCGCGTCGATGCTGCCCGGTGCCACCTGGTGGGCCCGCACCCGGTTGCCGAAGCTGCGCCCGGCGAAGATCAGCGAAGCCACACCGGTGGCAGCCGCTGCCAGCACGGTGATCTCGCCGAAGGTATCCCACACGCGCAGGTCCACCAGGGCCACGTTGACGATGTTCTTGCCGTAGCCCTCGTAGTAGGCCAGATCCGGCCAAGCCAGGGAAATGCGGGCCTCGTTGCGGGCGGCCATCATCGCGATAGCAATGTAGACGACCATCACGGCCAGGGCGATCGACAGGATGGCCCGGCCCCACTTGATCCGGGTCAGGCCCACCCACAGTCGCTTGGGCAGGGCGCGCAAGGCGAGCACGAAGGAAACCAGCACGATGGTTTCCACCAGCAGCTGGGTCAGCGCCAGGTCCGGGGCGCCTTGCAGGGCGAAGATCGCGACCATGCCGTAGCCGGTCACCGAAACCATCAGCACCGCCATGAAACGCTTCGGCGCGGTAATGGAGACCACCGCACCGGCGATGATCACCGCACCGATCAGCAGCTGGGCCGGGTGGTCGGCGATGATCCAGTTCGTTGGCCACGGGGTGTAGACGGTCAGCGCGATGGCCAGCGGGATCACCAGCACCACGACCAGGATGACGCCCAGGTAGAAGGAGAGCGAACCACGCTGGGTGCGACCGGTGATCCAGATGGCCACCTTGTCCAGCACGTTCACCGACATGCGGTAGATTTCCTCGGCCGAGGTGACCATGCGGCGCAGCGGTGCGCCGGTGTCGGTGCGGTGACGCAGCCAGAAGAAGCACAGGCCCAAGCCCACCGAAATGGCGCTCAGTCCCAGTGCCGCGTTGAAGCCGGCAAATGGCAGCAGGTGCATTTTGCCCGGTCCGCCCTGCGCGGCCGACCAGTGGATGGCCAGCGGCTCCACCAGCTGCGGGTACAGGCCCAGGAACAGCGTCGCCGCCGAAAGAACCAGCAAGGGCGCCAGGAAGATCAGTGTCGGGGCCTTGCACTGCAACGCAGGCAACTTCTTTTTCTTCACGCCGAAAGCCCCGAAGAAGAAGCGCAGCGAGTAGGCCATGGTCAGCGCCGCACCCATCAGGATGCCGACGAGCGCGGCCATCCCCCAGCCGGTTTCCAGGTGCAGGGCCGATTCGTAGACCGCTTCCTTGGCAACGAAGCCGAACAGCAGCGGCACGCCGGCCATGGACGCCGCGGCGATGCCGGTGGTCGTGGCCAGGATCGGCATGGCACGGCGCAAGCCGCTGAGCTTGCGGATATCGCGGGTACCGGTGTTGTGGTCGATGATGCCCACGCTCAGGAACAGCGTCGCCTTGAACAGGCCGTGGGCCAGCGTCATGGCCAGCGCGGCAAAAGCCGCTTCGGGGGTGCCGAAGCCGAAGACCGCGATGATGAAGCCCAGCTGGGAGACCGTGCCGAAGGCCAGGATCAGCTTCAGGTCGTATTGCTTGAGCGCCCGGTAACCGCCGATGAGCATGGTGAGAATACCTATGCCTACGGTCATGGGGACCCACAGGGTGGTCTCGGCGAAGCCCGGGGCCAGTCGGGCGATCAGGTAGACGCCGGCCTTGACCATGGCTGCCGCGTGCAGGTACGCGGACACCGGAGTCGGAGCGGCCATCGCACCGGGCAGCCAGAAGTGGAAAGGCACCAGGGCCGATTTGGAGATCGCCCCGACAATAATCAGCGCCACCGCAACATCGGTGAAGGCCCCCAAGGCCACCAGCTCGTCGGCCGATGCCATGATCTCCGAGAGCTGGTAGCTGCCGGCCGCCGCGCCGAGCATCAAGATGCCGGCGAGCATCACCAGTCCGCCAAGGGTCGTGATGATCAGGGCGTTCATGGCTGAACGGCGCGCGGTGATCAGGGCCTGGCTGAAACCGATGAGCAGGTAGGAAAGCACGCTGGTGATTTCCCAGAAGATGAACATGATGATGATGTCATCGGCCGTGACCAAGCCGGTCATGGCTCCGGCGAAAGCGACCATCTTCGCCGCGAAGCTGCCGATCTGCGGATCATCATTCTTGAAATAGCGGGCGCAATAGAACAGCACCAGCGCGCCCACGCCGAGGATCAGCAGCAAGATTGTCGCGGCCAAAGAATCCATGCGGAAATTCAGGGCGATATTCAGCCCGGGAATCCATTCCATTTGAACCGATGGCGGCGCATTTGGCGCACCATTGGCCAGGGAATTATCGGCAGAAAGCACCGCCGGCATGCGGGTCAGCAACCAGATGAATCCCACTGCGGGCACGGCCGCCACAACGTAAAAACCGTTTCGTTTCAAGGCCCGGAATATTAATGGGCATAAAACAGCGGTGGCAAACAGCGCAGTGAGAATTATTAGCACGCTTTTCCTCTGTCGGCTGGTGGTGGGCAGAGTATCCAGAGCACTTCGAAAAGCGCCTGCATCTGTAATTTTATCAGCCGTGGCCTGCCTGCAATCGCACGAATGTGCCCTTTAAGGAATATTCCCTGCGTTTTCCGCGACCAGCTGATTTTCCAAGCTAGCCGCTATTCTCCAAAAGGTCGTTCCTATTCATCGCCTGATTACCTGTTGCAGGTACGATGCCAGCATGGGAATCAATCAGGTCGAACCGTCGGCGATTCGTGAAAAGTGGCTTAATAAGTACACTTGGGCGTGGGCCAGCTGGGATTGGGGACAAGCCGCGATCAACGCTGTCATGATCACTTTCGTGTTCACCGTCTATCTCACCAGCGAGCTATTCGGCGACACCGACCATGCGTCGCTGGTCCTCTCGCAGGCACTGGCCATCGGCGGACTGGCCATCGCCCTGCTGGTGCCCGTCACCGGGCTTCGCGCCGATGTTGCCGGGCGGCGCAAGCTGTGGATCGTGGTCAACACCCTGGTTCTCGTCGCCATCTGCGCGGCCTGCTTCTTCGTCTACCCCGACCCTTCCTACCTCTGGTTCGGCGCGATCCTCGTCGCGGCCATGTCGGTCTTCGGCGAATTCGCCGGCGTGAACTACAACGCGGTGCTGAACCAGATTTCCACCAAGGCAACGGTCGGCAAGGTCTCCGGTTTCGGCTGGGGCATGGGCTACGTCGGCGGAATCCTCGCCCTCGCCCTGGTGCTCTTCCTGTTCGTGCAGCCAATCGTGGACTGGCCAGGTGCCAGCACCGAAGAATCGTTGAACTTGCGCTGGGTGGCAGTGTTCTCTGCCGCTTGGTGCTTGCTCTTCGCGCTGCCGCTGTTCTTCGTCATCCCCGAATCGCCACCGAGCACCTCGAAGAAAATCCCGCTGATGCTTACCTACAAGGTCCTGTTCAACAACATCAGGGAACTGTGGCGCAGCGACCGCAACCTGCTCTTCTTCCTCTGCTCCTCCGCCGTCTTCCGCGACGGGCTAGCCGCCATCTTCACCTTCGGCGGCGTCATTGCCGCGGGCACCTTCGGTTTCGAACTGACCGAAGTGATCATCTTCGCGATCGTCGGCAATGTCGTTGCGGCCCTTGGCGCGGTGCTTGGCGGCCGCATCGATGACGTGGCAGGCCCAAAGGCGGTCATTGTCGGTTCGCTGATCGGCCTGCTGGTTGCCGGCGCCGGAGTCTTCTTCTCCCCCGAAGCCGCGGGCTTCTGGATCTTCGGCCTGCTGCTGTGCTTGTTCGTCGGACCGGCACAGGCAGCTTCCCGCTCCTACCTCTCGCGCTTGATTCCCGAAGGACGCGAAGGAGAGCTCTTCGGGTTGTACGCGACCACCGGTCGCGCCGTGTCCTTCCTGGCACCGGCGTTGTTTGCCGGAGCCATCGCCATCGCTACCCCGCTGGTGGCATCCGGCCAAGCCCAGCGTTACGGCATCCTGGGCATCCTGGTGGTCTTGGCGCTCGGCCTGCTCCTGCTCCTGCCAATCCGGTCGCCGAAGAAGGTCACCGCGTAGCTTCCAGCCGCAAACGGCGCTGGCCCCCAACAAATGTTGGGGGCCAGCGCCGTTTGCGGGATCCTGAGCGGTACTGCCGCTTAGTTCTCGATGATGGTCCGGTGGAAGTTCAGGTGGCTGCGCGAAGCCGTGGGGCCACGCTGGCCCTGGTAGCGGTTGCCGTAGGGTCCCGAACCGTACGGATGCTCGGTGTCCGACGTCAGCTTGAAGAAGCACAGCTGGCCGATCTTCGATCCCGGCCACAGCTTAATGGGCAAGGTGGCCATGTTGGACAGTTCCAAGGTCACGTGGCCGGAGAACCCTGGATCGATGAACCCTGCGGTGGAGTGGGTGAGCAGGCCAAGGCGGCCCAAGGAGCTCTTGCCTTCCAGCCGGGCGGCCACGCCGTGGCCCAAGGTCACCACTTCGTAGGTCGAGCCGAGCACGAATTCGCCCGGGTGCAGGATGAATGGCTCATCGGGGTCGACCTCGACCAGGCGCGTCAGTTCATCTTGCTCCACCGAAGGATCGATGTGCGCATACTTGTGGTTATCGAAAAGCCGGAAGAACCGGTCAAGTCGAACATCCACGGATGCGGGCTGGACCATCTGCGGGTCAAAGGGCTCTAGCCCAATCTCACCGGACGCTATTTCTCGACGAATGTCACCATCTGAATACAACACGCGTATAAATTTATCCTGACTTTCCCCGGCAGCCGAACTATTAGGCCAATTATGTACAGTGAGTCGAGATCACTGGCCGCATCCTGTTCACCAGCTGGTCGCAGATTTCCCACGAATTACCCAGCGTTTCCAGCTATTGTTAAGGTGGGATTTCCCATCATCGCTCCGCAACTCAAGGGTTTATTCAACATGCGCCTAGCCTCCGCGCTGACTGGCACCGTACTCGCATCGGCATTGCTGCTCTCCGGCACCGCCGCACTCGCTGCGCCGGCCGAGGATCTGCCTGCTGTCGAGAGCTCGCAGCTGTCGAAGGCATCGAGCCCCTTGGCCTTGATCAACCCCACCACGAAGCTTTCGCCGGAGGACTATGTTCCCGGCAAGCTAGTTGGTGTTGCCGGCAGCTCGATGACCCTGCGTCCTGAGGCGGCAGAGGCCATTGAAGTGTTCATTGCTGATGCGCGCGCTGCCGGCCATTCGATCAAGCTGCTGAGCGCATACCGTTCGTACCAGCGCCAGGCGGTCTTGTTCAACCAGTACCAAGCCAAGTACGGCACCGCTTATGCCGAACGGATTTCTGCGCGCCCCGGAACCAGCGAGCACCAGCTTGGTTTGGCCGCAGACCTGGGCTACACCGATAGCCGCGCCGAATTGAAAGCCGAATTCGGCCAGACCCCGGCCGGCCTGTGGATTGCCGAGCACGCGGCGGAATACGGTCTGATCATCCGCTACCCCCAGGGCAAGGAAGAGATCACCGGCTACAAGTACGAGCCGTGGCATGTGCGCTATGTCGGCGTCGAGCATGCCGAAGCGATGCTTGCTTCCGGAGCGGAAACGTTCGAAGAGTACCACCAGATGCTGGCCGCCTCGATAGCGGATGCCGAGCAAAGCGAAGCAAAGGCAACGGTCGAGAAAGAACCCGCGAAAGCCAAAGACGAAGAGCCGCACGAAAAATCCAAGAAGGCCGGCGAAGATGTTGTCGTGGACGAGGACTTGATGGTCCTGCGTTTCCTTCCGCCGTACCGCGACTGGGGCTTCGGCTTCACCCAGTAGCCCGGTCTGGAACAGGCCGCTGCCAGGTCCACCAGAACCGCCGGAACCACGAAAATTGCCGCTGCGAGTCGCCATTTCGCGGCTCTGCCCGCAATCCGCTGGGCGTTGGGCAGTGCCCGAATCATGGTGCAGCGGGGCATCCAGTACTAGCGTCCAATATTAACTAGTGCCCGGGACGCGAAGCAGCAAGTTCACGCAAAGTAGCTTCGTCAGCACCCTGCCCCTCTGCGGGAGCATCCTGGAATCTGCCCTCCGCACCGGCATGCAATCCCGGGAACGGTTTTCCAGGTTGCGTGCCGCCGGACGGCATGAAAATGCTCCCCAAAAGTTGCTGGCTTCTACAGTCCAACTTTTGGGGAGCAGTTCATGGCAGGTGGTTCCTGCCCAGAGCGCTGGAAAATTACTTCGCGCGCACCGGAATGCCGGTGAAGGTCGGCTTCAAGGTCTCAGCGAAGAAGTCCTCGCCCTTGTCATCGACAACGATGAAGGCCGGGAAGTCCTCGACCTCGATCTTCCAGATCGCTTCCATGCCCAGTTCCTCGTATTCGAGCACCTCGACCTTCTTGATGCAATCCTGGGCCAGGCGTGCCGCCGGGCCGCCGATGGAGCCCAGGTAGAAGCCGCCGTGGGTGTTGCATGCCTCGGTGACCTGCTTGGAGCGGTTGCCCTTGGCCAGCATGACCATCGAGCCGCCGGCAGCCTGGAACTGGTCCACGTAGGAGTCCATGCGGCCTGCGGTGGTTGGGCCGAAGGAACCCGAAGGCATGCCTTCTGGGGTCTTGGCAGGACCTGCGTAGTAGACCGGGTGGTCCTTGAGGTATTGCGGCATTTCCTCGCCAGCATCCAGGCGTTCCTTGACCTTGGCGTGTGCGATATCGCGGGCCACAACCAGTGGACCGGACAGCGACAAGCGGGTCTTGACCGGGAACTTGGTCAGTTCGGCCAGGATTTCGCTCATCGGCTTGTTCAGGTCGATCTTGACCACCGAAGAGCCACCGGTGCCGGTGACGCCATCGGTCTCGTCGTCGTGCGCGGCCAGGGCCGGGTGGTCCTCCGCCGGCATGAAGCGGGCTGGATCGGTTTCCAGCTGCTCGACGAACAGTCCCGCTTCGGTGACCTTGGCCAGCATCTGGCGGTCAGCCGAGCAGGATACTGCGATGGCCACCGGCAGCGAGGCGCCGTGGCGAGGCAGGCGCACCACGCGCACATCGTGGCAGAAGTACTTGCCGCCGAACTGCGCGCCAATGCCGAAGTGGCGGGTCAGCTCAAGGACCTTGTCTTCCAGCTCGGTGTCGCGGAAGCCGCGGCCGGTCATCGCGCCTTCGGTCGGCAGCGAATCCAGGTACTTGGCCGAACCGTACTTCGCGGTCTTCAACGCCATCTCGGCCGAGGTGCCGCCGATGACGATGGACAGGTGGTACGGAGGGCACGCGGCGGTGCCCAGCGAGCGCAGCTTCTCATCGAGGAACTTCAGCATCGAGTTCTCGTTGAGGATCGCCTTGGTCTCCTGGTACAGGAAGGACTTGTTGGCCGATCCGCCGCCCTTGGCCATGAACAGGAACTTGTAGCTGGTGTCAGCGCCGTCCTTGGTGTTCGCGTAGAGGTCGATCTGCGCCGGGAGGTTGTTGCCGGTGGCCTTCTCTTCCCAGGTGGTGATCGGAGCCAGCTGCGAGTAGCGCAGGTTCAGGCGGGTGTAGGCGTTGTAGATGCCGCGCGAGAGCGAGATCTCGTCCTGCTCTTCGGTCAGCACGCGCTGGCCGCGCTTGCCCATGACGATCGCGGTACCGGTGTCCTGGCACATCGGCAGGATGCCGCCGGCGGCGATGTTGGCGTTCTTCAGCAAGTCCAGGGCGACGAACTTGTCGTTCGGGCTGGCATCCTCGTCGTCGAGGATATTGCGCAGCTGCTGCAGGTGGGCCGGGCGAAGGTAGTGCGAGATGTCGTGCAGCGCGGTCTCGGCCAGCTGCTCCAGTGCCTGCGGCGCGACCTTCAGGAAGTTCTTTCCATCCGGGCCGGCGACAACTTCGACACCTTCGGAGGAAATCTTGCGGTACGGGGTGGTATCTTCGCCAATTGGCAGAAGATCCTCGTAACGGAATTCAGGCATGCTCAGTCCTTGATTCAATCGTGTGTGCTCATCTGCCATTTTAGGCCTTTACCCCGAATTAACCGCATTCGGCGTTTGCACCTGGGGGTTTATCGCGACATGCTGTAGTACATGAGCAACGAGAACACCTCCGCCGCCGCTGAAGGCCAAGAACCAGACCAGGTCCCGGATGCGATCATCGAAACGCCAATGGACAAGCAGCGGGCACAGCCCAAGACGCATTTCGAAATGATGCTGCAGGCCGGGCTCAACAAACCTGAGCTGTCCGGCTCGGTCATCGGCGCTTTCATGAGCGCCGAGGTGTATTTCCTCTCCCGTGAAGAGGTCACCGGCGAGAACAAGAATGCCCAGCCGATGATGCTGACCAACCCTTCCGGCGAGGCCGTGGTAGCGGTCTTCACCACCTTGGAGCGCATCCCTTCCTCGTACATCGACATGGCGCCCTACGGCGTGAAGGTCCAGGGCGCCACCGTGGTGCGCGCCTTGGAGAACACCGGCTTCGTAGTGAACCCCGGCGACGAGCTCAGCTTCGAGGTCCCGGCCGATGGGGTGGCGATCCTGCGCGAGCAGCTGCTCAACGAGAAGCCCTCCGAATAGGCATTGCGTAACTTTGGCCACGATTTTCCGTGCCGTTTTCCGGTGCGCGGGATTCGTGGGATATGCTTTTGATGCCCGGGCCGTCAATAGGCCGCTCGGTGCACTGCGGGCGTAGCTCAATGGTAGAGCGCTAGCTTCCCAAGCTCGATACGCGGGTTCGATTCCCGTCGCCCGCTCAAGCGAACGCCGGGGCACCAATGGTGCTCCGGCGTTGTTGGTCTTCTGATAGCCAGCGAAGGAGCACGATGACCGGAGTCCTCGAAGGCTTCTCCATCATTTGGGTTGTCATTCTCGTCGGCTACTTGGTGGGCCGCACCGGGGTGCTGGGCGAGCAAGGCCGCCATGTGCTCAGCCGGGTCACCTTCTTCGTGGCCAGCCCCGCCCTGCTGTTCACCACCTTGGCCGAGTCCGATCCGGTTTCCGTGCTCGGGCCGCTGCTCTGGGTTGCCGCCCTGTCCGCGGCGCTGACCGCGGTGCTCTACTACCTGGCGACGGCCCGGATGCTCAAGCGCCCGGCCTCGGAAAGCATCATCGCGGCAATGTCCGCCTCCACGGTGAACTCCGCCAACTTGGGCCTGCCCATCGCGTTGTACGTGCTCGGCGACATGTCCTACGCGGCACCGATCATCCTCTTCCAGTTGGCCCTCTACCAGCCGATCAATCTGGCGATGCTGGATGCCACCACCTCGCGGCACCGCACCACCCCGATCGCTTTGCTGCTGGCCACCGCGAAGAACCCGATGATCATCGGGTCGCTGCTCGGCTTGGCCGTCGCGCTGACCGGCATCGAATTGCCCTCCATCGTGCTCGAACCGATCGACCTGATCGCCGGCGCTTCGATCCCCGCCATGCTCATGGCTTTCGGCATCTCCCTGGTGGGTTCCAAGCCGCTGGAAAAGAAGTCGGGCCGCCGCGCCGATGTGCTGATCGCCGCCGGGGCCAAGCTGCTGCTCCACCCGTTCCTGGCCTGGGCACTGGCCTACTGGGTATTCAATCTGCGTGGCGAGCTGCTGGTGGCGTCGGTCATCATGGCCGGCCTGCCAACTGCGCAGAACATTTTCGTGACGGCCATGCGCTATGACCACGGGGTGGTAATCGCGAAGGACACGGTCCTGGTCACCACCATCTGCGCGATCCCGCTGATGATGCTGCTGGCGATCGTCCTCGGAATTTAGCGTAACTTCCACCTGCAGGAATAAGCGATCATCACTAGAGTGTTCAGTAGGACAACAGCTTTTATCCACTCCCCTAGCGAGGTCACCATGAAGCGCACCGCACCACTGCTGGCTACTGCCGCAATTATCGCCCTGTCACTGAGCGCCTGCGGCTCGGCAGGCCCATCGACCTCCGCAAGCGAATCCGGTGGCGCCAAGTCCTCGGCGGACACCGGAGCCACCTTGAAGAAGGTCCAGGATTCGGGCGTGCTGACCGTGGGCACCGAAGGCACCTACCGCCCGTTCTCCTACCACGAGGGCAACGAGCTGACCGGCTACGACGTCGAGGTCATCGAAGCCGTCGGCGAGAAGATGGGCGTCGAGGTCAAGTTCCAGGAAACCCAGTGGGACGCGATCTTCGCCGGACTGGATGCCGGGCGTTTTGATGCCATCGCCAACCAGGTCTCGATCAACCCGGAACGCGAAGAGAAGTACCTGTTCACCGAGCCTTACACCGTCTCCACCGGCGTGGTGGTGACCAAGAGCGATAACAGCGAGATCACCTCTTTCGAGACGTTGGAAGGCAAGACCACCGCGCAGTCGCTGACCAGCAACTTCTACGAGACCGCCAAGGCCGCCGGCGCGAACGTCGAGCCGGTGGAAGGCTGGGCCCAGTCGATCACCCTGCTCAAGCAGGGCCGTGTCGATGCCACCGTGAACGACAAGCTGACGTTCCTGGATGCGCAGAAGACCAACCCGGATGACAGCATCAAGATCGCTGCCGAATCCGAGGAGAAGAGCGAATCCGCTGTAGCCCTGCGCAAGGATTCCACTGAACTGGCCCAGGCCATTGACACCGCGCTCGAGGAGCTGCGCGCCGAGGGGGAACTGGCAAAGATCTCCGAGAAGTACTTCGGCGAAGACGTCAGCAAGTAGCAAACACTATAAGTAGACTGGCTCCACACGTAAGAACGCGTGGAGCCAGTCTCATTTGCGCAAAAGGTAGCCCATGGATTCGAAATGGCAGTTATTCCTCGACTCGCTCGGGCCGTTAGCCCTCGGGGCGATCACGGCAACCATTCCGCTGGCCCTGATCAGCATGGCCTTGGGCCTGGTCATCGCCTTGCTGATGGCGCTGATGCGGATCAGCAAGAACCGGGTCATCTCCTCGATTGCCCGGATCTACATCTCCATCATTCGCGGCACGCCGCTGCTGGTGCAGCTGTTCGTCATCTTCTACGGCATGCCTTCGGTGGGCCTGACCATCGACCCGTGGCCCAGTGCCATCATCGCCTTCAGCCTGAACATCGGCGGTTACGCCGCTGAAATCATTCGTGCCGCGATCCTCTCGGTCCCCCAGGGCCAATGGGAAGCCGGCTACACCCTGGGCATGTCGCGCACGCGCACCCTGTACCGGCTGATCTTGCCGCAGGCCACCCGGGTGGCTGTGCCGCCGCTGTCGAACTCCTTCATTTCCCTGGTCAAGGACACCTCGCTGGCCTCCACCATCCTGGTCACCGAAATGTTCCGCAAGGCCCAGGAAATCACGGCCTCCACCTACGAGTTCCTGCTGCTCTATTGCGAGGCCGCAGCCATCTACTGGGTCATCTGCCTGGTGCTCTCGGCTCTGCAAAACTCTGTTGAAGGAAGGCTTGAAAAGTATGTCGCCAAGTAATTCCGCCCTGCTCTCCGTCACCGCCCTGCATAAGGCCTTCGGCGAGAACCAGGTGCTCCAGGGCATCGACTTCACCGTGCATTCCGGTGAAGTGCTGGCACTGATTGGCCCGTCGGGCTCTGGCAAGACCACTGCCCTGCGTTGCCTGAACGGCCTGGAAATCGCCGATGCCGGCACCGTCGGATTCGCCGGCGGGCCGGAAGTTTCCTTCAGCGCCGGGATGAAACCCAAGGCCGCACAGATCCTGCGCAAGCGTTCGGCGATGGTGTTCCAGGGACATCACCTGTTCCCCCATCTGACGGTGCTGCAGAACGTGAGCATCGGGCCGATCGAGGTGCAAAAGCGTCCCAAGGACCAGGTCCTGGCGCAGGCGAAGAAGCTGCTGGCCCGCGTGGGCCTTGAAGCCAAGGCCGACGCCTACCCGAACTCCCTGTCCGGCGGCCAGCAGCAGCGCGTGGGCATTGTCCGCGCGCTGATGCAGCAGCCGGATCTGCTGCTCTTCGACGAACCCACCAGCGCACTGGATCCGGAGCTGGTCGGCGAGGTGCTCACGGTCATCAAGGAATTGGCCCAGGAGGGCTGGTCCATGGTGCTGGTGACCCACGAGCTGGCCTTCGCCCGGGATGTGGCCGACACCGTGGTGTTCATGGATGGCGGGGTGGTCGTGGAGACCGGTCCGGCGGCCAAGGTGCTCGGCACGCCTGCCAACCCCCGCACCCAAACTTTCGTCCAGCGTCTGTTGCACCCGTTCTAAAAGCAATAGAGTGAAGCCATGACCCAGGAAACGAATACTTTGCTGACCAGCCTCGTTGAAGGCTACAACTTCGAATCCGATTGCTTGGAGCTCGGGGCTGCACTGATCGGCGGCAAGGCCGAGCCAACCGCGCAGGTCCGCCTGCCGTTGAAAATGCTCAACCGCCACGGCCTGATCGCTGGTGCCACCGGCACCGGCAAGACCGTCACCTTGCAGACCATGGCAGAACAGCTCTCTGTGGCCGGGGTTCCGGTTTTCCTCGCCGATGTCAAAGGCGATCTGAGCGGCCTGGCGCAGCCTGCCGAACCGTCGGAGAAGCTCAGTGCCCGACTGGCCGAGCTCGGCCACGAATTCGTTGCGCGCACCAACCCGGTCGAGTTCCTCAGCCTGGGTGGCAATGGGCAGGGCGTCCCGGTACGCGCCAGCGTGGACGCCTTCGGCCCGATTTTGCTGGCCCGTGTCCTGGAACTGAACGAAACCCAGGAAGAATGCCTGCAGCTGATCTTCCATTACGCCGATTCCAATAAGCTGCCGCTGGATGACCTCAGCGACCTGAAAGCTGTGATCAGCTTCCTGCTCAGCGACGACGGCGCCCCGGCGCTGGCCGCCCTGGGCGGCGTCTCCTCATCCACCGCATCGGTGATCCTGCGCGGCATCACGATCATGCAGACCCAGGGACTGGACCAGTTCTTCGGGCAGCCGGAGTTCGATACCGCGGACTTCTTGCAGGTGCGCGACGGCGCGGGCGTCATCAACATCCTGGAACTGCCCTCGGTCAGCTCCCAGCCAATGCTTTTCTCCACGTTCCTCATGTGGCTCCTGGCCGACATGTTCGAGGACCTGCCAGAAGCCGGGGACCTGGAGAAGCCCAAGCTGGTGTTCTTCCTCGACGAGGCCCACCTGCTCTTCAAGGATGCGACCAAGGCGTTCAGCGATGCGATCATCAACACCGTGCGCCTGATCCGCTCCAAGGGAGTGGGCCTGTTCTTCATCACCCAGTCCCCGACCGACCTGCCCGATGAGGTGCTCGGCCAGCTGGGTAACCGCATCCAGCATGCGGTGCGCGTGTTCACCGCCAAGGACCAGAGCGCGCTCAAGCAGATCATCAAGACCTTCCCAACCGGTGAGCTGGACCTGCAGGAAGCACTGACCCAGGCCGGTGTCGGCGAGGCTGTGGTCACCGTGCTGGGCGAGAAAGGTGCACCGACCCCGGTAGCGTGGACCAAGATGTCCTCGCCGGGGTCCAACATCGGCCCGGCCTCACCTGAGGTGATGGCCCAGGTCCGTGGCACTTCGACGCTGGCTGCGCAGTACAGCGCCGCAGTGGATCGTGATTCTGCCCGCGAAATGCTCGAGGCCAAAACCCGGGCCGCGGCGCCGGCGCCAGCGACTGCTCCCGAACCGGCGAAGGAGCCCCGACGGGAAAGCGCCCCACGCCAGAGCCAACCGCGCCAAGAAGAGAACCCGATGATGGACATGGCCATGGGCGCCGCCAAGGTGCTTGGCCGCGAGCTGATCCGCGGCTTCTTCGGCAACCGCAAGCGCCGCCGTTAGTAATACCTGGCTCTTCCAGCACGCCGTTTTCGGTCTGGGCCCGGAAACCAGATAGCCTAGCTACTGATGAACACTCGTAATTCCACGCCGATCTCCGCTGCCCGCCTGGCTCTTCGCTGGGCATTGGCTGCAGCGGCTGTCGTCGTTCTGGTCATTGCCGGAACGATCGCCGCCAACCGTACGCTCTTCTCCCCCCAGCACCAGGTGCAGGCACTGCAGCAGCATCTGGCCAGGGGCGAAGGCGCCGAAGCCCTGGGCCTGATGCAGGCCCAGGTCCCGCAGGGCGATGCTGTTGCCCTGGATGGGGACGTGCTCAAGCGCACCCAGGCCGGAATTACGGATTTCTCCACCGACAAGGCCCAGGCGGTAGAGGGCGATGAGCAGTTGCGCACCGTCACCGCGCATTACAAGGCCCACGGCGTGGACAAGGAATCGACCTACACGCTGCGCCATGCCGGCAAATCCTGGCTGCTGTTCGACAAGTGGGCCTTCGAGCCAAGCACGCTGCCCAGCGTGAAGATCAAGGCCAACACCGTCAACGAGGTCACGGTCAACGAGCAGAAGATCCCGTTATCGGCTGGCGTGAGCACCCTTCCGGTGTTCTACCCCTCGATCCTCGACGCGAGCTTCAGCACCAAGAACTTTGCGGCCGACACCCGCGGGATGGTGGTCACCAAGCCTGCCAAGGAGCCGGTGGAGATCGCGCTGAAGACCGAGCCGACCAAGGAATTCATCGCTGCCATCAATGCCAAGGTGAAGAACTACCTCAACGAGTGCGCCAGCGAGCAGGTGCTGATGCCTGCCGGATGCCCGTTCGCCTACAGCACCTCGGCGCGCGTGGACCCGGCAACCATCGACTGGTCCATCGCGAAGTACCCCACCATTGAAGTGAACTACTACAACGGCGCCTGGGTGCTGTCCCCGCTGAAGGCCACCGCTACCTTGACCCTGACCGAGCAGGATCTGCGCACCGGCGCCAAGGCCAAGAAGACCGTCAAGGATGACTACTCCTTCACCGCGCAGCTGACCACCAGCACCACCGAAGTTTCCGTGGTTCCGGTGGCCGGCGGCGAACAGGTGGCCGGCTAGCGTCCGAGCAGTTCGCGGAACTGGCTGCGCAGCGGCACCGCGTTGGTCTTGAACTTCTGCCAGACCACCAGCGCTGCCAAGCTGGCGGCCAGCGACAACCCGGCGCCAATGGTCACGGCGATCTGGATCCCGAACAGTTCAGCGAACCAGCCGATCAGCGGCGAGCCGATGGGCGTACCGCCCATCACCACCATCAGGTACAGCGCCAGCACGCGCGCCCGGTACTCCGGGGGCACCGAGGTCTGCACCATGGTGTTGCAGCTGTTCAAGAAGGTCAGCGACCCCAGTCCCACCGGGATCAGCACCAGCGCGAATGCGATGTAGTTGGGCATCCACGCACTGGCAATCCCGGCGATGCCGAAGAACACGCCGCCGCCGATCAGGAAGCGCCAGCGCGGAGCCGAACGCCGGGCGGCGAACAGTGCCCCGCCAAAGGTGCCCACGGCCATGATCGAGCCCAGGATGCCGTACTCCCCTGCTCCTACCCCGTAGACCTCGGTGGCCATCAGCGCGTTGGTCATCTGGAAGTTCAGCCCGAAGGTGCCGATCACGCAGGCCAGGAAGAAGATCAGCACCAGATCCTTGCGGTTCTTCACGTAGGCCAAGCCCTCGCGCACCTGCCCCTTGGCGCGCGCGACCGGCTTAGAGGGGTTCAGTGCGTCCTTGCGCATGAACGCCAGCGAGAAAATCACCGCGAGGAATGAGGCGCCGTTGAGCAGGAACGCCGGTCCGGTGCCCACCAGCGCGATGACCGCACCGGCCACGCCGGGCCCGGCCAGCCGGGCCAGGTTGAAGTTGGCGCTGTTCAACGCCACCGCGTTGGCCAGGTGGGTGCCGGGAACCACCTCGGAGACGAACGCCTGGCGTGCCGGGGCGTCGAAGGAGGCGCCGATGCCCAGCATCGTGGCCAGCACGTAGACATGCCACAGCTGCGCCGTGCCGGTAACCACCAGCAGGCCCAGGACCAGGGCGCAGACTCCCATGAAGCTCTGCGTGAGGATCAGCAACCGGCGCTTGTCGAAGCGGTCGGCGATCAGTCCGGCATAGGGGCCCAGCAGCAGCACGGGCAGGAACTGCAGGCCGGTGGTGATGCCGGTGGCCACTGCATCGTGGTCGGTGAGCTCGGTGAGCACCAGCCAGTCCTGGGCCACACGCTGCATCCAGGTTCCGATATTGGAGACCAGCGCACCGATCACCCACAACCGGTAATTTGGTACTTCCAGTGCACGGAACATTTTCGACGCCATAGCTACCGCCAGATCCCTCCGGCTCCTCCCGCCCTCCAGTCTAGCCACCCGGGCAGGAAAATGCTGAGGTTTCCTCAGATTCTTGCTGTGGCGCTGCCCCGGCGTTCGCCGCCGGGCACGCAAAAGGCGCACCATCGCTGGTGCGCCTGATGCATGCTTCGGGCCGGGGCTAGTTCACGCCACGCAGGTCAAGGAGCAGTTCATCCTCGCCCTCTGCGTCCAGCACCACCGGGATGCCCCAGTCCTGCTGGTACAGGTGGCAGGCCGCGTGATCGGGAATCTCGCCGCCCGGTTCGCCATCGCAGGCCGCCGCGCGGGCGGTAATGTGCAGCACGCCCTCGGCCACCTCCGGGTTCAGTTCCAGGGTGCGGGACAGGCCCACCGAGGTGCCGGCGCCGTCGAGGATCAGTTCCTCAGGGCTGGCCGAGATCTTCAGCTGGGTCGGATCGCCCCAGCGGTCATCGAGCTTCTGCCCCTTGGGTGCGGCGAAGCGGACCAGGATCCCGTGCTTGCCGGCCTGCACCCGGGTCTTGGGGCGCTGGGTCTGGCTGGCGCCCTGGTCGACCACCAGTGCTTCGGCAGGGATCGGGATGCGCACCAGCTGGTGGGAGTTGGTCTCCACGACCAGCAGCACCGGATCGCCGTCCACGGTGGTGTCCACCAGCACGTCGGCCGGTTCTTTCAGTCCCTTGGCCAGGGTGGAGACAGTCTTGGTGGCCGGATCGAAGCGGCGCACCGCGCCATTGTAGGAGTCGGCGATGGCAATCGAGTGGTCCGGCAGCACGGCCACGCCCAGCGGGTGCTGCAGGCGCGCCTGCTGCGCATCGCCATCGCGGAAGCCGAAGTCGAACAGGCCGGTGCCCACCGCGGTGTTCACGCTCTTGGCCTTGCCTTCTTCAACCTCGATCCAGCGCAGGGCGCTGGTTTCCGAGTCGGCGATCCACACGTTTTCGCCATCCAGTGCCAGGCCCGAGGACTGGGCGAACCAGGCCTCATCCGGCGCGCCATCGGTTAGGCCTTCCAGCCCGGTGCCGGCGAAGACCGACACGGCGCCGGTGCGCGGATCGAAGGCGAAGATCTGGTGGGTTCCGGCCATCGCGACGATGACCTGCCCCGATGGGTGGTAGAGCACATCCCATGGGGACGAGAGCGAAATATTCAGCGCATCGGTGCCCAGCTCGGTGGGCTGGACTTCCTGGCGGGCGTTCTCCGAATCCAGCAGGCGCTGCACGCCGTTGCCGGCCAGGGTGCCCACGGCGCCGGTGGCCAGGTTCACCGAGCGCAGGCGGTGGTTGACGGTGTCGGCGACGATCACGTCGTAGCCGACTTCGGCGGCCAGTTCCGCCGGCAATGCGGCCAGCCCCTGCAGTTCGTTGAACTGCGCGGTGGCAGCGTCCCCGTCGGCATAGCCCTTGACCCCGGCGCCGATGGTGCGCACCACGGTGGACAGGTCGCCGGCCAGTTCGACCAGGCGGTGGTGGCCCGAATCGCCCACCAGGAAATTGCCGTTGGCCAGGGCGATCGCCTTGCCCGGGAAGCGCAGGTCGCCCTCGCGGGCTGCCGGTGCCACGTACGGACCGTTGCCGCGGTGCAGCGTGCCCTTGGCTTCGTGCTCGGCTACCAGATCCTCGACCAGCGAGCCCAGGCCCTGGGCGTGGCCCTCGCCGGACAGATGCGCGACGATGTAGCCTTCGGGATCCAATACCACCAGGGTAGGCCAGGCGCGGGCACCGTAGGCCTGCCAGGTGACCAATTCCGGGTCGTCGAGCACCGGGTGGTGGATTTCATAGCGCTCCACGGCGGCGGCCAGCGCATCCGGATCCGCTTCGTGCTCGAACTTCGGGGAGTGCACGCCGACGGTGACCAGCACGTCCTTGTACTGCTCCTCCAGCGGGCGCAGCTCGTCGAGCACGTGCAGGCAGTTGATGCAGCAGAAGGTCCAGAAGTCCAGGAGCACGATCTTGCCGCGCAATGCGTCCAGATCCAGTTGCTTGCCGCCGGTATTCAGCCAGTTGCGGCCCAGCAGTTCGCTGGCGCGCACCTTGTAATTGGCGCGGACGGATTCGGAAGTGCTCATGGTGATCCTTTCGCTGTCGCCGCGGCTGCGGCAATTCGAACCTCAATTATCTGCCACCGCGGCCCGCTGGGGCTAACGGTGTTAAGCAACATTGAGAAAAGTGTGAAACTCGCTCACGGTCTGCTGGTGTAACCGCAGGCCCACGCCTTCTATTCCCTGCCGGGGCGGCGAGCTAGGGCAGCTGCGCGAGCACGGTGTCCATGATGCCGGTGGCCACCTGGTTGAAGGCGGCATCCTGCAGCGAGGTCGCCGAGAGGAAGGAGACCATCACCGCATACTCCCCGGTGCTCTTGATCAGCACCAGCGAATCCTGCGCATACTGCCCATCACGGCTGTAGTACAGGGCCGAATCGGCATCCTGCACGCCCGGATCGGAGAATGCCAGGGTCTCGCGGTAGTCCAGCCCGTTGAGCTTCACGCTCTTGCATTCCTCCAGGATGGTGGCCACGTTCGCATTGTGCGCCGCCACCTTCGCCGCCCCGTCGCCGAGCTTGGCCACCTCCACCGACCCGGTGATCGACTGGTTCTCGTTGGTGAAGTCGGTGCGCGCCGCCTCGGTGCCCAGCTGCACCGGCGACCAGTTCAAGTCCTCGATCGGAGCCGAGCATTGGGACGGCAGGACCACCAGGTCCTTGAGCGTATCGGTGGGCGGCGTGGCCAGGGATTCGAGGTCCTCGCCCTGGATCTTGGCGCTGGAGGGGAAGCCGAGCTCGGCGGCCATCACTGCGCCGGCCGTGGTGGCCACCTGCGCGGTGGTCATTTCTTCCGGCTGGGCAGGCTCTTGCGGCTCTTGCGATGCGCTGGGCGTCGCGGTGCCCTGCACGGCAATCTTGTGCGTTTCGTCCTGCGGCATTTCGGACTGCGCGGAGCAGGCGCTTGCGGCCAGCAGCGCGCACACCGCCAGGGAGGCGGCGAGGATTTTCTTGGTGCTAGGCACGTGGGTCCCTTCGGTCGGCTTGCTTGAAGCGGGCGAACATTTCGTTGTAGGCAGCCAGCTCGGCGTCGTTGTCACGCTCGGCCTGGCGGTCGTAGCGCTTGGTGTCCTTCTTGTCCTGGCGCAGCCACGAGATGACCACGAAAATGGCCAGGACCAGGGTCGGCACTTCGCCGATCGCCCACATCGCCCCGGCACCCACCACCTGGTCTTCCAGTGCGGTGCCGCCCCAGGTGCGGCCCATGTTCCCGAAGTAGTCCGGGGCCAGCAGGGTTTCGGTGCTCATCAGCGCCACCCCGAAGAAAGCGTGGAAGGCGACGGTGGCCAGCAGCACCACCAGGCGCATCGGGTACGGGTAGCGCTTGGGGACCGGGTCGGCGTCCACCAGCGACAGCGCGAACAGGTATCCGGTGAGCAGGAAGTGCAGGTTCATCAGCTCGTGGCCCGCGTGGTAGCGCATGGCCGGTTCCAGCAACGGGGTGAAGTAGAAGACGACGATCGAGCCGGCGAAGTTCACCGCGGCGAAAATCGGGTGGGTGATGACCTTCGAGTAGCGCGAGTGCACCAGGTAGAGGATCCATTCGCGCGGGCCGCGGGTGCCGTCGACGCGCGATCCCAGCACCTTGAGCAGCAGCGTGACCGGGGTGCCCAGGACCAGGAAGATCGGCACGATCATGGTCAGCGACATGTGATCGACCATGTGGGTGGAGAACTGGATCTTGCCGTACACGGCCACCGCGCCGCTGGTCACGTAGAACAGCGCGAAAAGGCCCACGATCCAGCTGGCCAGGCGCAGCACGCTGGGCTTGTCGCCGCGGCGGGCCAGCTTGATGAAGGCCCACAGGTACACGGCCAGGCCGAACAGGCACACGGCCACCCAGATCCAGTCCATGCGCCAGGTGGTGAACCACGCGGCGGTATCCGGGGCCGGCGGCAGGTCGTAGCCGGTGAGCAGGCGGGCCGGGGTCGCTTGCACCGGAGGCTCATCGGAAGTCGGCGGAGCGGTGCGCGCCAGCACGGTGGCCACCGACATCACCGCAGCCATCAGGATGACCTCGCCGGCCACGACCTGCCAGGCCGCGCGCAGCGCCGTGAACTTGCCCTCCAGCAGCCGCGGGATCACCATGCGCCGATGCCACAGGCCCAGTGCGCCCAGCCCCAGGGTGATCAGGATCTTCACGATCACCAGGATGCCGTACGGGGTCAGCCACTGGTCCCAGCCGGTAATGCGGATCACCGCCGAAGCCAGGCCCGAGCCGATCATCAGGAACACCGCGAAGGTGGCCAGCGCGGAATAGCGCTTGAGCACCACCCCGGCCAGCACCTGCCCGCGTTTGCGTCCCGGCGCTTCGCCGGCCAGCGTCGGAGCGAGCAGGGCCAGCACCATGATGCCGCCAAACCAGAGCACCACGGCCAGCAGGTGCAGGCCGATGGAGTTCACCGCGGCGAAGTGGTCGTCTCCCCCGGCCGCGTGGCCGATGAAGGCCAGCGGCAGGATGCCGAACAGCGAGAAGAATGCGCTGAGCCCCACCGTGGTCCTGGAGCGCGCGGCCAGGGCCAGCGAACTGGTGATCGCGGCGATCACCACCATCCAGGCCCAGGCCCGCCCGCTGGTGATCGACAGGATGTAGTCCAGGATCGCGGCCGAATACTGCGGATCCAGGCTCATCGGGATGCCGGCCAAATCCCAGAAGGTCAGCAGCATGACGGTGGCCGCGGACAGGGTCCACACCACCGCGGCCCCGGCGGCGATATTCATCGTGCGGGCGAACGCCGGATGGGCCTGGCCTTCGGCATCGCCGGTCACCTTGGCGGCCCGCGGGATGATCGCCGCACCGAAAACCAGCGCGGCGATGCTCAGCGACATCGAGGCATGGTGGATGGCCCGGGAGATGGGCAGCGACCAGCGCACGAAAGCCCCGGGATCGGCCAAATCCGCCGGCCGGGCGATCCCGGTGAACAACACCGCCGCCAGGAAGGCCACCGCCGCAGCGAGGATTCCGGGCAGGATGAAGCGGGTGACTGAAACCGTGCGCTGTGCTGTATCCATAACCTTCTCATCATCTCATTTTTCGCCCGGCCGGTCACCGCGCGGCAGCCCGCTTTGGGCGCATCTCACACCTGGCCCAGCAACGCCTCCCCCAGGTAGCCGCCTTCGCGCACCCCGGGAAGGATCGCGTACAGGCCCGATCCCACCGGCTTCAGCCAGGTGTTCAGCGCATCTGCGGCCGCCAGCCGGTGCTGCACCGGGATGAAGCTGGTGGCCGGGTCGCGCTGGTAGCTGGCGAACAGCAACCCGGAAGCCGCTCCGTCGAAGTTGTAGCCCCGCCGGTGCATGGTTTCGTCCGCGCTGGCCGGCTTGGCCAGCGCCACGTGGGCGTTGGCCGCGATCGCCGGCAGCCCCAGCTCATTGGCCGCGGCCAGGTCCACCGGATCATCCACGCTGGCGCCCGACAGCGGCGCGCCGTCGGACTGCCGGCGGCCCAGGGCATGGTCCCGTCCGGCGCCGTCCACCTCGTCCCAGCCGTCCAGGTCCATCTCGAACCTGCGCAGCGCCAGGGTGGTCCCGTTCTCGATCCAGCCCGGCTGGCCGAACACCGCGCTCTCGCGCAGTTCTCCGCCGGGGTTGTTGATCCCGTCGAGCTGGCCGAACAGGTTGCGGAACCCGCGCCCGCCGGGGTTGATGAACCCGGTCTGGGCGAAGCGCCTGGCGCCCAGCCCGCGCAGGTTCTTGGACACCGCCCGCACCGCATGGTGCAGCACGGTCTGGTCCTGCGCGCAGAACTGGATCAGCAGATCGCACTGCCCGTACTGCTCATCGAGCTGGTCCCCGGCGAAGCGCGGCAGCGTGCCGATCTGCCCGCGCCCGGCCACATCCAGCAGGCTCTGGCCCAGCCCCACGGTCAGCGTCAGCTCGCATCCGGGCTGCGCCATTTCCGGTTCGGTGTCGGCCAGCACCCCGCGGCCACTGGCCAGCCGGGCCGCATCATCGGTGATCATCTGCAGCACCGCGCGCAGCTGCTCCTTCTTGGAGCCCTCGCGCCAGTGCAGATCCCACCCGGCGAAGACCGCGTGGGCCTGCTGGCCGTCGAGGATCCCCGACTGGTACTTCCCGTAGAACGGGCGGTACCCCTGCGGGTTGGCGGTGGCCGCTGGGGCTGGAGCGCTCAGCTTTCCGGTGCCGAACCCGGTGAGCATTCCGCCCAGCGCGGCGGCCGCGGTGGTGCCCAGCAGCAGCCGGCGGTCGACGCTAGTGCCCGGCATGCGCATCCCCGGCATGCTCGTCGTAGCTTTCGTTGGCCCCGTCGAAGTTGCGGATCGGGAAGTCCACCTCGGTGCTCGACCCGTCGGCGAATTCCAGCTTCAGCCTCGCCGTCTGGGCCGCCACCAGCGGTTCCTGCAGGTCCATGAACATCAGGTGGTGGCCGCCCGGTGCCAGCACCGCGTCCTTGCCGGGTTCGATCACCAGATCCCCTTCGAGCTGCGCCATCGTCATCCCGTCGCCGGTGCCGCGCATTTCGTGGATCTGGATCTGATCGCCCTGGGCATTGCTGATCTTGCGCAGCGCAATCGGGGTGCCAGAATTATTGTGCAGGATGCCGAAGGCCGCGCTCATGCCCGACTCGGCGGCCTTGGCCCAGGTTTCGCTGGTGGCCAGCGCTTCGGCTTGCCCGGCGGTTTTCTGTTCGGCCGGTGCGGGCTGCTGCCCGTCGGCGCTCTGCGCGCAGCCGGTGAGCAGCAGTCCAAGGCCCAGGGCCAGTGCAGTGGTTTTGCGGAAATTCATGTTCTCAAGCTTTCGGGTTCGGTGTGCAGGCGCGCCAAAGGCAGCGGTGGCCTCGGGCGCACCGGAAGGGTGGGGGCTACTTGGACTGGCGCATGAACTTGGCCAGCACGCCCAGCGCGCCGCCAAGGATGACTACGCCGATGATGACCCAGACCACCGGGCTCATCGAGCTGCCCAGGTCCTGGACCGGGTTAGCGCCTGGATCCAGGTCGGCGGACCCTGCGGAGTCGCTAGGCGCCGCTGGCGCGCTCGAGCTGACCAGGGTGGGGGCGGCCTGTGGCGCGTCGACGCTGAAGCCGATCTTGTTCTCGATCGGGTGGCCGTCAGACGAGACCACGCGGTAGGCCAGCTGGTACTCGCCGTTGCCCAGCTCCTTGGCCGGGGTGACGGTGACCTTGGTGCCCTTGGTCTTGGCCTCGGTGTCGATCTTTTCCCCATCGAGGGTCAGCGAGACCACCGTGGAGTCCACGCCGGATAGGCTCTGGAGCACGCCGGAGAATTCGAGGGTGATGTCCTCGGGCACTTCCTGGATGGTGGCCCCGGCCTCCGGGGTGGAGCCGATCAACTGGTCGTGCGCGTTGGCGGCACCGATCGAGCCGGCGAAAGCCAGCAAGGAGAATGCCAGTACTGCGACTAGTCGGGTGATGTTCTTGGTTACTACGCTCATGATGTTCCTTCCAAGCCCCTTGCGGGGCGCTTCAATTCTTTACTCAGGCAGCAAGAATGAAGCAGGGCGGACCGCGGCGCTCCGGCAGTCTTCCCAATTGCGCCAGCTTGAGTTGGAAACGCAAGGGGAAGTAGGCACGAAGCGGCCGGGCAGCAGGTACCTGCACGCGAATGCGCGAGAGGATCCGCCGGGCCGTTGAAAGGGTGAGCCAGCCGGCCATGGCCTTGAGCAGGCGTTCACCGCCGTAGAGCACCAGTACGCTGGCGATCGCGGCCAGCACGTGGGCGTAGAGCATCGATTCGGTATGCACGTTGGCGTACTGCGCGGTGATGTCCTGCGCCAGCGCTGGATTGCGCCCCGCATGGTGCGCGTGTTCCAGACCGGAAATGTCGCCGCCCTGGTGGCTCATCACCGACAAGCTCAGGTGGTAGAGCCCCTGGCTGAGCAGCACGACCAGGCTGGTCGCCCACAGGGAGAACTTCCGGCCCACCAGCACGACGCCGATAGCCGCAGAGACGCAGGTAATGAGCACCATGGCCACCACCGATAGCGCTGTAGGCGCACTGTGGGCGTGCGCGGCAAAGGCTGTCCAGGTGCACACGCTTGCCGCCAACCAGCCGCGGATAACGCGGGTTGCGGGTTTCTGTGACACGATGGGCAGCCATTCTTCGCGGAGTTCTACGATCGAAGCTGATTCTACGCGAAGTAGAAGAGCGCCTCAAACGGTGCTCCGATAAAGCAGAAGGCCCGACCCTGCCTCCTGGATTTCTCCGGAGCGGGTCGGGCCTTGCGCAAAGCTCTAGCGGAAGCTTACTTCTTGGCTACAGCAGCCTTCAGCTTCGACCCAGCGGTCAGCTTGACCGAGTGGCCAGCAGGAATCTGGATTGCTTCACCGGTCTGTGGGTTGCGGCCGGTGCGAGCTGCACGATCGGTGCGCTCTACAGCCAACCAACCTGGGATCGACACCTTCTCACCCTTGGAAATCTGGTCGACGAAAACCTCGAAGACTGCATCCAGAACACCATTAACGGCAACCTGGGAGTTTTCGGTCTTCGCTGCAACAGCAGCAACAAGTTCGCTACGGTTCATAGCCAATGTATGGTCCTCCTGGACTAGTGATCCAAAGCCCTCTTCCGGGCCCCGAACGCCGCACGGTCGCACGGTCTTACCAGTGAGAACATATCAAACGTTTCGCCCCAGAACTGCGGAAAACAGGCGGAAAACCGGGATTTTTTCAACTAATTGCAGATTTCTTGGCTCAACGGCAGCATTTTTGGGTTCAATGAAGGCTTTTGCAACGTTCCTTAACGCCGCAAGGCCCGCCAATCCGGGAACGGACAGCGGGCCTTGCGCAAAGCTCTAGCGGAAGCTTACTTCTTGGCTACAGCAGCCTTCAGCTTCGACCCAGCGGTCAGCTTGACCGAGTGGCCAGCAGGAATCTGGATTGCTTCACCGGTCTGTGGGTTGCGGCCGGTGCGAGCTGCACGATCGGTGCGCTCTACAGCCAACCAACCTGGGATCGACACCTTCTCACCCTTGGAAATCTGGTCGACGAAAACCTCGAAGACTGCATCCAGAACACCATTAACGGCAACCTGGGAGTTTTCGGTCTTCGCTGCAACAGCAGCAACAAGTTCGCTACGGTTCATAGCCAATGTATGGTCCTCCTGGACTAGTGATCCAAAGCCCTCTTCCGGGCCCCGAACGCCGCACGGTCGCACGGACTTATCAAGAGTTGAACTTACCAGCTGAAAGCGACAAAAAGTGCATCATCTTGCGGATTCTGCTGATTTTTCGCCAAATCAAGGGTGTGAAAGTTCACCCGGGACCTACAGCGCGAACGGATCGAGGCCTTCGTTTGCCTCCACGAAAAGTTCCCAGGCTTTGCTTTGCAGCTCCTTGCCGCGGGTCGCTTTCGCCGGGCTGGCCAGTGCCGTTGGACCCTTCGTGAGGTATTTCGGCCCCAAGTAGCTGCCTCGGGGCGCGTCTTCGAGTTCCGGCGCCAATGCCGCTTCGACCAATGCCACCGCACCTTCATGTTTGCCCTGCGCGAAACTGGACTGCAATTGGCCAATCAGCCGCTTGGCAAAGTCCGGTTCGTTGATGTTGGGCACCTGCGGGGTCAGCCCGGAAAGCGAATACCCCGGGTGGATGGCCAGCGCGCGAGCCGGCAGTTCCAGCTGGCGCAGCCGGTGGTCCAGGGCCAAGGTGAAGGCTTGCACTGCCGCCTTGGACTGCGCATAGGCACGGTATGGATGGTAGTCGCGGGTCAAGGCCAGGTTTTGCGGATCGGTAGCCAGCATCCGGGTGGACATCGATCCCAGCCCGATGAACCGCAGCGGCTGGGCGAAGCGTTCGGCCAGCTCGCCGACTAGCCGCGCATGCCCGATGAAATTCGTGCTCATGGTCAGCTCATGGCCCAGCAGGCCCTCGACGCGGCTCTGCGGCGCCCGGATGACCCCTGCATTGGCGATCAGCGCATCCAATGGCCGATTGCGCAGTTCAGCTGCCAGTCCCATTGCGGATTCCATGCGCGAGGAGTCGAACTGCATGAATTCCACGCTAGCCGCCGGTACGCGCAGCCGGATCTGCTCCATGGCATGCTCCGCACGGCTCTGGTTGCGGCAGGCCAGGATGACTTGCGCACCGGCTCGCGCCAAGCCGAGGCTCGCGAAGAAGCCAAGGCCGCTATTCGCGCCGGTCACCACAACGGTCTTGCCTTGGCCCAGCGGCGCCCACCGCTGCCGGTTCGCGTAGATGTCAGTTGCGGGTCTCGGATAGCGCGTCGCTGGCTTCATGGAATACACGCTACTACAGGGATAATGCTCGATTGCGGGTGGGACATGGCCGCTTATAGCGATCTCCAGCCACCTCGCAGCCGCTTGCTGGGCACTGAATCCTTGGCGAGGCGCCCGAACCCGAAGGGAATGATTTTATCTTCCCAGCTCCCCCATCAATTGCTTCGGAAAGTCCCAGTGCCGTTGCCGGGCTCAGGCGCACGGTGGGATCATTGGAAGATGGAGCACAGCGAGGATGCCGCACTGAATGCGGCCCGGTACAAGATGAAGCAGGACAGCGAGCCGTTGCCGGTGGACGAGTATGCGCAGGCCACCGGGATGGCTCCCGTCGAGAAGCAGAAGACGCCGCTGCAGCTGCATGCCGAGGACGAGGCATGGGAAGTGGCCAACTCCGTGCTCGATGAGGCTTTCGCCCGCGGGGACTTCGACAATCTTGCCCTCTCGGGCCAGAAGATCGACCATATCACCAGCAATGACGATCCCGACTGGTGGCTGAAGTCCATGATGCGCCGCGAGCAGCTTACCGGGCTGGGCCCACCAGCGCTGACCTTGCGGGTGGAAGATGAGCAGATGGAGCAGACCTTGGACCGCTTGCCCTCCGAGCGGGCCGTGCGTGAGCATATCGAGGATTTCAATGCCCGCATTATCGAGGCGCGGCGGCAGCTGCTTGGCGGCCCGCCGGTGATCACCGCTTTGCGCGATTCCACCGCAGAGGTGCTTGGTTGGCAGGAACGCCGGGCGGCAGAACCTGCACCGGTGGCAGAGAAAGCACCGGTGAAACGCCGGTGGTGGCGGCGTTAAAAGGCGAAGCCGCCTTCCCGAAAGGGAAGGCGGCTTGCTAAGTCAAAAGACTTGCAGGTCTTACCAGGAAGACTTGGTGATGCCCGGAAGCTCACCACGGTGCGCCATGTCGCGGAAGCGAACACGGGAGATACCGAACTTCTGGAAGGTGCCGCGTGGGCGACCGTCGATTGCGTCGCGGTTGCGAACGCGAATCGGGGAAGCATCGCGTGGAAGCTTCTGCAGGCCTACGCGTGCAGCTTCGCGAGCTTCGTCGGTTGCGTTTGGATCAACCAGGGTCTTCTTCAATTCGAGACGCTTTGCAGCGTAACGCTCGACAATGACCTTGCGCTGTTCGTTCTTTGCGATCTTGGACTTCTTGGCCATGTCTTAGCGCTCCTCTCGGAATTCAACGTGCTTACGGACGACTGGGTCGTACTTCTTCATGACCATGCGGTCAGGGTTGTTACGACGGTTCTTACGGGTTACGTAAGTGAAACCGGTTCCAGCGGTGGACTTCAGCTTGATGATCGGACGTACGTCCTTATCCTTCTTTGCCATTTTTAGAGCTTCACACCCTTCGCAATCAGGTCAGCAATTACAGCGTCGATACCGCGAGCATCGATGACCTTGATGCCCTTGACCGACAGGGTCAGGGTCACCTTACGGCGCAGGGAAGGCACGTAGTAGGTCTTCTTCTGGATGTTCGGATCGAAACGACGCTTGTTGCGACGGTGCGAGTGGGAGATGCTATGTCCGAAGGCCGGAGTAGTACCGGTTACCTGGCAAACAGCTGCCATGATCACTCCTCAGTTAGTTAGTAGTAAAATTCGGCGGTACTCGCGCACAGTGCCCATACCAAAATATCGACACCGCTTCTGCGTTATGAGTCCCGCCAACCAGTGAAACACCGTTAATACTGCACACTAGGAAGGTAACCAGGCTGGGTGAGAACCAACCGAAGAGCCTTAAAGTATGTAAGTCGGTGAACTTCGCAACCGGTCGAGCAATTTCCCCGTACTCAGTCGGCCACGATATTCGGTATTACGGGCAACGCGCAGTTGTTCTGCTGTTAGACGGCATAACAACACACGCGATTAACGCCTGATTAGCTTATCGAGAATTCCTCAGTGTTCCAAATCGAGGTTTTCCGAATTCAGGATCCAATGATCCGCATCAAGCGAAGTTGTAATTTTGCGTGCGATCCGCGTGAGATCGTTAACGTCCTTGTCATCAAGGGTATCGAAGAGAAGACCGCGCACCGAGGCAACGTGGTGAGGCGCCATCTGCTGCACGGCTTCCCATCCGGCCTGCGTTAATGAGGCGATTTTCACACGGGCATCTTCTGCGGACTGCTCGCGGGTGACCCAGCCGCGCTTCTCCAGCTTCTTGACCACATGCGACAGTCGCGAAAGCGAAGCACTGGTGTGCGAAGCCAGCGTCGTCATGGTCAGCTGATGGTCCTTGGCCTCGGAGAGCATGGCGAGCATGTGGTAGTCGAAAAGCGTGATGCCTTCCAGGCCCTGCAGATCGGAATCCAAGGCCGCCGGAAGCAAAGTCATGACAGCATGCAGTCCAAGCCAGGCGTCGCGTTCAGGCCCGGAGAGCCAAACTGGCTTATCGCTCATGAAGTTTCCAATCGTTCATAGACCTGCACCTACAGGCCAGCAAGGTATCAACCTGTAGACCATATATTGTAAAGCTAAGTATTTACTATATGTCAGATGCCCGCATTTCGGCTCTCTGCCAATATTTCGTTCCGCCAGCCACCCTAATGGCCTTTGGACTCGGCTGCATCCTGCAGGCAATGGTCCTGCAAATCACCGCAAGAGCAGCAAGCGGCCGGAGGCCTAGCGCCAGTCCAACAACGTGCAGGTCCCAGAGGGTGCAAGGAGCCAGCTGGGTACCGCTCACGCTAGTGACGATCCCTGCTTTTTGACCAGCTGGCAAGCCAAAGGCCCGCGCTGAAGAGCGCGGGCCTTTGGAACCTAGGAATTCTCCAGCTGTTTCTTCTTCCGGTAGCTGATCACCTGTCCGATGACCACCACGAGCAGGGCAAGGATGAACATCGCCGAACCAATGACATTCGCCTGGGCCGGGATGCCGCG
Source organism: Arthrobacter sp. JUb115 (assembly GCF_004365035.1). Lineage (NCBI taxonomy): Bacteria > Bacillati > Actinomycetota > Actinomycetes > Micrococcales > Micrococcaceae > Arthrobacter > Arthrobacter sp. JUb115. Next base: position 41,816 of record NZ_SOBS01000003.1, on the reverse strand, counting down.
GGTAGCTGCCACATAGATGAACTTCGGGAAGGTCTGGAAGGTGCCGGAGTTGAAATTCGTGATGATGAAATCATCAAAACTCATCGCGAAGGACAACAGCGCGGCGGCCACAATGCCTGGCAGCAGCAGCGGGAACGTCACCTTCCAGAAGGCCGCACGCGGCGAGGCGTAGAGATCGGCGGCCGCTTCTTCCAATCGCGGATCCAGCGAGGAGACACGAGCCCTGACGGTGACGATCACGAAGGACATGCAGAACACGATGTGGGCGATCACGATGGTGGCGTAGCCCAGTTCCCAACCGAGGTTCAGGAACTGTGCCAGCAGCGAAGCACCGAGCACGACCTCCGGCGTAGCCAACGGCAAAATGATCAGCACATCGGTGAGCTTGCGGAACCGGAACTTGTAGCGGACCAGGCCGATGGCGATCAGCGTGCCCAAGGCGGTAGCGGCAATCGTGGCCACCGTGCCGACCTGCAGCGAGTGCACCAGCGATTCGCAGACCGCCGGAGCGCCGCAGGGGTTCTGCCAGTTCTCCAGGGTGAAGCCGCGCCAGTCCAGGTTGGTGCGGCCGGCATCGTTGAAGGAGAACACGAAGATGTAAGCGATCGGTACCAGGAGGTAGATGAAAGCCAGCCCGCCGACAGCAGGGATGAACCAGCGTCCGATTTTCTGCTTCATGCTACATCAGCTCCTTGGTCCCGAAGCGGCGGATATAGATCGTGACCAGGACCAGGATCGAGACCATCAGCACGAAGCTCAACGCTGAGGCGCCCGGGTAATCGATGACCTTGAAGAATCTGGAATCGATGATCTGGCCGATCATCGTAGTATTGCGGTTATTGCCCAGCAGGGCCGCGTTCACGTAGTCGCCGGCGGCCGGGATGAACGTCAGCAGGGTGCCGGCGAAGACGCCCGGGGCGCTCATCGGCAGCGTCACCTTGAAGAAGGAGGTCACCGGGCTGGCATACAGATCCCCCGAGGCCTCGAGCAGGCGGGTGTCCAGCCGGCCCAGGTTAGCGTAGATCGGCAGCACCATGAACGGCAGGAAGTTATAGGTCAGGCCCGCGACGACCGCGAACGGCGTGGCAGTCAGGTGCCCGTCGGCTGGCAGGATCGCCAGGAATTTCAGCGTTTGGGCGATGAACCCCTCATCGGCCAGTATCTGCTTCCAGGCCTGGGTGCGCAGAATGAAGCTGGAGAAGAACGGGGCGATCAGCAGCACCAGCAAGATGCCCTGCAGCAGCGTCTTCTCGCGCAAGCGGACTGCCACCAGGTAGGCCATCGGGAAGCCGATGAGCAAGGCCAGGACGGTGGCGATCAGCGCGAACCCGAAGGAGCGCAGCAGCTCGGGCCAGTAGGCGGCGAGCACCGTGGCGTAGTTGCCGATTTCGAAACCCGGCACGAATTCGCCGATTTCCCCGCCCTCGGGTTTCACGTACAGGCTCATTGCCAGCAGGACTACCACCGGAAGCGCGAAGAACAGGGCGAGCACCAGCATGCCCGGGGCGATCAGGTAGACGCCGGTGCGGCCCTTGCGCCGCTCCGCCCGGATCTCCTCGGGGCTGCGCAGGTCGACGATGCCCTTCTTGGTCATGACCGTCATGGCTGGTCAACTCCGGCATCCTCGTGCTCGGCACCGGCCAGTCCGAAGGAATGCTGCGCTTCCCAGGACAGGTACACGGTGTCGCCTTCGGCAGCAGGCTGCTGGCCGCGATTCTGCGCGAAGGTCCCGAGCGTGCCGATCCCGTCCACCTCGACCAGGTACTCGGTGGTGGTGCCGGTGAAGGACACGTCGACCACGGTGCCGGACAAGCGGTTCTCTCCCGCATAGCCATCGCGCGAGATCGTGATCTTCTCCGGGCGCACCCCGACGACCACCTCCCCTGAGGCCTGCACGGCGCGGTCGGCCGGCAGCAAGATGGCTTGGCCGTTGACCATGACGCTGAGCATGCCGGCGTCATTGCCGGTGACCGTGCCGCGCATCAGGTTCGACTTGCCCAGGAAGTTCGCGACGAACGCGGTCTTGGGCAATTCGTAGAGTTCGCGCGGCGGGCCCATCTGCTCGATCCGTCCGCCGTTCATCACGGCGACCACGTCGGCCATGGTCATGGCCTCTTCCTGGTCGTGGGTGACGTGGATGAAGGTCAGGCCGACTTCGGTCTGGATGTTCTTCAGCTCCAGCTGCATTTGGCGGCGCAGCTTCATGTCAAGTGCCCCGAGGGGCTCATCGAGCAGCAGCACCTGCGGGCGATTGACCAGCGCCCGGGCCAGGGCCACGCGCTGCTGCTGCCCGCCGGAGAGCTGGATCGGCTTGCGATTGGCAAGGTGCCCGAGCTCCACCAGGTCCAGCCCGGCCCTGGCTTTCTCCATCGCCTGCTTGTCCTTCTTGCGCTTGAGCCCGAAGGCCACGTTTTCCAGCACGCTCATGTGCGGGAACAGCGCATAGGACTGGAACACGGTGTTCACCGGACGCTGGTGGCTGGCCAGCGCGGTCACGTCCTGGCCGCCGATCGAGATGCTGCCCTCACTGGGGACCTCAAGGCCCGCGATCATGCGCAGGGTGGTCGACTTGCCGCAACCGGAGGGTCCGAGCAGGGCGAAGAAGGTGCCCGAAGGGACCACCAAATCCAGGTCCTTGACCGCCACGAAGCTGGAAAAGCGCTTGGTGATGCCCGAGAGGTGCAGATCCGCGCCGGTGGCAGTGGTTTCGGTACGCGTTGCCAAGGTTGTCATGCCCCTATCACTTCCTGGAACTGGTTGTGGAAATCGGTTTCTGCTGCCGGTACAGCACGTGCGGAGGTTGCCCGGTTGACGACGTCCCTGGCGCGGGCCGGGCCCGAACCGTGGCCCTTGGGCAGGCGCTGGCAGTTGATGGCTCGTTGGCGAGTCATGGTGTTCCCCGCTTTCTAGGCGCCGATTGCACTCTGGAATTCAGAGTTCAACGCGGTCTCTTCATCCGCTTCCAGCGAGCGGAAGACATGTGCCTTGGCCAGATCCTCATCGGTCGGGAAGATCAGCGGGTTGCCGACCAGGTCAGGGTCGATCTTTTCCATTTCTTCCTGGGCGCCGACCACCGGGCAGATGAAGTTCACGTAGGCTGCGACCTGCGCGGCCACGGCCGGGTCGTAGTAGAAGTCCATGAGCTTCTCGGAGTTGGCCTTGCGTGGCGAGGCCACCGGGACCATCAGGTTGTCGCTCCACAGGGTGCCGCCGGCCTCGGGGATCACGAACTCCCACTGGTCATCGTTCTCGAAGTTCATCTGGACGATATCGCCGGACCAGACGATGCCGGCGATCGCATCGCCCGAGACGAAGTCCTCCTTGTAGGAGTTGCCCTTGACCTGGCGGATCTGGCCATTGCCGATGTTCTCGCGCAGCACGTCGGCAGCGGCGCCGAATTCGCTTTCGCCCCATTGGCCGGCGATGTCCACGCCGTTGTGCAGCATCAGCAGGCCGATGGTGTCGCGCATTTCATCGAGCACGGTGATACGGCCCTTGAGCTTTGGATCCCAGAGGTCCTCGACGGATTTCAGGCCCTTGGGGAATGCCTTCTTATTCCAGGCGATGCCGGCGTAGCCGGACTGCCAGGTCAGCGAGTGCTTGCGTCCCGGGTCGAAGTCCACGTCCTTCAGATTGGGCAGCAGGTTGGCCGAGTTGGGGATGTTCGCCAGGTCCAGCTCCTGGGCGTAGCCCTGGCGGATCATGCGGCCGGCCATCCAGTCGGTCATCGTGATGATGTCCTGGCCGATGTCCTGGCCTGCCTTGAGCTGGCCCTGCACCTTGCCGTAGTAGGTGTCGTTGCCGTCGATATCCTCGCGGTAGTTGACCTTGATGCCGGTCTGCTTGGTGAACGCATCCAGTGTCGGGTAGGTCTTCTTCTCGTCGTCGTAATCCAGGTACAGGGTCCAGTTGGCCCAGTTCACGGTGGGGTCATTTGCGGAAATGTCCTCGATCGACGGTGCGGCTTTGGTGCTGCTTCCTCCGGTGCCGCAGGCTGCGAGCAGCCCGGTCAGGCCCAATGCGCCGGCCGCGGAAAGCACGCTGCGGCGGGAGTAGCTGCGCTGGCTCATGGCTTGGACCAGTGCGCGGACTTGGGGGTCTTGCGGAAGTCGGCGTTGCGAGTGCGACATGGCTGGAATCCTAACGACGAATGTGATCGGCCACACATGAAAGTGTTGTCGTTCATCCTGCCAGCAATGCACAGGTCCAACAAGACCCGAACGCAAGTTTCCTTGTAAAAATTACGTTACGAAAACTGAAAACTTTCAAAAATACCCCTTTCGCAACTGAATCAGTGACGGTAGGGTCTGTGGAAAGTCCCTTAGACCTAGGAGGTCGATATGACGCTGCCCTCGCATACGGCACAGGCCATTGATGAAATTTCCAAGGAGATCATCGAGCAGCTGCAGGAAGATGGCCGGCGCTCCTATGCCGCCATCGGCAAGGCAGTGGGCCTGAGCGAAGCGGCTGTGCGCCAGCGCGTGCAGAAGCTGGTCGAGAGCCGCGTCGTGCAAATCGTCGCAGTCACCAACCCGCTGGAGTTGGGCTTCACCCGCCAGGCCATGATCGGCGTCGTCGCCGCCAGCGACATCAGCGGCACCGCCGACCGGATCGCCGAACTTCCGGAAGTCGACTACTGCGTGGTCACCGCCGGCAGCTCGGACATACTCGCGGAGGTCATCTGCTCGAACGATGAGGACCTGCTGCGCGTGATCGGAACGATCCGCGGGCTCGAAGGCGTGGTCAGCACCAATACGTACACCTACCTTTCACTCAAAAAACAGGAATACAACTGGGGAACACGATGAACACACCACGTGGTACCGATCGCCAGCAAGCCGCTCGCGATCACCTTTGGATGCACATGGCCCGGCACTCCGGAATTTCCAACGGCGCGCACGTTCCGATCATCTCGCGCGGCGAGGGGCACAAGATCTACGACGATGCCGGGCGCGAATACATCGACGGCCTGGCCGGGCTGTTCGTGGTCAACGCGGGGCACGGGCGCGCCGAACTGGCCGAAGCCATGGCCAAGCAGGCCGAGAAGCTGGCCTTCATGCCGCTGTGGTCCTACGCCCACGAACCGGCGATCGACCTGGCTGAGCGCCTGGCCAGCTATGCACCGGGCGACTTGAACCGCGTCTTCTTCACCACCGGCGGCGGCGAGGCGGTCGAATCCGCCTTCAAGCTGGCCAAGCAGCATTTCAAGATGAAGGGCAAGCCGGGCAAAACCAAGGTCATTTCACGCGCCCTGGCCTACCACGGCACCCCTCAGGGAGCCCTGGCCATCACCTCGCTGCCGGATATGAAGACCCCGTTCGAGCCTTTGGTCCCCGGCACCTTCCGCGTGCCGAACACCAACTTCTACCGCGCACCGCAGATGTTCGCGGACAACGAGAAGGACTTCGGGCTGTGGGCCGCGGAGCGCATCCGCGAAGCCATCGAATTCGAGGGCGCCGACACCGTGGCGGCGGTCTTCCTTGAACCGGTGCAGAACTCCGGCGGCTGCTTCCCGCCACCACCGGGGTACTTCGACCGGGTCCGCGAGATCTGCGACGAATACGATGTGCTGCTGGTTTCCGACGAAACCATCTGCGCGTTCGGCCGCATCGGCTCGATGTTCGCCTGCAACGACTTCGGCTACGTCCCGGACATCATCACCTCGGCAAAGGCGCTGACCAGTGGCTATGTCCCGCTGGGCGTGATGGTCGTTTCCGACAAGCTGTTCGAGCCTTTCACCAAGGGCGATACCACCTTCTACCACGGCTACACCTTTGGCGGGCATCCGGTGGCAGCCGCGGTGGCGATGGCGAACCTGGACATCTTCGAGCGGGAAGGATTGAACGAGAACGTCAAGAACAACGCCGACGCGTTCAAGTCCACGCTGTCCAAGCTCACCGATCTGGACATCGTCGGCGATGTGCGCGGCGCCGGCTACTTCTACGGGATCGAGCTGGTCAAGGACAAGGCGACCAAGGAGACCTTCAGCGACGCGGAGTCCGAACGCCTGCTGCGCGGGTACCTCTCCCCGGCCCTGTGGGAGGCGGGACTGTATTGCCGCGCCGACGATCGCGGCGACCCGGTCATCCAGCTGGCTCCGCCCATCACGATCGGGCAGCCGGAGTTCGACCAGATCGAATCCATCCTGCGCACCGTGCTGAAGGAAGCGGCCAGCAAGATCTAGCGCCACGAAGGCTCGCAGGCACCGCCTGCGAGCCTTTTCGCAAGTCAGAGCGTGTTACTTCACGAAGCTGCACGCAATTGGTGCTTTGTGGCATAGGCCACTAGTCTGAGGTCATTAGACGATCAAGATCGCCTTTTGGAAGATTGCAGGAACCTCATGACTTTGGAACCGACCAGAATCAGGTTGGCACGCGAACGTGCAGCGCTGAGCCGGTCCGCCTTGGCCGCCTCGCTGGGTATTTGCGAGCGCGAACTCGCCCATGCTCCCGAGGATCTTTCCCTTGCGCTGGCCGATGCGCTGGGCTGCGCGCCGCAGTTCTTCCGGCTTCCCGCGGCCCAGGGCATCGACACCGAGCGGATCTTCTTCCGCTCCCCGCGCCGCACCAGCACCGCGCAGAAAGTCGCCGCGGCCGCGCTGGGCCGCAACGGCGTGGAACTCTACAACCTGATCACGCGGAACTTCCGGCTCCCGCACACCGGGATCCCCGAGCTGTGCGGCTTCACCCCGGAAGATGCCGCCGCGCATCTGCGCACCGAATGGGATCTGGGATGCGGCGCGCTGCCCGATCTGCTGCATCTGCTCGAAGCCCGCGGGGTGCGGGTGCTGAGCCTGCCGGCCTCGCTCGAAGCGGTCAAGACCTTCAGCTTCTGGGAAGACGGGCAGGCCTTCATCTTCCTGGCCGCCGGCAGCCGCAATGCACAGCGCCTGGCGATGGCCCACGAGCTGGGGCATCTGCTGATGCACTCCTCGCTGGGCGAGAACCGCGAGCAGGTGGCCGCCGCGGAACGCGAGGCCGACGAATTCGCGGCACGCTTGCTCCTGCCCTCCCTGTCCCTGCAGGTGCGGGTCTCCGATTCCCTGCAGATCCCGCAGCTGCTGGCACTCGAAGAGCAGTTCGGTGCACCGGCCCAGGTGATCCTCGCGCATTCGCGTGCCCGCGGCTTGCTGGGCGAGGGCGCCTACCAGTGGTTGTCCCAGGAGCTGGCGCTGGAACCGGCCCAGGAGCACCAGCAGCTGGTCTCCCGGGTCTTCTCCCTGGTCTTCCCCTCCCTGCAGCGCGACCATCGGGCCAGCACCGCACGGATCGCCCGCGAATTAGGGCAAACCGCATCGCAGATCCATGAGCTGACCTTCGGGCAGGCGTTCGTGCTGCTCGAAGGAGAGAACCTGCACGACGCCGGCCAGGCGATCCGCGGCCACTTGCACGCGCTCTAGCAACCCCGGGGTTTGGCAGCTACGCTGGTGCCACCAGGCGATGGCGCCGCGGCCGATCGCCGAGCCAAAGGGGATCGCCATGCAAATCAACGCCGACAAATCCAGGCAAGTCGCCGAGGAGTCCCGCGAGCAGTTCGACCGGCCCAGCTTCGCCAAGGGCCTGTACATGGGGGCCGTGGACTTCTCCCTGATCGAACCATTGCCCAGCGCCCTGCATCCAGAACGCGGACAGGAATTCCTGCCGCAACTCGAAGCGGTCCTCGATGGCATCGACCCGGAGCGCATCGAAACCGAGGCGCGCATCCCCGGCGAATATATTGCCCAGCTGCGCCGCATCGGCGCCTTCGGCATGAAGATCCCGATTGAATACGGCGGACTGGGGCTGAGCCTGCTGGACTACGGCCGGGCGCTGATGCGCGTCGGCGTGGTTTCCCCGGCCATCGGCGCGCTGCTCTCGGCCCACCAGTCCATCGGCGTCCCCGAACCGGTGAAGTCCTTCGGCACCGAGGAGCAAAAACGCGAATACCTGCCGCGCTGCGCGGCAGGAGCCATCAGCGCCTTCCTGCTCACCGAGAACGATGTCGGTTCCGACCCTGCACGGTTGGGCACCGAAGCCCGGCTCAGTCACGACGGCAGCCACTACATGCTGGATGGCGCGAAGCTGTGGACCACCAACGGGGTGGTCGCCGAGCTGCTCGTGGTGATGGCCGCGGTGCAGCCGCATGAAGCCCTCGGCCAAGAGCCTGCAGGTCGCGGCGGAATCACCGCCTTCATCGTCGAGGCCGATACCGCGGGCATCACCGTCGAGAACCGCAACCAGTTCATGGGCCTGCGCGGAATCGAGAACGGGGTGACCCGGTTCCGCTCGGTGCGCGTGCCGGCGGCCAACCGCCTGGGCAAGGAAGGCTCGGGGCTGAAGATCGCGCTGAGCACCCTGAACACCGGGCGCTTGTCCATCCCGGCCATGTGCGCCGGGGCCGGCAAATGGTCCACGAAGATCGCCCGCGAATGGTCCGCGGCCCGCGTGCAGTGGGGCCACCCGGTCGGCAAGCACCAAGCCGTCGCCGGCAAGCTCGCCTGCATCGCGGCCAGCAGCTATGCGCTGGAAGCGGTGTTCGAGGTGTCCGCCCGGCTGGCCGATGCCGGCATGAAGGATATTCGCATCGAGGCGGCACTGGCCAAGCTCTGGGCTTCGGAGACCGCCTGCACGATCGCCGATGAGCTGCTGCAGATCCGCGGCGGGCGCGGATTCGAGACCGCGCAGTCGCAGGCAGCGCGCGGCGAGCGGGCGGTGCCGGTCGAACAGATGCTGCGCGACCTGCGGATCAACCGCATCTTCGAAGGCTCCACCGAAATCATGCACCTGCTGATTGCCCGCGAGGCCGTGGATGCGCACCTGCAGGCGGCCGGGGACTTGGCGCGCGCCGGGTCGAGCATCCAGGACAAGGCCCGAGCGGCGGTGGATGCCTCGGGGTTCTATGCCCGGTGGCTGCCCAAACTTGCGATGGGCGCAGGCTCGCTTCCGAACTCCTATGCCGAGCACGGCCCATTGGCCAAGCACCTGCGCTACGTGGAGCGGACCTCGCGGCGGCTGGCACGCCAGACGTTCGCCGGGATGGCGCGCTGGCAGGCCGGCCTGGAAAAGCAGCAGGTCTTCCTGGGCCATATCGTGGATATCGGCGCGGAGCTGTTCGCCATGTCCGCGGTGATCGCCAAGACCACTGCGCTGCCGCAGTCCCCGGCCGGCCAGCGCGACTCTGCGCAGGATCTTGCCCTGGCCTTCTGCGAACAGGCCGCGCAACGCTGCGAGGAGCATTTCGACAGGCTCTGGAAAAACACCACCCGTACCGATGGACGGATCGCCGCGGACCTGCTGGACGGGAAGTTCCAGTGGCTGGAGGCAGGGGTCCGCGATGTCTCCGAAGGCACCGGAGAGTGGATCGCCCAGTGGTCCGATGGAGTTAGCAAAGACGTGCGGTGGCCCTACCCGGAGGATGACTAGGGCTCCACGATCTCGATGTCCAGTTCCCCGGCACGCCACTTCGCGGTCATGCGCTCGGCGAGGGCATCGGCCGCCAGGGCTTCCTGCGGGGTCATCCAGTAGGTGTTCACCCGGAGTTTCTGCTGCGGGTCGAGTTCCTTGGACAGCAGGGCCATCGGCCGGCATCCAGGGATCTTCACCGCGTGGAACAACCCGCAATGCCTGCCGATATGGTGGATCGTGCATCCCAAGGCCGCGGACTCGATGTCCGTGTTGCCGCCCTTTTCCCACGCGTCGAGATGATCCAGTTCGCATCGTTCGGCGGGCATGCTGCATCCCGGATACAGGCACCCTCGATAGGCCGCCCGGATGGCGCGGCCCTGCGCCTTGCTATACAGCCGCTGGGTGCGGCCCAGATCCAGGGGAAGGCTCTGGCCGTTCAGCACCAGCGGATAGATTCCGGCCGTGCACAATGCCGCTCTGGTTTCGCCCGGGGATAGCTGGATCCCGGTGGAAGTGACCGCGAATTCCTTGCCGTCGCGTCTCATCTTCTCGTAATCCAGGATGATGCTCACCTGCGGTACCGCCAACCCGGGTTGTTTCCCTGGCGAACCGCTCTGGTTGCGGTCGGTCATCAGCAAGGCCAGGAATCCTACGAGCCGGCGTCGTTCTGGCTTGAGCTCCTCGAACTGGGTGGCGGCCGGGCCGGCAGGTTCCTCGGGCTCTTCAGGTTCTTCGGGTTCGTCAGGTTCCTCGGGTTCTCCAGGTTCGTCAGGTTTGTCAGGTTCTTCGGGTTCTTCAGGTTCGGCGGATCCCTCGGGTGCCGATCCGGCAGGTTCCCCGTCTTTGGCCCAGTCGGGCATCGATTCCTCGTCATCCCAGCCGCTGTCTTGGGCACCGGTGAACTGCGCCTCGGCGTGCGCCAGGGCGTCGCGGTTCCCGGCCACGGAGGCCGGGTTGTCCAGCGCGTTGAAATACGCTTCGATCATCGCCGCATGGGCGGGCAGGACGCGCAGGACGTATTCGACCAGGCCCTGGCGCATGCCCTTCTTGAAGATCCCGATCCCATCCAGCAGGGCCTGCAACGGGCGCTGGCCGGACTTCACCTGCGCCACCAGTGCGTTGATGTGCCTGCGGGCGGCCTTGGGTTCGCTGCGGATGAAGGCGGCCGATTCGGCTTGCAGCTGGTCCTTCTTGGCCTGCCCGGCCTGGCCTTCGCCGAAGTCCTTGCGGGCCGAATGCAGTTTCAGCGCGGCCGAGGACACCAGCCGGGGATCCACGGCGGGGTCGGCGAATTGCCCGGCCAGTTCCGGCAACCAGGCGGGCAGCGGTTGCCCTGCCGCGTCGGCACCGCCCAGCAAGCAATCCACCAGGGCCAGCCGGTCGCGGACCGTGCTGCGCGGGATGTCCAGCCAGCCGTGCAGCAGCCCGGCCGTGTTCTTGAAATGCGTGCGGGCAGTGGTGGTGCGCCCGGCGGCCACCTGGAATGCGGCGAGGCTCGGGTGCTCGCCTGCCTCGGTGACGGCCTGGAAGGATTCCTGGTCGAGCTTGTGGGCACCGGTGCGGCGCAGCGCATGGGCGGCGTGCAGCTGGGTGCGGCTCTGGCGGCGGGCGAGCTTGTCAGCAAGCTGCGCAAAGCAGGCCGCGTGGCCGGGGCTCAATGGCCCGCCGGCAAGGACCGCGGTGGCCGATGCGATGAGTTCTTCCGCGTCGGCCAGGTCCTTTAGCGCCTGTGCCTGTTCTGTGCTCATGCCCCCATGATGCCTGCGGCGTCCTGCGGGGTTTTCGGACCGGGAGCCAAGTGTGGATAGCTCAGCCGTGCATGCGGTACCAGAGCAGCGCCACCTGCAGCGAGGCGCGGGACTCGGCGGAGTCCAGGTGCACCCCGAGCTTGGCTTCGAGCTTGGCCAGCCGGGAGTAGAGGGTGGGCCGCGAGAGGTAGCCGGCCTTGGCCAGCGCGGTTTTGTTCCCGCCGTGGGCCAGGTAGAGATCGAGCAGGTCAAGGGCGGCCAGGTCGAGCGGGTTGAGCAGGCCGGAGAGCTCGGCCAGCGCGAAGGTGCGCAGCTTCGGGTCGCTGCCCATGGCCGAGAGCACCCCGCGCAGGCGCAGGTCGGCGAAGCGGTAGTAGGGCTGGGCGCGGGTGGGCAGGTGCGGGACGATCTGCGCGACCTGCGCGGCTTCCTCCAGCCCGGCGATGCTGGTGGCCAGGGTGCCTTCGGGCCCCACGCCGATGGCCACCGGCGCGGTGAGCTGCTCGGCCAGCCGGCGGGTGAAGCCCTGCAGGGTGGAGTCCAGCAGTTCGCGGGCGCGCAGCGGCAGGATCAGCCCCAGGTACCCGGGCTTGAGCGAGCCGGCCAGGATGCCCAGGTGCAGGGTGTCGGCCAGCTGGTCGAGCACTTCGAGCAGGGCGCGGTCGGCCAGCTGGGTTTCGGTCGGCGTGCCGGAACCGGCCAGGGAGATGACCACCGGGACATAGTAGGGGGCGGCGGCCAGGCCCAGGGCCTGGGTGCGGATGGCGATGTCCTTGTCGCTGTAGCTGTGCCCGGCCTGCAGTTCGTGCAGCGTGGAGGTGCGCGCCTGGTAGAGCAGCTCGCGCTGGTCGCGCCCGGACAGGCGGGCGATGGTCAGCGCCTGGCCGGCCCGTTCCAGCACCAGGGCCGCGCGGTCGTCGTCCTCCAGGACGGCCGGGACGATCAGCCGCCCCCAGCGGCTGCGGACCGCGCCGACCGGGGTCTGCAGCCAGTTCTCGGTGCCGGTGGCGCGTCCGGTGTGCTCCAGGAACCCGACGAAGCGCGAGCGGGTGATCCAGTGTTCCAGTTGCGCGCCGGACTGGGCGAGCACGTGGTGGCGGACATCTTCCAGGACCACGGGGGCCGAGAGCAGCTGCGCGGTGCGGTCCACGATCTGCGCTTCGTCGGCCTCGGTCAGCGAGAGCCCGGTGTAGATTTCGTGCACCGTGCGGGAGAACTGGACGGCCTCGAGCTGCTCGGCGACGAGTTTCTGGTGGATGACCTCGGTGATGGACACGAAGCGGGTAGTGGTGCGCAGGGCGATGACCGGCAGGCCCAGGTCGGCGACGTCCAGCGGTGCGCCGGAAAGGTCCTCGATGATGACCCCGACGGCCCCGGCCTCGCGCAGCGCGGTGATGAAGGCGCGCACGTCGCTCACGTTGCGCAGGGTCGTGAGGATCAGCTCGCGGCCCAGCAGCAGGTCGATGTTCTCGGTGGATTCGGTCACGTGCACCCAGCGAAGCGGCGCGTCCATCCCTGTTCCGCAGAGCACCTGGGGGTCGGCGGCCTGGACCACCGGCAGGTGCAGTACCTCGTCTACCGTCAGCATTTTTACACTCCGTCAGCACTAGTGCTTAAATCATGACACAGTGATGGTGTTGTCCCTCACATCCATGACCCATGATGAAGGCAGGCACCCAACTTCGAAAGGCCGATACGATGACCGCAACGCTGACCGGCACACTGCAGCACTGGATCAACAACGCCAATTACTCCGCCGATGACCGCACCGGCAAGATCTACAACCCCGCCACCGGCGAGGTCACCCGCCAGGTTGCGCTGGCCTCCAAGGCCACCACCGAGCATGCGATCGCCGCAGCCGCCGAGGCCTTCCCGAAGTGGCGCGACACCTCGCTGGCCCGCCGCACCGCGATCATGTTCAACTTCCGCCAGCTGCTGGCCGAGCGCAAGGGCGAGCTGGCCGCGATCATCACCGCCGAGCACGGCAAGGTGCTGGACGACGCGCTGGGCGAAGTGGCCCGCGGCCTGGAAGTCGTCGAGCTGTGCTGCAACGCGCCCTACCTGCTCAAGGGCGAGTTCTCGCAGAACGCCTCCACCGGCATCGACGTGCAGTCCATGCGCCAGCCGGTCGGCATCTCGGCCATCATCTCCCCCTTCAACTTCCCGGCCATGGTGCCGCTGTGGTTCTTCCCGGTAGCGATCGCCGCCGGCAACGCGGTGGTGCTCAAGCCATCGGAGAAGGACCCGTCGGCCGCCAACTGGCTGGCCGAGCTGTTCACCGAGGCCGGCCTGCCCGAGGGCGTGCTGAACGTGGTGCACGGCGACAAGGAGGCGGTGGACACCCTGCTGACCGATCCGCGCGTGAACTCCGTGTCCTTCGTGGGTTCCACCCCGATCGCGCAGTACGTCTACTCCACCGGCACCGCGCACAACAAGCGGGTGCAGGCCTTTGGCGGCGCGAAGAACCACATGCTGGTGCTTCCGGATGCCGACCTGGACCTGGCCGCCGACATGGCGGTCAACGCAGGCTTCGGCGCGGCCGGCGAGCGCTGCATGGCGATCTCCGTAGTCGTCGCGATCGACACCATCGCCGATGAGCTGGTGGCCAAGATCGCCGAACGCGCCAAGACGCTGCGCGTGGGCGATGGCACCCGCGGCTGCGACATGGGTCCGCTGATCACCGGCGAGCACAAGGCGAAGGTGGCCGGGTACATCGAGGCCGGCATCGCCGCCGGCGCCGAGCTGGTGCTCGATGGCCGCACCGGCACCGTGGATGCCGATGGCGAGGGCTTCTTCCTGCATCCGACGATGTTCGACCGCGTGGGCACGGACATGTCCATCTACACCGAGGAGATCTTCGGCCCGGTGCTCTCGGTAGTCCGCGTGGACACCTTCAACGAGGGCATCGAGCTGATCAACTCCTCGCCGTACGGCAATGGCACCGCGATCTTCACCAACGACGGCGGCGCTGCCCGCCGCTTCGAGGACGAGATCCAGGTGGGCATGGTCGGGGTCAACGTGCCGGTCCCGGTACCGGTGGGCTACCACTCCTTCGGCGGCTGGAAGGCCTCGCTGTTCGGCGACCAGCACGCCTACGGCCCGGAGGGCTTCAAGTTCTTCACCCGCAACAAGGTGATCACCAAACGCTGGCTCGACCCGAGCCACGGCGGTATCAACCTCGGCTTCCCGCAGAATGACTGATACCCATGACTGAACCACTGACACAGCCACTGACGCAGGGCGTTTCCGCAGCGGATATCGCCGCTGGCCAGCACGCCTACGAGCTGGACCGCAAGCACGTCTTCCACTCCTGGCAGGCCCAGGGGCCGTTCGCCCCGATGACCATCCTGAAGGCCGAAGGCTCCTGGGTATGGGACGGCGAGGGCAACGCGCTGATCGACCTATCCAGCCAGCTGGTGAACACGAACATCGGGCACCAGCACCCGAAGGTGATCGCCGCGATCCAGGAGCAGGCCGGCAGGCTGGCCACCATCGCCCCGCAGCATGTGAATGACGCGCGCTCTGAGGCGGCCCGGCTGATCGCCAAGCACACCCCCGGGCAGCTGGACAAGATCTTCTTCACCAATGGCGGTGCCGATGCAGTGGAGCATGCGGTGCGCATGGCGCGGCTGCATACCGGCAAGCACAAGGTGCTCTCCGCGTACCGTTCCTACCACGGCGGCACCCACCTGGCGGTGAACCTCACCGGGGATCCGCGGCGCTTCGCCTCGGACCACGGAACCGATGGGGTGGTGCGCTTCTTCCCGGCCTACCCGTACCGCTCCTACTTCAATTCGAGCACCCCCGAAGAGGAAACGCAGCGGGCGCTCAAGCACCTGGAAGACACGATCCTGCTCGAAGGCCCCGGCACCATTGCCGCGATCATCCTGGAGAGCATTCCGGGTACCGCCGGCATCTACCTGCCGCCCCCGGGGTATCTGCAGGGCGTGCGCGAACTGACTAAGAAGCACGGCATCGTGTACATCGCCGATGAGGTGATGGCCGGCTTCGGGCGCAGCGGGAAGTGGTTCGCGGTGGACCATGCCGGCGTGGTGCCGGACCTGCTGACCTTTGCCAAGGGCGTGAATTCCGGCTATGTGCCGCTGGGCGGGGTGGCGATCAGCCCGGAAATCTTCGAGACCTTCCGCGAGCGGGTCTACCCGGGCGGGTTGACCTATTCGGGCCACCCGCTGGCCTGCGCGGCGGCGGTAGCCACCATCACCGCGATGGAGGACGAGGCCATGGTGGAGAACGCCCAGCGCTTGGGCGAGGAAATCATCGGGCCGCGCCTGGCGCAGTTCGCCGCCGAGCACCCGAGCGTGGGCGAGGTGCGCGGAACCGGCGTGTTCTGGGCGATCGAGCTGGTGAAGAACCGGGAAACCCGCGAGCCGCTGGCCGCCTATGGAGGCAGCAGCCCGGAGATGAACCAGGTGGTTGCCGCCGCGAAGGCCGCAGGGCTGCTGCCCTTCGCGAACTTCAACCGGCTGCATGTGGTGCCGGCGATGAATATCGAGGACGACGTGCTGATCGAAGCACTGGATCGCCTCGAGCAGGCCTTGGCCGTCGCCGACACGTTCGTTCAATAGCACCGATCTGGCAGGACAGCTCAGCTGTCCTGCCAGTTCTGCATTCAAAGGAGATCGAGATGACTACCGTGGCGACCAGTCCAGTGCTATGCGCCCATCCCCGGGCCTCGCTCGATGAGCAGGACCGCAAGCAGGCCAGCGTGGACCGCTCCGGCTATGTGCCCCCGACCTTTGCCGACGGGGTGATCTTCGCGCAGGACATCGATGATGTGGTGCTGGCGATGCAGTTGGCCCACAAGCATGGCGCCACGATCGTCCCGCGCGGGGCCGGCACCGGGCTGGCGGCAGGGGCCAGCGCCGAGGCCGGGCAGATCGTGCTCGACTTGTCCCGGATGGACAAGATCCTGGAAATCGATCCGGTGGAAGCCACCGCGGTGGTGCAGCCCGGCGTGCTCAATGCGGCGGTGAACCAGGCCGCCGGCGAGCACGGGTTGTTCTACGCCCCGGATCCTGCCAGTACCGCGATCTGCTCGATCGGCGGCAATATTGCGACGAATGCCGGCGGCATGTGGTGCGCCAAGTACGGGGTGACCCGCGAGTCGGTGCTCAGCTTGCTGGTGGTGCTGCCCGACGGGCAGCTGCTGCGTACCGGGCGGCGGACCATCAAGGGCGTGGCCGGCTATGACATGAATGCGCTGATGATCGGTTCGGAAGGCACCTTGGGCATTGTGGTTGAAGCACTGCTGCGCCTGCGCCCGAAGCCCAAGCACACCTCCACCTTGGTCGCCTACTTCCCCGATGAGGATACCGCGGCAAAGGCCGCCTCGGCGGTGATCGCCGAACGGC
The DNA here is from genome assembly GCF_004365035.1 of Arthrobacter sp. JUb115. Lineage (NCBI taxonomy): Bacteria > Bacillati > Actinomycetota > Actinomycetes > Micrococcales > Micrococcaceae > Arthrobacter > Arthrobacter sp. JUb115. Next base: position 25,313 of record NZ_SOBS01000003.1, on the reverse strand, counting down.
TGGCCCCCTCGGTGCTGGAGCTGATGTGCGGCAAGACCCTGAAGGCAGTGGATGCGGCGCTCGGAACGGATCACGAAGCGCGCGGCGGCGCGTTGCTGCTCGCGCAGACCGACGGCTACGGCGCGCAGCTGGAAATGCAGGCCCTGCAGGATGCGATCGCCCCGCTGGCCGCGCACATCGAGATCGCCACGGACCAGGAGCAAGCACAGGCGCTGATCGAAGCCCGGCGCCAGGCGATCCCGAGCATGGAGCTGCTGGGCACGGCCTCGATCTGCGATATCGGCGTGCCGCGCAATCGCTTGGCCGAAGCCTTCGCCGGCCTGCAGCGCATCGAGGATGAACGCGGAGTATCGATCTTCACTATCGCCCATGCCGCCGATGGCAACCTGCATCCGATCATCGTGGTGCCTGAAGGCCAATCCATCACCAGCGGCGCACCGAAGGCCGCGCTGGGAGACATGTTCCACCTCGCCAAGTCCCTGGGCGGCACGCTCACCGGCGAGCACGGCATCGGTTTGCTCAAGCAGGATTGGCTGGCCCAAGAGCTGGGCGAAACCTCGCTTGCGCTGCAGCGACGGGTGCGCGCGGTGTTCGATCCACAGGGCATCTTGAACCCGGGCAAGGCGATTTAACCCTAGAAGTCATCCGCTGACATGGGTAGGGTAAATACATGGATGAGTATCTACCGGTGGAATTCAGTCTTCCTCTCGTGTCGCTGGCGGCTTCTGTGATCTTCTTGCTGATCGGGTTGCCCTTGATCATCCACGCCCTGATCCGACGCAAGGGCTTCACGCGCCTGCGTGACGGGGAGCAGACTTATGCGCGACGCGCATCCATCCGCACCGAGTTCATTTCTGCCGGAATTGCTGTGGTGGCAACGGCCATCTGCCTGGTCATGGGCATCACCGGCTACAACACCGCGATGAGCAACCTCGTGGCGAACGTCCAGAAGGAATATTCGCCGACCGAGTTGGAGATCAAGTACTGGAACGGGTCGTGGGCAACAGCAGATATCGCCTTTGCCGATGGCACCAGCTACGTGGATGCCCAGATCTCAATGCAGTCTGCCTACCGTCCACTAGTTGAACCGAAGATGACTCAGGATTAGCTGGCAGAGAACTGTCGCCATGATCCAACTCCAGTATGAAATACTGGCCACAGCATATTTTCACGCCGATATCCTGTGGAGGGAAAAGACAATGACCGGAAGTGGTGCGCCAGCAGGCGATCCGTTCCAGCCGCATCTTGAATGGGGTCTGAAAACCTCGTTCGTGAGCTATATTTCTTCCCTCGCCGACGGACGCATTGAAGCTGCCAACGGGGTATGGCAGGCAGGCAACGCGTTGGCGTTCCCCGTCTCCCCCGCTGCAGAGGTACCGGAAAACGAAATCTGGTTCAACGGGCGTGTGTCCTTCTCCGGGCACGGCGGCATGATGAAGCTGGATCTCTTTGAACCGCGCATCGTGAACCATGACGAGAACATCAGCCTCACGATCGACGAAGCCGGCGAACGCGTTGCCATTGCCGAGCTCACCGAAACCAGCGTTTCGAACGCTTTCGGCCTGGTCAAGACCCGCTTCTCGGCGGTGCTCACCGAGGCAGGTTCGAAACTGTTCAACGGCCAGTACCCTGCCGGCCAGCAGATGGAAGAAGTCGAGGTCGTGCTGCGCGGTTAGCAGCTCACCAGCAACAGGGCCCGGCACGAAAGTGCCGGGCCATTGGCATATCTATCACCCGTGTTCAGTTGCCGGGGCTGATTTTCTCCCTTTAGCAAGGTAGGTTCGGTTCATGTCTAGAACTTTCCTGTCGAAGATCAGAATCCTGACTGCGCTGAGTATTGCGATGATGGCTTTGTCTTTCGTCATGGCTCATTCGTGGTTATTGCAGATCCTCACGCTGGGTCTAGGCGCTTCGGCACTAATATCGGTCTTCGCCCGTATATGCCAAATAAGGCGCACAAGTGCCGACAACCAGTCACTTCTGCTTCCCTCGCTCGCCATCACCGCGGCAGGTGCATTCATCTTCCGGTCCTTCATCTTGTGGGCGACATCCAGGCCTGCAAGGTACGCCGACTACATGCCCGAGAACGGTGTACCGATCACGAATGGAATTGCATTGAACACGCAATTCTTCCAGTTGCTATCCATGGGATTGATCGTGCTCTTACCGATCTCGTTCTTCGTCCTGCTGATGGTATTTTTTCGTGCAAAGAACATCATAAGCCAAGTGAGTACCGCCAACTAGGGCGCGTACTGATATTCGGGGCTTCAGGATTCCCGGGAGAATTCTGAGGCACGCAATACCTGCTCTTCACTTAGTGCCTGGCCGGTGTACTTCTGAAACTGCGCCGCGGCTTGCAGGGCGATGACTTCTGCCCCGGTAATCACCTGCTTGCCAGCAGTTCGTGTTGCGCGGATCAATGGTGTTTCACTTGGGAAAGCCACCACGTCGAAGACGGTTCGTGCGGCTTCAATCTGCTGAGTGCTAAATGCGTGCTCCTCAGACTGGGCTCCGTCCATGCCCAGCGGCGTTACGTTCACAAGAATCTCGTGTCCTGGAGCCGGGTCAGCACTGGTAAATCGGTAACCGTATTTGTCAGCTAAGGCTTGGCCGGAAACTTCGTTACGTGCCAGCACCGTCAGGTCGTTGAATCCGGCTTCGCGGAAGGCGGCCACGACGGCCTTGGCCATTCCTCCGGAGCCTCGGACAAGCACGGAACTTTCAGGATCCAGCTGATGGCGTTCGATGAGCGTCGCGATCGCCTCGAAGTCGGTATTTGAAGCAACCAGTCGCCCGTTGGTATTCACGATGGTGTTCACCGAGTCGATTGCCTTGGCCGAAGGCTCAATCTCATCGACCATGTTCATCACGTCTTCCTTGAACGGCATGGATACCGAACAGCCACGAATGCCCAAGGCCCGGACACCAGCGATGGCACCAGCGAGGTCTTCGGTCGAGAAGGCCTTGTAGATGAAGTTCAGCCCGAGTTCTTCATACAGGTAATTATGGAACCGGGTGCCGATATTAGATGGTCGACCAGATAACGAAATGCATAGGGTCATGTCCTTGTTCAAAATAGGCACGCGTTACTCTCCAAATACTGTCGTCGGTTCACTTCCCAATATACGTGGCGATACCCGGCCGATCCTTTCATGAACCGGCAATGGCGACTATCGTCTTGGCCTATGAGCAACGAACTTGATGACGGCCCGTTCTTCCACGGCACCAAAGCCGCGCTGCACCCCGGGGATCTGCTGTCCCCCGGTTTTCCCTCGAACTATCGTCCCGAAATCATCATGAACCACATCTACTTCACCGCACTTGCCGATGGCGCGGGGTTGGCCGCCGAAATTGCGGCCCTGGAGGGGACCGCCCATGTCTATGAAGTGGAACCGACCGGGGCGTATGAAGATGACCCGAATGTCACCGACAAGAAATTCCCGGGCAATCCCACGCGTTCCTACCGCAGTGCGCATCCTGTACGGGTGATCCGTGAAGTCCACGATTGGACCCGGCTGTCGCCCGAAGCCTTGCAAAGCTGGCGTGAACGCATCGCAAGGATCACCGATGACCCCACTGCCGAGATCATCAACTAGCCTTCGCACGCAAATGGGCGGTGCCCGATGCCTGGATAGGCACCGGGCACCGCCGGGGAATGCTGGCGAACGCAGTCTCCGTCAGCCCTTGATGATCTGCGGCTGAGCCAGGGACTTCAAGCCGTCAATACCGAATTCCAGGCCGTAGCCGGACTGCTTGGCGCCGCCAAATGGAATGCGCGGGTCGATGGTGCCGTGCGAGTTGATCCACACGGTGCCTGCTTGGATCTGCGCCGCGACTTCTAGTGCCTTCTCGCGGTTGCTGCTCCATACCGAGGCTCCGAGCCCGACTTCCAGGGCATTGGCGTGCTTGATCGCTTCGGCCGTGTCCTTGACCTTGATGATCGGCAGGGCCGGGCCGAACTGCTCCTCGACCACCAGCGAGTTGCCCGGGTCGATGTCGGCAATGAGCGTGGTCGGGTAGAAGTAGCCGGCCGCGTTTTCATCGGGGTTGGCACCGAGCAGCACCTTGGCGCCGGAATCCACGGCATCCTTGACCAGGGAAGCGACGATGTCGTACTGGGCCTTGTTCTGCAGCGGACCCAGCACGTTGTTCTCGTCGAGGCCGACACCCATGGGCATCTGCGCGGCGACGCCGGCCAGTGCATCGCACACCGCGTCGTAGATCGATTCGGGCACGTACAGGCGCTTGAGCGCGGCACAGGTCTGGCCGGTGTTGATGAAGGCACCCCAGAACAGGTCTTCGGCGATGGCCTGCGGATCGGCGTCTTCGAGCACGATGCCGGCGTCGTTGCCGCCCAATTCCATGGTCAGGCGCTTCACGGTATCGGCCGAGGAGCGGATGATGGCCTTGCCGGTGCGGGTGGAGCCGGTGAACATGATCTTGGCGATATCCGGATGGCCCGAGAGCCTCTCGCCGACCTCGCGTCCGCCAGCCACGATCTTCAGCACGTCTGCTGGCAGCACTTCGTTGAGCACGTGGACCAGGGCCAGGACCGAGAGCGGGGTGTATTCGCTGGGCTTCATCACCACGGTGTTGCCCATGCGCAAGCTCGGGGCCAGCTGCCAGATGGAGATCATCATGGGCCAGTTCCACGGGCCGATGGCGCCCACTACGCCCAGTGCGCGGAAGTGCTTGGCTGCATAGGTTTCGCCGTCATCCACGACCACTTCCGGCTCGATTTCATAAGCGGTGGCGGCGCGCAGCCAGGCGGCTGCTCCCCCGACCTCGAAGCGCGCATTCGGCCCGTTCAGCGGCTTGCCCTGCTCACGGGAGAGCAGCTCGGCGAGCGCTTCCGCGTTGGCTTCGATATTGTCCGCGGCCGCATTGAGCACGCGGTTGCGCTCTTCGTGACCCAAGGCATCCCAGGCCGGCTGGGCGGACTTTGCGGCGGCAACGGCCGCGTCGAGATCGGCGGCAGTCTGCTCGGCAACACAGCCAACCAGTTCACCGGTTGCCGGGTCCAGGATTTCGGTGCCACCGGTTGCGGGCTGGATCGCATCCAGCAGTTCTTGGGCGTTTGCGTAAGCCATCTTTGAGCTCCTTGGTACTGAGTTGTTAGGTGACGGGAAGTTTTTCGGCCATCGGTGCACGCCGTTTGGACGAGCGGATGACCAGTGCCAGCACCCATGCGATGAGGCCAGGCAGGATCACGATGCCTTGCAGCACATAACCGAGCATTCCCGGTTCTGCCATGCCAAGCAAGATTTCGAAGTTGATGACGATTTGGGCGAAGACATAGACCAGGGCGATGCCCGAGACCAGCGGAGCGATCACCCGGGTTATCAGGGATTCTCCGCTGCGGTTCGCCTTGAAGTATCCGATGACGGCAAAAGAGGTCAGTGCCATGAGCAGCACCAGCCCGTAGGCCGCCGAGTTGGTCATCCAGGTGAACATCGTGAACACGACATACATCGGATCCTTGCCATGCGAGATCACCGCGAAGACGGCGATAACCGCCAGTCCGAGGGTGGACTGCGCCAGCGAGCCTGCAACGGGGGCGTGGGTGGTGCGCGAAGTTGCGGCAAGGAACTTCGGCAGCGCCCCGCCGCGGCCCATGGAGTAGAAGTAGCGGGCAATGACGTTGTGGAAGGCCAGCAGCGCGGCGAACAGGCTGGTGATGAACAGGATGTTGGCCAGATCGACGAACCAGGCTGGCGCGTTGGCGCCGAAGAACGCGAAAATCAGGTCGGGGCCGAATTGTGCCGAAGCGCCGATGACGTTCGAGGCGCCTTCGCCGACAGCTACGGCGAAGGCCGAAAACGCGTAGAAGCAGGCGATGATGACGACCGCGATCATCGTGGCACGCCGGGCGGTGCGTGCTGGATCCTTGACCTCTTCGTTGTAGATGGTTCCGGATTCGAAGCCCATGAAAGCGGCGATGGTGAAGGCCATGACGGCGCCCATGCCCGGTGCGATGGCGTCAGCCATGTTGAAGGATGCGGCCGGCTGCGGCGCTTCGGGAGCCAGCACGAAGGCCATGATGTTGTAGATGATGACCACGAGGAATTCTGCGGCCACGACGATGCCCAGGATCTTGACGGAGAAGTCGACCCGGTTCATGCCCAGGAAGCCGACAACTGCCCACGCGGCCAGGGCCATGGCCCACCATGGGATGGCGGTGCCGAAGGAGGCATTGGCAAAGGATGCCGCGGCGAATCCGAACATGCCGTAGATGCCGATCTGCATGAGGTTGTAGCTGACCAGGGCGACCATTGCCGCTCCCACGCCCAATGCCCGTCCCAGCCCCTGGGCAATGTAGGCGTAGAAGGCGCCGGCGTTCGGGATGTAGCGGCTCATCGCGGTGTAGCCGATGCTGAAAACCAGCAGGATGGCACCGACCATGAGGAAGGACAACGGCACGGATTCCATGCCGGTCACCGCGTAGTTGGTAGTCACGCCGCCAGCCACGGCGGTTAGCGGTGCGCTGGCGGCAATGATCATCACGACCAGAGCCGGCACCGTCAGTGTGCGTTGTTCGAGTCCCATTCGATCCCCCATTTGCCGAGTGCTTGGATATCAGCATCGCCCAAGTGCTCGGGCTTGTCCTTGGCATTGAGTGCAGGACCATTGGCTCCGCGTGCACAAGAGTGTCCTGCGCCTCAGCCGGCGCAGCGGTATTTGCCCGGGGTGGAACCGAATTCCTTGGAGAACATGCGGCTGAATCCGGCCGCATCGGCAATCCCGACCCGGGACCCGATGGCTTGGACGGGCAGTTCGGCCAGCAGCGGGTCGCGCAGCAGGCGCGCGGCCTCGCGCATCCGCAGATGGCGGATCAATGCGGCAACACTGAGCGGCTGGTTCTCGAAAAGCGCGTGCAGGCTGCGCACGGACATGAAGTGGGCGGCAGCGATGCGTGCAGGTCCCAGGTCGGGATCATCCAGGTGTGCGCCGATGTAGCTGGTGGCCAATTCGCGCTGCCGCTCCTTGGCATCGCCATGGCACTCGGCGCCAAGCGCCCCGCCCAGGGCAGTTGCCAGCAGGTCCACGGTATTGCGCGCCAGCTGGTAGCCGCCGAATTCATCCCATTGGGACAGATTGGCGCCAAGATGGCGCAGCAGCGGGGCGACGGTTCCCGATAGCGGGTGGGTTTGCCTCAGGGCGACGGCGGTGAGCTGGCCGACCTGTTGCTGGGACAGGCGGAACAGACCATGGGGAACCAATGCGACGAGCACCGACGCCGGCTTTTCAAAGGCCAGGGTGTAGGGGCGCTGCGTGTCATAGATCGCCAGGTCCCCTGGGGCCAGCAGGGTCTCGCGACCGTCTTGGATCAGCAGCCCGTAGCCATCGAGCTGGTAGGAGACCTTGTAGAAATCCCCGTCGCCGCTGGAGGTGAGGTTCTCGGTTCGTTGCACTGCGTGGGGTTTGGCATGTATGCGCATCAAACCGATATCGCCGAGCATATTGGCACCCAGTGTGGCGGTGAAATGGCCGCTGGAAATCTGCTCGCATTGCAGCCTGACGAAGGCGTCGGAAATGAGCCGCGACCACGCGGTGAACGAATCGACGTGCTGAAGTTGGTACATGCTTGCCTCCCCATTGAAGCCCATCAACTGTGTCGGGCATCACGAATGAGAGTACGCCGAGCGAAGCGAAAAGTCACTATTTTCTTCGCGCGGAGAATATCCGCCTAGCTCTGGGGGTGCAGGCGGCGCAAGGCATCCAGGCGGTATTGCAGCTGCGCTTCGAGCGACTCGGCGGTGTTGACAGCTTCATCGAGCACGCTGCTGGCCTGAGCGCCCATCAGGAAATTGATCATCGAGTCGCGGGCAACACGCGCCGCGGGATGTTCCGGACCCAGCAGCTGTCCAAGCCATTGGTCGATGAGCTCGCGCCACCGGTCCATAGTTTGCGCATTGACCGCAGCCAGCGCACGGTCCCCGAGGGCCAGATGCCAGAAGTGCACAGCAATGCGGGCTTCATTGCGCCGCAGCTCATCAAGCGGGAGCACTTCGCGCGCGAACGCCTCCAGCGCACCCAGCCCGGCTTGCCCCTGGCACATGCGGGCGATGCGCCGGTCGGTAGCCTCGGCCACGTAGCGGAACGTGGCAACCAGCAGCGAATCGCGCGTCGGGAAGTAGGGCTTGAAGGCGCCATTTGAATAGCCGGCCGCGGCCGCCAAATCACGCAGATTCAGCTTCTCGATGCCTTCGCGGGCAATGAACCTCCAAGTGACTTCGACAATCTCCCGGCGACGCTGATCATGGTCCACGATTTTCGGCATGGTTCAAGATTAGCGAAAAACAATTTATTTCAAGCAAGGGCTTGCGTCACATTGACCCCGTCCGTATTCTCTACAACTAGAGAATAATAAATGCCGCAGATCACACTTCAGTGCCGAAGGAGCCACTCCCATGCCAATCACCACCACCACGGATTTCACCCTGCTCAGCGAAGCAGAGATTGCCACCGCCAAGGAATTGCTGGTCAGCCACCAGCTTTTCACCGAGAACACCCGCATCGCCTACATGGGCCTGGAAGATCCACGCGCTGACCGCCCCGGACGTTTTGTCCGCGTCATGCTCATGGACAAGCTGGCCAACTCACCCAAGGACGTCGTCCTGGACTTGGGCGCGCAGGCCGTGCACTCCCGAATCGACCTGGATCCGGCCAAGGTGGGGCAGATGCCCGTGCTGCTGGAGGAATTCGAAATGGTGGAGGCCATCCTGATTGCCGATCCGCAGTGGGCGGCCGCTCTGGCCAAGCGCAATCTGACGCCAGAACAGGTGCGCGTTGCCCCGCTCTCCGCAGGTGTCTACGAGGACGAGTACCCGCAAGAAGCCGGGCGCCGCATCCTGCGCGGCCTGGCCTTCCGCCAGGATTTCGCCGAAGACTCCGCCTGGGCCCATCCCGTTGATGGACTGGTGGTTTACATTGACACCATCGCCGGAAAGATCGACCAGCTGCTGGACCTGGAAGTCATCCCTGTGCCCGAAACCCACGGCAACTACACGGATCCGGAACTCACTGGCCCGGTGCGCACCACCCAGAAGCCCATCGAGATCACCCAGCCTGAGGGCGCCAGCTTCACGGTCAGCGCAGGCAACCACGTCGAGTGGGAGAAATGGTCGCTGGATATCGGTTTCGACATGCGCGAAGGGCTGGTGCTCTACAACATCGCCTTCAACGATCGGGGCACCGAACGCCGCATCCTGGATCGTGCGTCCATCGCGGAAATGGTAGTCCCCTACGGGGACCCTTCCCCGGTGCGCAGCTGGCAGAACTACTTCGACACCGGCGAGTACCTGATCGGGCGCCTGGCCAACTCGCTGGAGCTGGGCTGCGACTGCCTGGGCGAAATCCACTACATCTCCCCTGTGGTCACCGACGCAGATGGCAATGCGCAGAAGATCACCAACGGCATCTGCATGCACGAGGAAGACGCCTCGATCCTCTCCAAGCACGCCGATGACTGGTCAGGCGTGAAGTACACGCGCCGCAACCGCCGCCTGGTGATCAGCTTCTTCACTACCGTGGGCAACTACGACTACGGCTTCTACTGGTACCTGTACCTGGACGGCACCATCGAATTCGAGGCCAAGGCCACCGGCATCGTGTTCACCTCGGCCATGCTCGACGAGCGCTACTCCTCGGAAATGGCGCCTGGCCTGGGCGCGCCCTTCCACCAGCACATCTTCGGCGCCCGGCTGGACTTCGCCCTGGACGGCGGACCCAGCCGCGTCATCGAAGAAGAAGCCGTGCGCCTGCCCATCAGCAAGGAGAACCCCCGGGGCAACGCCTTCACCCGCAGCCACACGGTGCTGGCTACCGAGAAGCAGGCGGTACGCGATAGCAATCCGACCGCCGGCCGCACTTGGGTGGTGACCAACCCGGATTCGAAGAACTACCTCGGCAAGCCGGTGGGCTACAAGCTGATGTCCCAGGGTCTGCCGACCCTGCTGGCCGCCGAAGGATCCTCCATCCATCGTCGCGCAGAATTCGCCTCCAAGGCCCTGTGGGTGACCAAGCGGGAGGACGGCCACCGCTATCCAACCGGTGACTTCGTGAACCAGAACCCGGGCGTTGACGGCATTGGCTCGTGGATCGAGGATGACAAGAACATCGACGGCGAGCAGATCAGCCTGTGGCACACCTTCGCGTTGACCCACTTCCCGCGGACTGAGGACTGGCCGATGATGCCTGTGGACACCGTTGGCTTCACCATCCGTCCCGAGGGCTTCTTCGACCGCTCCCCTGTCCTTGATGTTCCAGCCCCCATCCAGCACGGCTGCTGCGCCACCAAGGAATCAGACGGTTGCTGTGGCAGCGGCGACTAGCCACGCGGCCAGGGTGCCGGCCGGACACATTGCCCTGGGAGCCGCTTCGCTGGGCCTGGCCGCAACCCACCTGCTGGTTCTGGCACTGATGCCGCACTCCTTGTGGTGGAACCTGGCATTGCTTGCCATGACCTTGTGGTGCATCAAATGCTCCTGGTGCGTGCTGCGCGGCGGTTCTCCCCTGCGCCTGCTGGTGATGAGCGCGCTCATGGGCACCTCCCATGTGGCGATGGTGATCGGCATGCCGTGGTTTGGCGGCCATCACGCGTCCCACGCTGCGCATGGCGCCGGGCATGCACCGGTGATGCTGGGAGTTGCGGCCGCCGAATTCCTCCTGATGTTCGGCGCGGCTTGGCTCAGCCGCCATTTCCCGGGACGGGCGCATCAATTCACTAGCGGCAAACCGGTCGCGGTTCCCGCATGACCAGGCCCGGTCTTCGAAGCAGTGCTTTGCTGTTTCGAAGGCCGGGTTTCGGCTTGGCTTCGGGACCTTGACAACCCCGAGCGGCGCAGGCTTAGATGAGTAATGAATCACATTCAATTTGTATTCATCTTTCCGAGAAGAGGGATAGCCTTGGCCGCCGATTGGCACTCAACTGGCATCCCCGGTGCCCAGCAGACGGCAAAGCCGCACGGACCACTGGTCGTTCCCCTGCCTCGATAGCGCCTGCCGAACCCGCTACCTTCGAGGAAAGAACCAATGAACAGCACCAATGACCTGACTTTTGACAGGCATGAAGCCGAAGTCTCCCCCACCCTGATCTCCCGAGCATTGGCCGGCGCCAAGCGCACCAGCTACTGGCTGGATCATGAGCACCGCCCCGCACCCCACCCGGCGCTGCATGGCTCACTCACCACCGACTTGCTGATTATCGGCGGCGGCTACACCGGATTGTGGACCGCGCTCCAAGCCAAGGAGCAGAACCCCGGCCGAAGGGTCGTACTGATCGAGGGCCAGCGCTTGGGCTGGGCTGCTTCCGGGCGCAATGGCGGCTTCTGCGAAGCCTCCCTGGTCCATGGCGAGGCCAACGGAGAAAACCATCTGCCCAAGGAAAATGCGCTGCTTGCGGAGCTCGGCAGGAAGAACCTCGACGAGTTCGAAGCGACGGTGCGCCGCTATGCAATGGACGTGGACTTCGTCCGCGAGGGCGCGCTCAGCGTGGCCACCGAACAGCATCAGATTGCGTGGGTGGCCGAGGAAGCTGAGGCACCGGGTGTCGACTACCTCGATGCCGGCGCGGTAAGGCAACTGATCAATTCGCCAGACTTCTTGGCCGGCGCCCGTGACCATGACTCAACCGCGCTGGTCCACCCCGCCAAGCTGGTCTGGGAACTTGCCCGCGTCTGCAGCGAGCTAGGCGTCGAGTTCTACGAGCATACCCACGCCGTGGAGATGAACAATGCCGGCACGCAGGTCCAGGTGCTGACCGCCGACGGGCAGATCACCGCCAAGCATGTGGCCCTGGCAACCAATGTTTTCCCGTCTCTGCTCAAGCGCCACCGCTCCCGAATTGTGCCGGTATACGACTACGCGCTGATGACTGAGCCGCTCACTGCGCAGCAGCGCGCGGCCATCGGCTGGGAGAACATGGTGGGCTTGGCCGACCTGAACAACCGGTTCCACTATGCCCGCCCAACCATCGACGCCGAAGGGAACTTCCGCATTCTCTACGGCGGCTACGACGCGGTCTACCACTTCGGGGGCAAGGTCCGCTCCAGCTACGACACCAACCAGCAGACCTTCGAGAAGCTCGCCGCGCATTTCTTCGGCAGCTTCCCGGACCTCTCACAGGTGAAGTTCTCTCATGCGTGGGGTGGCGCCATTGATACCTGCTCCCGCTTCTTCTCCTTCTTCGATCTGGCCTACGGCGGCAAGGTCGCCTACTGTGCAGGCTTCACCGGCCTCGGTGTCGGCGCTACCCGTTTCGGTGCAAGGGTCATGCTGGATCTGCTCTCGGGCCAGAAGACCGAGCTGACCGAATTGGAACTGGTGCGTACCAAGCCGATCCCATTCCCGCCGGAACCTGCCGCATGGGTGGGCGTGAACCTGATGACAAGCCAGCTGGTCAAGGCCGATCGCAATCGAGGCGAGCGCTCGGCCTTCTTGAAGCTGATGGATAAGATCGGAATGGGGTTCGATTCCTGATGCCTGGAAGAATACTTCAAGCCGGCATCGTCCAAGCCGATGCCCTTGAGGTCAAGCATGTTGCCATCGGCGACGAGCAGGTGGTCGCCGGTCAGGCATCCGCAACCGCAGGCTACCGCGAGCTGGGCACCCTCGGGGATGCAGAAATCGGCGTCTGGGAGATGTCCCGCGGCGCCATGCAGGATATTGAAGCGGACGAGTACTTCGTGGTGCTTGCCGGGTGCGCGACGGTGCAGATTCTGGAAACCGAAGGTTTCGGTGCCCAAGAACTGGTGCTGGTTCCAGGCAGCGTTGTCCGGCTCCATGCGGGCATGAGAACCCGTTGGATCGTCACCGAAACCCTGCGCAAGATCTATATCACCCTCTGAATCCCCCTAGGAGAATTCACATGGCCTACTACGATAGTTCCCTTGGACACCAGTTCATCAATGGCCAGCAGGTCCGCGGGCACGGCCCGGTGCTGGAGCGCGCGAATCCAGCCACCGGAAAGAAGCTGCTGGACGTGGATACCGCGACCGGCGAGCAGGTTGACCAGGCGGTGCAGGCGGCCGCCGGTGCCTTCAAGACCTGGTCCCGGCTGACCCCGGGCGAACGGGCCGACCACCTGCTGGCATTCGCTCGCGAACTGGAAAAGCATGCCGATGAAATCGCCGCCCTGGAAACCGCTCAGACCGGCAAGAGCATCCGCATGTCGACCCAATTCGATGTGCCCGGTTCCATCGACAACGTGAATTTCTTTGCTGGCGCTGCACGCAATTTGCAGGGATTGGCCGCCGGGGACTACGCGGGCAACACCACCTCGATGGTTCGCCGTGAAGCTATCGGCGTGATCGGTTCGATCAGCCCGTGGAACTACCCGCTGCAGATGGCTGCGTGGAAGGTCCTGCCAGCGATTGCCGCCGGCAACACGATTGTACTCAAGCCCAGCGAGCTGACCCCGGGCACCTCGGTACTCTTTGCCCGGGCCGCCAAGGATGCCGGGTTGCCGGACGGCGTGATCAACATTGTCGTTGGCGACGGGCCCAGCGTTGGCTCGCCCTTGGTGCGCCACAAGCTGGTGAAGATGACATCGTTCACCGGTTCGACCGCCGTGGGCCTGAAGATCATGTCCATGGCGGCCGAGACCGGTACCCGGGTTCATCTTGAACTCGGCGGCAAGGCGCCGATGGTGGTCTTCGATGATGCCGATATCGAAGCTGCCGCACATGGTGCGGTGGCCGGCTCGACGATCAATTCCGGACAGGATTGCACCGCCGCCACGCGCGCGTACGTGCATTCCTCGGTCTTCGAGAAGTTCACCAGCAAGGTGGCCGAACTGATGGAGGCCATGGTGGTGGGAGATCCGACCGATCCCGATACCGACATGGGTTCGATGATCAGCGAAGCCCACCTGCAGAAGGTTTCCTCGATGGTTGAGCGTGCCAAGGATGCCGGAGCAACGGTGCTTGCCGGAGGCAAGCAGCTTCCGGGCGATGGCTGGTTCTACCGTCCTACCCTGGTGGTGGGAGCTGCGCAGGATTCAGAGATCGTGCAGCAGGAAGTCTTCGGTCCGGTCCTGGCGGCGTTGGCATTCGATACCGATGACGAAGCCATCGAATTGGCCAACGACACCCCGTATGGCCTGGCGGCGAGCGCATGGACCAAGAACGTTGACCGCGCGATGCGTGCCAGCGCCGAAATCCAGGCCGGTTGCGTGTGGATCAACGAGCATATCCTGATCGTTTCCGACATGCCGCATGGAGGCTACAAGGCTTCGGGGATGGGCAAGGACATGAGCCAGTATTCCTTCGATGAGTACACCAATGTCAAGCACGTAATGATCTCCCATGATCCCGCCGCCCATCGCGAATGGCAGGATACGGTCTTCAAGCAGCGCTAGGCCCAGAAGGCTAGAGGCTCGAAAGCAGCTGGCTCAGCTTCCTCGTAGCCACCCCGGGTTCTGTGGTGGCAAAGAAGTACTGTGCCAGCTGTTTTTGCGCCCCGGCAACCGAGGATGCGGCAAGATCCGCAACCCGCTGCGCCAGTCCGTTGGCGTTGCCCAGCCGCTGGTCCAATGGCAACCCTGAATGGAGCTTGCTTTGGGGGTCTCCGGCCAGCAGCAGCGGGATGTTGAGCGCTACCGCGTCATAGGCCATCGCCGAGGTGTCGCAGATGGCCACATCCGCCCACACCAAGGACTGCGCCGCGTCGCTGAGCGCATCCACGGTGGCAGCGTAGTTGCTTTTCAGGCTTACCACGGCCTTCTTTGCCTCTGCGGACACATCACCGGTCTTCGGATGAGGACGGAAACGTACTTCGAAACGCTCATCGTTGCTCAGCTGGGCCAGAATTCTCTCGCCCAAAGTAGCCACCGAGGAGTACGCCATGGCTTGCGAGTCGCCCTCCCAAGTCGGTGCGTAGAGAACCCGGATCTTCTCCGAAGGGCCGGGCAATTCCAGTTCATCGAGCTGCGGGCGTCCGATCTGCACCAGATGCGATGGGTCGAAACGGGAGATGTTCTCGGTGATGCGCTCTACCGCGGCAGCACCAGCCACGCAGGCGAAATCGTAGGCCTTGAGCTGGTTGGAGACCATGGAGGCCTTTTCGCTCTCACCGTGGTTCAAGTGAATATGCGCCGGTCCGTTGAAGCGCAGCATCGTGAAGTTCCGCTGGGCGTTGTTCACGTAATTGATGGATTTGGTATTCCACTCGCTCAGCTTATTCTCGATCTGCTCCATGGAACGCGAGAACAATATCGGCAGGTTCGACTCTGCCAGCGCGTGTCGTGCGCTTAATGCGTCCATGAGCACCACGCCGACGTTGAGACCCTGGGCAGCCAGTCGCTCGAAGGTACCCAGCCAGACTCCGAGCTGGTAGAACTGCCCGGGCCCCTCGGCGAAGAAAAGCACATGGTCGGCTTGCTCGATTCCCCGGTCCGAGTGAGCGATCTCCGCTCGAACAGACCGCTCCGCAATGAGGGAGCGTGCTTTACCTGTCGCTTGCGTTATCTGGGAAGAGAACAATGCCATGCATTTAGTTTACGTAGGTTTAGCCGTTGATTGCGGAAGCCAAGTCGGAAATGTTGGATTCCATCCATTCGAGGTAGCTGGAATCATCCTGAATGGTTTCTGCAAAGTCGACTACAGGTACCTGTCCCCGCTCAGCGTTCTTCTTCAGCGCCTTGGTTTCGCTGCCTTCGGTCTGCACGTTGTAGGCAAGCATGTCAGCGTCGCCAGCAACGAGCTTGTCTTCAGCCTTCTTCATGGTCATCGGCGCAATGCCCTCGCCCTCTTCGATGGCTTCGCTCAGCCCTTCAGGAGTGGTGTTCTCCATGCCGGCTGCTTCCAGCAAGTGGAATGGAACCGGCTCGGTCATCATGAAGCTCTTGCCATCCAGCTTGGCGGTTTCGAGCTGGGCTTCGAGTTTCCCGATCCCTTCGTTGAAGGCTGCTGCGTTCTGCTTGTACTGATCCGCGTTGGCGGTATCGGCCTTGGCGAAGGACTCGGCCAGTGCATCAGCAAGTTCACCCATGGAATCCAGGTCGTACCAGATGTGCTCGTTGTAGCCCGCGTGGTCGTGGCCCTCATGGCCGCCCTCTTCAGCGTGCTGCGCATGCTCCTCGGCGCTTTCGCCCTCATGGCCGCCCTCATCAGCGTGCTGCGCATGCTCCTCAGCGCTTTCGCCCTCATGGCCGCCCTCATCAGCGTGCTGCGCATGCTCCTCGACGCTTTCGCCCTCATGGCCGCCCTCATCAGCGTGCTGCGCATGCTCCTCGGCACTTTCGCCCTCATGCCCGGCCTCTTCGGATTCCGCAGCTACCGGCGAGGAGTCCACAGCGTGCATGAGCGTGATCTCTCCAGACTTGCCTTCCGGTAGCGAAGAAACGAGAGAGTCCATGAATTGGTCATATCCGCCACCATTGGCAAGGACCAGGTCCGCGCTGGATATCGCAAGCTTGTCGCGTGCGGTTGGCTCATAGGAGTGCGGATCCTGTGCGGCCGAAGTGATGATCTCGCTGACCTCCACGCTATCTCCACCAATGGCACGGGCGATCTGTCCGTAGACGTTCGTCGTGGCCACTACGCTGATCCCTGCAGATTCCGCGTCCTTCGATTCGCTTCCCGTGGCGCTACCGCATCCGGCAAGGATCAGTCCGGCAGCGGGCAGGGCGACGGCAGCTGCGAGCAGCGAGCGGTAGTTCTTCATGGTGGTCTCCATCTAAATCGGATCGCTATTGAGAACTATTCTACATTACATATGAGAATGGTTCGCACCTAGGAGTCGGAGGTTACACTCTGCAAAGCCCGCTTGCCGTGGGCACCACCGGTGCCGGTAGCTTTCACCACCATCACTGCAATGGCGGTGGTTACCGGGATCGCCAATACCAATCCGATGGAACCAATCAGGATTCGGATGACCTCTTCAGCCATGGCGCCGGAGCCGAGGGTGACCCCGAAACTCTGGTTGCTCAGCGCCGCAATGGCCAGCACCGGCAGGGCCGCACCGGCGTAGGCGAAGGCGATGGTGTATACGGTCGAAGCGATATGGTCCCGGCCGATGCGCATGCCGCGGAAGAACAGTTCCCTGGCCGAGGCCTTGGGCGTGCTCTCTGCCAGTTCCCAGACGGTTGCCGACTGGGTAATTGTCACGTCATTGAGCACACCCATGCCGCCAACCAGCACGCCGCAGATCAGCAAGCCGGGCAGGGAAATTTGCGGGGCCACCGTCGATAGGGTGATTGCCGATTCATCGTTGGCTCCAGTCAAAGCGGCCGCATCGGTCAACCAAAGCACCATCGCCGCGGTCACCGCCAGGCCAAAGAGCGTTCCCAGCAGCGCTGTGGATGTTTTCGCGTTCAGCCCATGGGCGAAATACAACGCGACAAACATGATGGCGGTAGAACCGGTGAGTCCCACCAGGACCGGATTGCCGCCTTCAAGCAAGGCCGGAACCATGAAGATGATCATGAAGGCGATGCCACCGACCAAGCCGATCATCGCCCGCGTGCCGCGCCATCCGGCGACCAGCACCACGACCACGCCATAGGCGATGGCCAGCAGTGCCATGGGCAAAGTGCGCACGAAGTCAACGAATACGTACGGGCTGCCGCTGGTGGTGTCCACCGCGGAGAGATCAAGGTATCGAATGCTGTCGCCCGCGCGCGCATCACGTGATTGCAGCATTTCCGGTGGGATTTCCAATTGGATCTCCGCGCCTCCGGATTCGGGCATCACGTAGGTGACTTGGCATTCGAGAACCTTGCCACCAACTTCTTCCAACCCCTGGGAAGACGGGCAGTCCTGGACTGTGCTGCGCGTGACAGTGCCCACTTCCATCGTTGCGCCACCGGTAGTGTCCATGGCTCCGTTCAGGGCAAACTTGTCGTAGTTGCCTTGCGGCCACAACAAGATGACCATGACCAGGGCCAGGGCGCCGATAGGCGCAAGCAGCGCCCATAAGATGATCGAGGCACGCCGCCGGCGCCGGGGATCCTGCAAAATCGGTTCGTCATGGTGATGATGGCCCACGTGGTGCTGCTCCAAATCAAAGAAGGCGAATCGTTCTTTCCCAGTGTAAGAGCTAGCCCATTGGAGTTTGCCTTGGATGCCGACCGCGTTGCGAAGAGCTGGTCCTGGATATTCAAAAGGATGACCCGATAAATCCTCCGTAAGGTTCATACCTTCAAACACTGCGGAACGGGAGAATTGAGCCATGAGCTTGCCAATGAACCAGCCACCCTTGCCGCAAGGCGCCGAGGTTGAGATGAACTATTCGTTCCATCGCCTAATGAGACGCAGTGAGAACTACCGCTGGTGGAGGCCGCTGGCGTTCACCGGCATCGGCATTGGCTTCTACGGCGCGGCATTGCTCATCGCCATACTGGCGATGTTCATTGCACTGATCATGAACCCGCTGACGTGGGCTGCGGAGAATCCAGATGAGGCTCCCGATCAGTTCCTCATGGATCCAACCCTGAACATGGCCACGGCAACGGACTTCTCGATGACCATGGTCTCCCTGATCATCATGATCCCGGCGGTCTACCTCGCCTACTTGCTCATCGGACCCAAGCCTGTCGGCTTGCTGATATCGGTCGCCGGCAAATTGCGCTGGCGCTGGTTCGGCCTGGTGTTGGGTGCCAGCGCCATCTTGTTCGCAGTGTATTTCGGGCTGAGTTTCGGGTTGGGCGCCTTGGGCATTGGCGAGTCCGAACCCGTGCCGGCGAGCAGCCTGCCGGCCGATCCGCTGTTCTATGCCCTGCTGGTGATCCTCTTGACGCCCTTCCAGTGCGCAGCTGAAGAGCTTGTTTTCCGTGGCGCGTTCATGCAGGTCATCGGCAGCTGGCTGAAGCATCCACTGTTCGCCATCCTGCTTCCAGTTCCCTTCTTCACCATCGGCCATCTCTACGATGTCTGGGGGCTTCTCGATGTGGCGGCGTTCGCTATCGCGGCAGGCTATCTGACCTGGCGCACCGGTGGCCTTGAAGCAGCGATGGCGATGCACATCATCAACAACACCTTCTTGTTCCTGCTCGGTGCAATGGGCGTAGTTGATCTGAACGCCACGGAATCCAACCCGGTCTCGCTGGTCTTCTCGGTGTGCTTCATGGCCCTATTGACCTTCGTGCTGGTGAAGCTGGCAGACAGGCAAGGCATTGCGCGTACGGCAGGCCCGATTCCAGCAGCAGAGCGCCGTCCGATGCTGCAGCCTTGGCAGATGAACCAGCCACCGGTTCACCCTAGCCAGGCCTACTGGGCTCCTCCGGCCTACCAGCCTGGACAGCAGCAGAACTCCGATCACGGTTCAGATGTTTCCCCACCGGCTCCCCCGGCAGCCGGCCCGTCAGATCGCTAGGCACCAGATAGCTGGAACGCAAAAAACGATCCGCGCAGGATTTCCTGTGCGGATCGTTTCTTCTAATGAACTGTTCAGGATTTGGCCCAGCGCAGCAAGGCTGCGATTCCTGCACCGCCAGGAATCACCGAATCCGGTACATAGCGAATGCTGGCATCGGTCAGCGCAGTGGCCCGCAGGAGCACTTCTGGCGCCGGCCATTCCCCGACGACCAACTCTGCATGGTCATCTCCGTCCTGATGGGCAATCCATGGTTCGGCGCTCAAGGCGCGAAGGGTATGCTCGCTTTGGTACTGTCCAACCAGCACCATTTCGGCTTGCGCCGATTGGAGCGCAGTGACAACTTCATCGAGACCGACAGCAAGCTGCGCTTTGCCGTTGCCGGACTGCGCAGCGATCTTCGATTCCAATTCAGCCAGGGACTTGGCTTTCACTTCCTCTACAAGCTTGGTGATTTGGGCATCGACTTGCTTGGTGTCCGCACCCCCGGTGCGCGTATGCGAGTCGATGACTTCTACATAGTCCTTGAGCGCCACGGGTACTGCCCCGAGCACTAGTTCACGAGCCTTGATGTCGCCCGAAAGAATGATCAGGCGGACGTAGTTCTCGTTGGACATTTCACTGATCAGCTCGGCAACTTCGTCAGCGTTTCGACGAGCCATCTCATCGGCGGCGGCCTGCGCCTTGGGCTGGTCGTATTCCCCGGGCACCTTGCGTGCATGGTGGATTTCCTCGGGCAACCCGACGATGCCACGGCTGCCCAGGCGTTCAGGTGACGCCGTATTGTAGAGGTGCACCTCGCCTCCGTCCTTGCTGACTTCAGCTACGAGGTAGGAGAACGATCCGCCACGGGCGCGGGCCAGCGCCGTGAAGTTCGGGAACGGACCCACATCAACCGATGAAGTTTGGACCTTGAGGCCTGGGATGACTTCGTTCAGGACGATTTCGCCGTCATGAACAGCTACGAACCGTGCTACTGGTGCTCGCAGTCCCTGGGCTGGCTCCAGTGCGCCGATCAGTGCTTGGACATCGCTGGGCTGCGCCTGCTGGCTCTTGAGCAGCTTGGCTACCTCGTCCGGAAGCCGGTCTGCTGCTTCCTGGGCGGCAGTGGTTCCCAACGATGCATCCACGAGAGCTGTGCTCCACGAGCCGTTTCTCCGATAGAGCGAAGCGTCGATTCCATTAGAATCCGCGCGTAGTGCCATGCTGACTCCCTTCCGCACGCGACCCTTGGCCGCGGTGCGACTAGATCCGTGGCACTAACCTAACATCACTATTCAGTGGCTGGAAGAGGTAACCAGAAACTATGTCGTTGTTTGGATGAAATCAGCATGGCAACTTGCGTTTACCAGCGGCCGCGCCAGTATTGGGCGGGGAATGCCATCGGTGCACCCAATTCCTGCGCCGAACGGTTAGCCCACTGCGGATCGCCCAGGGCAGCGCGCCCAACGCAGACGCCGTCCGCTTGCCCGGTCACGACGATCTGCTCTGCCTGCATCGGCTCGGTGATGACGCCGACCGCGGTAACGAAGGCATCCTGGGGCAGCGCTTCCTTCACTGCCTGAGCCAACGGCACTTGGTAGCCCGGACCAGACGGTCCGTTGAACTTGCCAATTCCTGCACTGGAGAGGTCGAAGTGGCGCACACCGTAGCCGTAGAGTTCCTTGGCGATCCGAACGGTGTCAGCAATGCTCCATCCATCGTCCACCCAGTCTTCTCCGGAGAAGCGAATGCCCAGGGCCTTGTTTTCCGGCCACACGGCAGCCACTGCCTCGATGACTTCACGCAGGTATCGAGTGCGATTCTCGAAACGGCCACCGTATTCGTCGGTGCGCTTATTGGTCAGCGGCGACAGGAATTGGTGCACCAGGTAGCCGTGCGCGGCATGGATCTGGATCAGGTCGAATCCGGCCGCGTCGGCACGCTTGGCCGCATCAGCCCAGTCCTGCACCGATGCCTGGATCTGTTCCACGCTCATCGCGGTAGCTGGCTTCAGCCCGTAGAGCTCGCTGGGCGAGGAAGTGAAGGTTTCCCAGCCGCCATCGTCCGCGCTGATGCTGCCGGATTTTCCAGCGTCTTCAAGATCCTTGAGCCAGCCATAGGTCGATGCCTTGGCTCCGGCGTGCGCCAGCTGCACGCCGGCGGCTGCCCCATGGGAGCGGATATATTGGGCAATCTGTTTCCAGGCTTCGGCCTGCTCGTCATTCCACAGGCCGGTATCGCGATCGGAGATCCTGCCTTCAGCTGCCACCGCAGTTGCTTCGGCGATCACCAAGGAGTATCCGCCATGGGCCATGGAACCCAGGTGAGCCAAGTGCCAGGTCGTTGGAACGCCGTCGCGTTTTTCCACGGAATACTGGCACATCGGCGGAAGCACGACGCGGTTGCGAAGCTTCAGGCCTTCTCCGCTTCTGGCCGGGACGGTAAATTCAGTAAAGAGCTTGCTATGAGGCATACCTGTTACGACACTGGGGTGCGCGAATTTATTCCGCGCACCCCAGTGCAGCTGCTGGCTATCCAAGAATCAGCACGGCCACCGACAGGTAGACGATCAGCCCGGCGGCATCCACGAAGGTTGAAATGAAGGGGTTGGAAAATACCGCAGGATCAACCTTGAAGAATTTTCCGATGATCGGCATCACCCCGCCGACAGCGGCAGCAATGCTGCACAGTGCCACCAGGCTGATGCCTATCACCAAACCTATGCGCAGTTCGAAAATGCTCCCGGCCACCACCAGCGCTATGGCGCCCAGGCACAGTCCCAGGACCGCTCCGATTCGCACCTCGCGCATCAGCACCCGCCAGAAGTCGCTTCCCCGCACATCCCCCATGGCCAGCGCACGGGTGACAGTGGTCGCCGCCTGGTTGCCGGTGTTCCCGCCAATGCCCACGATCAAGGGGATGAACAAGCTGAGCACCACCATCGACTCCAGTGTCTGCTCGAAACTGGACAGCACCTTGACCGTCAAGGTCGCGCCGATAGCCAGGACCAGCAGCCAGATGACGCGTGCCTTTACCAGGTGGCGCAATGGCGTCCCCAGGTAAGGGCGGAAGAGCGGATCCGTTCCGGAGCCGTACGCGGAGCGGCGCTCTTCGGCATCCTCGAGGATCCCGATCGCCATGGGCAAGGTCAGCACTCCCAGCAGGCGATCTTCCCGATCAAGCACCGGGAGCATCCCTGCCTTCCGATCCACCACCGCCCGTGCCGCGCTCGTCTCCGGCTCGCAAGCCTGGACGACCGGACTCTGGGTGCACAGTTCTCCGATCGTTGTCCCGGCCGGCTCGGTGAGCAGCTCGCTGAGCTTGATGGTGCCAAGCAGCCGGCGTTCATCATCGATCACCAGGATGAGCTGCGCGTTCTCGCAGTTCCCGAGGCGTGCGCTGATGCGTTCCAGGGTTTCGGCCACAGACAGCTGTGGGTGGGTGGCGATGAAATCCGGGGACATCGCCCTGCCGGCGCTTGATTCCGGATAGCCCAGCAGGATTCCGGTTTCCTGGCGCTTGGCCTTCGGCAGCCCTGCCAGCAGTTTCGTGGCCACGATCGCTGGCAGTTCATCGAGCAGCGCTACCCGTCCCGCGGCGGGGAGTTGGGCGAAGGCATCGATGACGGTCTGCGACTGCAGCGCCCGCACCAGGTCGGCTTGCACCGGGGCGTCGAGTTCCTGGAAGACCAGTACCGCGGCTTGCTTGTCCAGCAGCCGGTAGGCCAGGGCAGCCTCGGTGGCATCCAGTGCTTCGAGGTGCTCAATGGTCTGGGCGATGTGCAGACCGCCCAGCAGCCCTGCCGCGAGCTGGAATTCTGCGTGATTGAGATGGGAGCGCAAGGCTCGCGAAATAGTAGAGAAGTCTACCTTTTCTGGAGAAAACATGATTTTGGTCCAAATGGTTCATTTGGCGCGTGAATGCAAGCCTGCCAGCAACTTCTCACCGCTTGATCACCCCATGAATACAGGGAGATAAATCAGTCAGTATTTGCGTGCAGGACCAGGCGCCGGTGACATGTACAAGAGTCACGAACTCGTTGGGATCCCATGGCAGGATGCTGCCAGATTCGGCTGATTCGGCTACGAGCGTCCGGGTGAGTTCGTGTGCATAGATCGACTAGAACTGTCTTCCACGACACTCACCTCCTCGAAACTGGTTTGCGCTAGCGCGCATTGGGCCTAGTCCCAGTTCTATCAGCTATGGCTTGGAATTGCCGGACTTGGGGGCCAAGATCACATTTAAAAAGTTCGGGAGACCTGCAGTGCAGGCCTCCCGAACTGGGTCATGCGTTACTGGGAAATCAGCATTCCACCACGTTGACGGCCAGGCCGCCCATCGCAGTTTCCTTGTACTTGTCGCTCATGTCCTTGCCGGTTTCGCGCATGGTGATAATGACTTCATCCAAGGTGACGTGGTGTTCGCCGTCGCCCATCAGCGCCATCTTCGCCGCGTTCACTGCCTTGGAAGCAGCGATGGCGTTGCGTTCGATGCAAGGGATCTGGACCAGTCCGCCGATCGGGTCGCAGGTCAGGCCAAGGTTGTGTTCCATGGCGATTTCCGCTGCGTTCTCTACCTGTGCTGGTGTGCCGCCAAGGATTTCGGCCAGGCCGCCAGCAGCCATCGATGATGCTGAACCGACTTCGCCCTGGCAGCCGACCTCGGCGCCGGAGATCGATGCCTGCTCCTTGTACAGCACGCCCACGGCACCGGCGGTGAGCAGGAAGCGTACGACAGCGTCGTGCTTTTCCTCCTCATTCCAGTACTTTGCGCCCGGTGCGTAGTGGGTGGCGTAGAACAGCACGGCTGGGATGATGCCCGCTGCGCCGTTGGTCGGAGCGGTGACCACGCGTCCGCCGGAGGCGTTCTCCTCATTGACGGCCAGAGCAACGAGGTTGATCCATTCCTGCCAGTAGACCGGATCCCGGTCCTTGTCTTCCTTGCGCAGGCGTTCATGCCATTCCGGCGCACGGCGGCGAACTTTCAGGCCGCCTGGCAGCACTCCGGTGCGTTCCAGCGCGGAATCCTTGCAGTCTTCCATCACTTCGTAGATGTGGACCAAGCCGTTGCGGATCTCGTCGCGGGACCGGTAGGCCATTTCGTTGGCCATCATGATGTCGGCAATGGACAGGCCGGTTTCCTTCACATGTTCCAGCAGCTTGGCTGCCGTGGTGAATGGATAGGGCTGCTTGTTCAGCTTCTCTTCGAGGTTCTTCTCGATGCGGTCTTCGGCGCCTTCGCGCACGATGAAGCCGCCGCCTACGGAGAAGAAGGTCTCGTTGGCGATTTCGTTGCCGTCAGCGTCGAGGGCAATGAACTTCACGCCGTTGGTGTGGCGCGGCAGTACGGTGAGCGGATGCTGGATCATGTCTTCGACCTTGTAGTTCAGGTCCTTGCGCTGATCCAGCTGTTCGGCCAGGTGGAGGATTCCAGTGGCTTCCATGTCCGCCAGGCGGTCATCGACCTGTGATGGCAGCACGGTTTCAGGTTCGAAGCCTTCAAGCCCCAGCATGATGGCAGTGAAGGTGCCGTGGCCGCGTCCGGTAGCGGCCAGGGATCCGTAGACATCAACACGGATATTTTCCAGTGCGTCCAGTTGGCCTTCTCGGATTACTTGGGCAATGAATGCGTGTGCTGCACGCATTGGTCCCACGGTATGGCTGGAAGACGGTCCGATGCCAACCGAGAAAAGATCGAATACGCTAACCGCCATAGCGGGTCACATCCTTAGAACTTGGGTAATCCGAGAGCTTCTGCCCCGGATCTGTGGAGTGTGGTTCCAGAGGCTTGCGGCCACCGCACGTATCGTGCAGCGCCTGGACCTCTGGATGTTGAAAGACCGCGGGCCCGAAAAGCGAGTATTTCCACCTTCCGGGCCCACATCCTAATCAGATGATGCTACTCGGAAACCTTAGCCAGTTCCGGGTACAGCGGGTGGGCCGCGGCAAGCTTCAGAACACGATCCTTCAGCTCCGGCAACACCGCCGCATTACCCTCAGCACCAGCAATCAACGCCT